>NZ_JBFUPN010000016.1:0-178343 GCF_041355315.1 Mucilaginibacter sp. RCC_168
ACGTTTATGAAGGATGGCTACTCTATCAAGATTACAACTAAAAGATGTGTCCACACAGTAGCCCGTGGGGAGGGAATCGCTCCACCCAGGCCCCTTTCGTATCTCCTTTTACAATAAATCTTAAAATATTGAGATAGCCCAAAGTTTTACTATTTTTGGGCTCACAAAATTAACGATATGAATTTTCCAGCTGAGTTAAAATACACTAAAGATCATGAGTGGATACGGGTTGAAGGACAGGAAGCAACTGTAGGTATTACCGAATTTGCACAAGGCGAATTAGGTGATATTGTTTATGTTGATGTTCCTACCAAAGGAAAAGCACTCGAACAAGATGAAGTTTTTGGAACGATAGAGGCTGTAAAAACCGTATCTGACCTGTTTTTACCCGTTGCCGCTACCATTATAGAAGTGAACCCGGCTTTAGACGGGGAACCCGAGCTGGTGAATACAGATCCTTACGGCGACGGTTGGATAGTAAAGGTTAAACTTGCTGATGCAAGCGCTGTTGATTCACTTTTATCGGCTAAAGATTACGAGGCTTTGGTAAATGCTTAAATGAAAATATTTCTAAAATTTCATGGGCTCACTATTTTGTGGGCCTTATTTGTTTTTACGATGTGCGCGGTTAATTTAGGCGATGTAGATAAGGAGCCTATGTTTTTTCCGGGCTTTGATAAACTGACGCATACCGGCTTCTTTTTCACGCTGGTAGTACTTTTTTGCAACGGAATAATAAGGCAACAAAAACCAGAACGATTCTCGTATAAACAAATAGTTTTAGTTACAATAGTTGCCATTTTTTTTGGTGGGCTGATAGAGATCCTTCAGCTCACCATTTTTACTTGGCGCAGCGCCGATTGGAGTGATCTTTTTGCAGATACCCTGGGTACCTGCATGGGTATGTTTGCAGTACTGGTTACATTAGGAGCAACGGGTTATGGTAAAAAATAAATTCATTGTATTAGGGGCACTCTTATTAGTGACGAGCCTGTCATCATGCGGCATATTCAAAAAAAGCTGTAATTGTCCCCATTTTTCTGATGTGCAGATGTGCAAATATGCAGATGTGCAGATGATGGGGTAGATTTTACCTATCTTAGACGGCTTTTAACTCGCGATTCGTCATTGCGAGGTACGAAGCAATCTCTATACTGTACAGAGTGACTCTGCCTATCGGGGATTGCTTCGTACCTCGCAATGACGCGTGTATGTAATCTGAAATCCGCATTCCCTTGTCATCATTTTATCATTTCGCATCTGCATATTTGCACATCCGCACATTTGCACATCAATTTCACTGTTGTTATTTGGATTTAATATAAATAAGATTACATTTGCTGTGGTTTAAAATTATACGATGACACTTTCACAACTTGAAGTAGGCGAAATAGGAATTGTAAAGGAATTTACTGATCTGGAAATGTCGGTAAAGCTGATGGAAATGGGTTGCCTGCCTGGCGAAGAGATTAAAATTTCACGCATTGCGCCTCTTGGTGACCCGATTGCTATCCATGTTTCGGGCTACCAGTTAAGTCTGCGTAAATTTGAAGCCTCCACCATCGTATTGCAGTAGTTTTGTAAAATTTGAAAGCCGATATAAGAGTTGCACTTGTAGGAAATCCCAACACCGGTAAATCAACTCTCTTTAATATACTAACCGGTCTTAATCAAAAAATAGGAAATTTTCCGGGGGTTACTGTTGATAAAAAAACAGGCTTTTGCCAGCTGCCTGATGGCCGTACTGCCGAGATCATTGACCTGCCCGGTACTTACAGCATCTATCCTAAAAGTAAAGACGAATCCATCGTATTTTCGGTTTTGGCGGATAAAGCCAAAGGACTAACACCCGATCTGATCGTGGTGATACTGGATGCCTCCAATCTTAAACGCAACCTGTTGCTTTATACCCAGATAGCCGATTTGAAAATACCCATAGTTGTAGCTTTAAACATGATCGATGTATCTAAAAAAGCGGGTATTGATATCGACATTGATCAGTTCGCTAAAAAATTAGGAGTGCTGGTTGTTCCCATTTCGGCACGCAAGATCAAAGGGATCGATCAACTTAAAAACGCGATCGCCTACACCAATAAAATTGCACTGCAGCAAGACACCATTGATGTTGAAGCTATTGCCCCGCAAATTATAGCACAGATCAAGAACGATCTGAAAATCGATAACCCATATCTGGCCCTGCAGCTGGCGCATCAGCATGAAACGCTGAGCTACCTTTCGGCCGAGCAAAGCGACCGTATTGAGAAACTGGAACATGAATTTTCTTTCCATTCGCAAAAATCACAGGCGGCAGAAACCATTGCACGGTATAGTTTCATCAACGATTTACTGTACGATACCGTTAAAAAGCCCGAAACGGCTCATGACGAAACCGTAAGCAATAAAATTGATAAGATACTTACGCATAAAGTGTTCGGCTTTGTGATCTTCTTTGCCATATTGATGTTCATTTTCCAGGCTATTTTTTCCTGGTCGGCCTATCCTATGTCATTGATCGAGGATCTTTTTCTCTGGCTGCAAAGCCTAATCACTAAGGTTCTGCCTGCCGGTCCGCTGGTAAGTTTAATAGTTGATGGTGTGCTGGCGGGGTTAAGCGGCGTAATGGTATTTATACCGCAGATAGCTATTCTCTTCGCCCTGATATCTATACTGGAAGATACCGGCTACATGTCGCGTGTTACGTTTATGATGGATAAGGTGATGCGTAAGGTTGGCCTCAACGGCAAATCGGTTGTACCACTTATCGGTGGTTTTGCCTGCGCGGTACCATCTATCATGAGTACACGCAACATCGAAAACTGGAAAGACAGGATGATTACTATTATGGTTACCCCTTTGGTAGCATGTTCTGCTCGTCTGCCTATTTATACCCTGATGATTGCGCTGGTGGTGCCCAACCGTAATGTATGGTGGATATTTAACCTGCAGGGCCTGGCACTTACGGCTATGTATCTGCTCAGCATTGTATCGGCAGTTACGGTAGCCTTTGTTATGAAATTTATTTTAAAGGCCCGCGAACGCGGTTACTTTATCATGGAACTACCTGTGTACCGCATGCCGCGGTGGAAAAATGTAGGCTTTACCATGTATGACCGTTCCAAAACATTCGTGCTGCAGGCTGGCAAGGTTATTATAGCCGTATCGGTTATATTATGGGTATTGAAATCATACGGTCCGGGGGATACTTTTGCCAGGATCGATCAAAAATATCATCAAACACAATACACCAAAACCATGACGCCCGATAGTTTGACTAAGGTTATCGCCTCAGAAAAACTGGAAAGCTCCTATGCAGGCGTATTTGGTCATGTGATAGAGCCAGTGATCAAACCACTGGGTTTCGACTGGAAGATTGGCATTGCGCTCATCAGCTCTTTTGCTGCCCGCGAAGTGTTTGTAGGCACAATGGCCACCATTTACAGTGTGGAAGGCGACGCAGATAAAATGGAATCGGTACAGCAAAAAATGCACAGTGCCACTAACCCTGATACCGGGCAGCCGGTGTTCACTCTGGCTGTGGCATTTTCGCTCATGATGTTTTATGCCTTTGCCATGCAGTGCGCCAGCACCGTTGCCGTGGTGTACCGCGAAACTAAAGACTGGCGCTGGCCCGCAGTGCAGTTTGCCTACATGACGGCTCTGGCCTATACAGCCAGCTTTATCGTTTACCATTGGCTGAAATAATATTGGTTCATGGTTGATAGACCATAGTTCATAGCTATTTGACCTCCGAATCATAGCAAAAATAATCTCTTTGTAATTACTTAAAAACTTCTGGCTATGATCTATGAACCATCAACTATGAACTGATGAAATCCCTATATTTGTGTTGAGGTAAAAATTGGATAAAGTAAAAGTTTTAGAAAAGTATCTTCCGCCAGACGCTGCGCCCCTGATTGGCCGCTGGATTGATTACTTTAAATGTGAGTTTAAAATTTCGCGCAACCGTGGCAGTAAATTTGGCGATTATCGTTCGCCTTACGGCGGTAAAGGGCACCGCATCTCCGTTAATTACGATTTGAACCCCTACGCTTTCCTGGTAACTACGGTGCATGAGTTTGCACACCTGCATACCTGGAACGAGCATAAACAAAAAGCCAAACCGCACGGCACTGAGTGGAAAGCTAATTTTAAAAAAATGATGCAGCCTTTTTTTGAAAAGGATATTTTCCCCGCCGATGTAAAACATGCCATCACCAGCTATCTGAATAATCCGGCGGCCTCCAGCTGCTCAGATCTGAACCTGTACCGATCCCTGCGCAAATATGACGCGCCAAAAGAATCTGTACTTACCGTAGAGAAAGTCCCTCTGAAAGCCTTGTTCAAAATAAAAGGCGGCCGTATTTTCCGTAAGGAAGAACAGTTACGCAAGCGTTTTAAATGCACAGAGATAGCCACCAAAAGAGTTTACCTGTTTAGTCCGGTTGCCGAGGTGGAGTTGGTGGAAGATTAAATTTTGGATTTCGGATGTCCGATTTCGGATTTGCCTTTAAGACGCAGTAATAAATCAACTTTCCTTTAGTTGGAGATCATCAAGGCTCAGCCAAATAAATCCGAAATCGAACATCCGAAATCCGAAATCAAAAAACATCCTTACTTTTGCGGCATGGCAAAAGTGAAATCATTTGTAAATAACCCTTACCAGGAAAACACCTACCTTTTATACGATGAAACCGGCGAATGTGTGATCATTGATCCTGGTATGTATACCGCCTCCGAACAAAATGTGGTAACCAATTTTATAAAGGATAATAATTTAACGCCGGTAATCCTCTTAAACACCCATTGCCATATTGACCACGTACTGGGTAACAAATTTGTATTTGACACATACGGGCTAAAACCAAAGTTCCATGCCGGTGAGTCGGAAGTGTTGGCAGCAGTGGTAGCCTACGCGCCACAAATGGGCATCCGTTATGAAGCATCACCCCTGCCTGATGAGTTCCTACCTGAAACCGGCAGCATACAGTTTGGTAATACCACACTCCATTTGATCTTCGCCCCTGGCCATTCACCTGCGTCGTTGTGTTTTTATGATAAGGAAGCCAATATCCTGATAGGCGGCGATGTATTGTTTAGATTAAGCATTGGCCGGTATGACCTGCCCGGCGGAAGTTTCAGCACATTGATGGATAGCATTACCACAAAACTGTTTCGCCTGCCCGATGATTGCACGGTTTATCCCGGCCACGGCCCCGAAACTACCATCGGTTACGAAAAACAAAACAACCCGTTTTTAAACTAAAAGTCAAAATTAAAAAGTCAAAAGTCCTTCGCAACTCATAACTTGCAACTTACAACTCCAAAACTAATTGAACACCTCGGTATATATAGCTAAACGGTACCTATTTTCGGGCAAAAAAATGCACGCTATAAATATCATTTCGGGTATTTCGATGCTCGGTGTTTTAATTGGCAGCGCGGCGCTGATCATTATTTTGTCGGTATTCAACGGTTTCGAAAAAGTGATCCTTTCGCTGTATAGCAACTTTACACCCGAAATAAAGATAGAACCACGTTTTGGTAAAACTTTTAATCCGGACACTACCTACTTCAATACCCTACATCAGGATAAACGCCTTATTTCCTACACTGAGGTACTGCAGGAAAAAGCCTTGATCAAATATGGCGACAAAACTTTCTTGGCGACCGTAAAAGGTGTAAGTGACGATTTTTTGAAAAACAAACAACTGGATAGCACCGTGCAAGTAGGTTCCTTCACTTTAAAAAGCGGAGGGCGCAACTTCGCGGTTATTGGGGCCACTATCCAAAATAACCTGGGCATTAATGTTCATGATGAGCTTTCACCCATACAAATATATTCGCCAAGGCGAGGGTCAGAAAGTTCGGATAATCCACTTAATGAGTTTGTGGTTCGCTCTATAAATCCATCCGGTGTATTTGGTATACAGCAGGAGTTTGATGATATAGTGGTAACACCCCTGGAGTTTGCCCGTGATTTGCTCGATCAGCCCAAAGAAGTATCCTCCATTGAACTTACCTATAAAAAAGGTACAGATCTGACATCGATCCAAAACAAATTAACAGATGATATCGGCACTAAATTCACCGTTAAAAATCGGAAGCAGCAAAACACCGAACTATATAAAACGTTGAATTATGAACGCTGGTCGATATTCACGATACTTACCTTCGTGCTCATTATAGCAATATTTAACATCATTGGTTCGTTAACCATGCTGGTGATTGATAAGCGAAAGGACATTGCCATATTAAGCAGCCTGGGCGCCAACAAGCAGACCATACAAGGCATTTTCTTTTTTGAAGGAATGATGATATCGTTGATCGGCTGTATTGCTGGTATTGTTTTAGGCCTGATATTCTGTCTGCTGCAACAGCACTTTGGCTGGATAAAAATGGGCGCGCAGATGTCGGTAATTGATGCCTACCCGGTTGATATTAACCCCGTTGATGTTGGCCTAGTGCTTTTAACAGTTGGCATCATTTCTGTAATAGCATCAGGCATCAGCGCACGATTAAGTATTAAAGGTTTAGATGAAATCAAACAGGATTTGTAAATTTGCGGTATGAGGATAGTATCAAGCCAACAGTCTTTAGTCGGAAGTACTAAGCCGAAAGTTCTTTTTCCCAAGCTTCGGACTTATAACTTTAGACTTATGACTAAACATGTTGGGTGTATTAAATATTTCGCGTTCTTATTTGTTTTAATTGCTGCATGCTCATGTAACCGGAACCCATCAAAAACCAACCAGCAAACGGTTTTTAAAGGATTATACAGTTTTGGCCCCGAAATAAAATCATTCAAGGATTGCGATAGCGGCAGAGAATTTTGGGTTGCCGACAGTTCGGCCCAGTTAGAACTGCAATATTCGCAGCTTAATTTCGAAAAACCTTACGAGCCCGTATATGTTGAGGTAGAAGGCCTTAAATCAAAATCAGGAAAAGAAGGTATGGGGTCTGAGTATGACAGCACCTTGGTTGTAAAGAAAGTTATAAAAATAACCAAAGAGATCCCTCAGGATATTTGCAATTAATGACTAAATAGTATCAAGTAGTTAGTATCAAGTATCGAGACTACTTTTGCTATTGATAACCTTTTAAATCTTGATACTTGATACTAACTACTTGATACTGAAAACCAATTATTATGGAATCAAAACGTCAGCAAAAATTCGCCGGAGTAATACAGCAGGACCTGGCCGCCATATTTCAGCGCGAAGGCATGAACTATTTGCCCAATACCCTGGTAACCATTACTAAAGTACGCGTAACCCCCGATTTGGCCATTGCCCGTATATTTTTAAGCTTTTTTGGCAACAACAACCTGCAGCTGGCCTTGCAAACCATCAAATCGCATGCCTCCGAGATCAGGTATAAACTGGGTGCCCGAATTAAAGACCAGGTAAGGATCATTCCTCAGTTGGAATTTTTTGTGGATGATACCAGCGAATACGTAGAGCGTATGGACAAGATATTTGAAAAACTAAGCAAAGAAGAGCGCCAGCCCGATACCGAATAATATTGCCGGATGGACCCGCATGCCCGTTTAAAAACTTATTTGCGAAACAACCCCACTGCCATTGGCAAAGTGGTTGACTATAATGCCGGCACCGACCGGCTTTTTCAGTTGGATTTTACCGCGGCCAACACCGAGCTCAACATGACCATTATTGCAGATACGCAGCAATTTAGTGGTTGGGTAAGTGAAAAGTTAAAAACCAATAATTGCCGCTATGGTATTGGCGGCTATATGGAGCACCGTACCATTTATGCCGTAAGTCCGCATTTTGATACGGATAACGAGCCGCGCCGCCTGCATCTGGGTGTTGATATCTGGGGCGATGCCGGTACACCCGTTTATTCGCCGTTTGATGGTACCGTGCATAGCTTTCAGGATAATAATAACCTGGGTGATTACGGTCCCGCTATTATATTACAGCATAACCTTGATAACTTAACCCTGTACAGCCTATACGGGCACCTGAGTCGTAAAAGTTTAATTGGATTGACCGTTGGTATGCCTATCCATAAAAACCAACAGATAGCCACGCTGGGTAATAACCAGGAGAATGGTCAATGGCCTCCGCACCTGCACTTTCAGCTCATGTATGATATGGAAGGTAAATATGGCGATTACCCCGGTGTATGCAAATACTCTGAAAAGGAAAAGTACAGCCTGAATGTTCCTGATCCGGGTCTCGTCCTGGGATTTTAAGACCCTAATAAAAGCGACTTTTGAATTAAACTTTATATCCGTTTTATTGTCGATATTTATATTATGATAAAGCGTTTATTTATATTCGTCTTGCTCACAGCGGCCACCGCGCTTACGGCTGTTGCCCAGCCCGCTTTCACGGGTGGCCAAAATGCCCTGATGGATTTTTTAAGAACAAGAATTGTCTATCCCGAATATTCCAGCAGAAATTGTATTTCAGGTACCATCGATGTATCCTTCCGGCTTGATCGCCAAGGTAATGTTACCAGTGCCAGCGTGCAGCATGGATTGGGTATTGATCTGGATGATGAAGCTCTGCGGGTTATTAAATTAACATCTGGCCATTGGACCATACCTACCGATTATAATGAGAATACCAACTTAGTACAACCTATTCGTTTTGACCCCGACAGAACCCGTTGTGGCGTTATTGACGCTAACAATATGCAAGCCGCTATCGACGATTATAAGAACCGGCAGGAACTGGAGAACGCCGTTACCAATTATTATATCAACAAATATAAAGGCAAGGCCGATACCAGTAAGGAGCCTACCATTATAGCCTTAAAAAAACAATTGGGTTTTGATGACGAGTTGATCAGCGACCTGCTAAAACAAGCCGATCAGAAATTAAAACAGGGCGATAAAGAAGGCGCCTGTACCGACTGGACCTTTATCCGCAACATAGGAAGCGATAAAGCCGACAGTTTTATTAAGAAATACTGCGGGCAATAATTTTATAAAACCGCTACATTCACTGCATGGTTCAACACGAGCAGCAATTACGCAAAAAGGTAAAAACTTGGATCATTATATTCATCATCGGCTTAGTATTGAGCGGCGTGACTGCCTTCCCGATAGAAACCGAACTGGGCTTTTTTGCAGCACATGTGCAATCATTCTCAACCTTTATGCAGCCCTGGATCATGAAAGTATACCTCGCCGTAAAAACCACTAATCAAAACTATCCTTATTTAAGTTACGGTACCGACTGGCTGGCATTTGGTCACTTGGTCATAGCCATGGTATTTATCGGCCCTTTAAAAGATCCTGTAAAAAATATCTGGGTTATACAGTTCGGGATGATCGCCTGCATTATGGTGTTTCCGCTGGCTTTCATCGCCGGCCCTATACGTGGCATCCCTATTTATTGGCGTTTTATTGATTGCTGCTTTGGCATTTTCGGCATTATCCCGCTTTACATCTGCTATCGCGATATTAAAAAGCTGGAAGCCTTAACTTCTTGAAGGAAGAATAATTGTTTGCTATAGAAAAAACATGTAGGTAACATGTTTTAAGGTTTGCCTTAATTTTTCAAGCGCAATGCTCACCTGCCGTTCAACAGTTTTTGGTGAGATATTGAGTTTACTGGCAATCTCCTTATATTTCATATCGCTGAAACGGCTCATTACAAAAATTTCACGGCATTTTTCGGGCAGCGTATTGATAGCCGCGTTAATTTGGCGGGTTAATTCTTTTTCTTCATACCCGCTTTCTACGGTGTTGCGCACCTCATCAAAAAGATTATTCTTTTCCAGATAAGCTACGTATAGGTTCTCTATTTTTTGATGTTTCAAATAATTCAGACTCCGATTTTGAACCATTTTAAATAAATAAGAACCTACGGAACTTGAAAAAGTAACCTCATGGCCTTTTTCCCATAAAAGTGTGAAAACATCAGCAACAATTTCTTCAGAAATCGAGAGGTCATTTACAAAACGATTACAAAAAAGCGTAAGCCGGGTATAGTAAAGCTTAAATAAAGCCTCAAAAGCTTTTGTGTCGCCTTGCGTAAGATTAGTAATAAGGATTTCGTCGCTTTTAGTAATCATTTATTCATAATCAGATCAAAATGAAGCACTTTTTAAAAAACTTTAACAAGTTAGATAAAAAAATTTAAATGTTTCAAATTTAATATGGAAATAATGATAAGGTAATTATAAAACATTCTGCACAGTGTAGCACAAACACAATTATTCCGGACTTTTAAAGCCCTCTGCCGAATTTTTATAAAAAATATTTTCTAAGTCTTTGAGGGTAAGCCCTTTTTTAATTGTCTTGCTATTATAACAAGAATGGATAACGAAGAGATAAAACAATTATTAGTAAAGTACATTACCCGCGAGGCTGATGAACAGGAAACAGACCGGGTAAGGGAATGGGTTAAAGCACATCCAGAAAATGAGCAGTATTTTGCCCAGTTGTATGAAGCCTGGCAAAATATGATGTACCTGAAACCGGAGCTTGTGGATGAAGAAAAAGCATATCAAAAATTTTTGTCAATAATACCACAGGAAACAAAGTACAGGCAATTATATAAATGGAGTAAGATAGCAGCCGTTGTAGCACTATTTAGTGTGCTTTCGTTTTTTTTAATACGGCATTATTCACAAAATGCGCAAAGCATTCGATTGGTATCTGCCAGCAAAGGGGGAATTAAAAAGATTGTTTTAACAGATGGTACGCTTGTTTGGTTAAACGCGGGCAGCAAACTGAACTACAACACTGATTTTGGTAAAAATAACCGGACAGTTTATTTGGAAGGCGAAGCATTTTTTGAAATAGCACCTGGCAAAAAAACTATTCCCTTTATTGTTAACACAAAGAATTATACCATCAGGGATATCGGTACCAAGTTTAATCTGAAATCGTACCCGAACGACTCTTTCTTTGAAACAACGGTTGTTAAAGGAGAGGTTTCCGTTGAAGGCAATATTGATAACAATGCCCGCGAAATGAGCCGTATATATGTTAAGCCGCGGCAGGTATTGCGCATATATTATCAGCAGCAGAAAGAAAAATACGCTTATAAACCCGATGATCAGCATGATCTTAAAGATCTGAATGAGATTCAGGTTTTACAGATCGATTCGGCAAAAATGGATAAATACGACGGATGGAAAGAAAATCTGCTGGTATTTGATGGTAACACGCTTGACGAAATATCCAAAGTGCTGGAACGCCATTATAACGTAAAAATAGTTATGGATGATGCCAGCCTGCAAAGCATAAGGTACTCCGGAAGTTTTAAGAATGTGGCATCGATTGATAAAGTGCTGAATCTGATAAAAGGAAATACCGACATTGATTATACCATAAACGGAAATACCGTAACCATTACCAGAAACAACTAATCAACCATAACAACTTAACCATTAAAAAACAATATATGGCAAAAAAATAACTCCCTCGCTTTTCAATAAAAAACCCGGTGTGCGCTAACACTCCGGGCTATGTAAAAAATTAATAGCTAATACCCTACGCTTGGGGAAGCATAGTATTAACTAATTAACAAACACAAATTTATGATAAATTTTGACAGAAAATCTGTATGGCCTGCGCATGCATGGCAAAAAACCATTAAAATTATGAAGCTTGTTACTGTTTTGCTCTTTACGGGTATAATGCACATACATGCTGCCGTTTATTCACAAAACGTTTACAATTTTAATCTTAACAACATCTCGTTAAAACAGATGTTCAAGCAGATAGAAAAAAACAGTAAATACACCGTTTTTTACCGGCTTGACCAGGTAAACGCAGACAAAAAAATAAACGTAGAGCTGCAAGACGCCAGCATCGAAACGGTGATGAAAAATGTGCTTCAGAACCAACCATTGACATTCCAGGTAGTTGACGATATTATTATCATTAAACCTGCCGATGGTAAAGCCATTGCAACGGTTACCGTAACCGGGGTAATTAAAGATGCCAGCGGCACACCGCTTCCTGGAGTAAGCGTTAAACTGGCTGGTAGTTCATTAGGCACAGTAACTGATGTTAATGGTAAATACAGTCTTACCCTGCCGGATGGTAATGGTACGCTGGAATTTACATTCCTGGGCTTTACCACCCAGCGGATACCCGTTAATGGTAAAACCTCCATCAACGTTACCCTGGCAGAAGAATCAAAATCGCTGAATGAGGTTGTGGTAGTAGGGTATGCAACACAAAGGAAAAAGGATCTGACAGGCGCCGTGGCTGTAGTTGATGTACAAGCTATGAACAAACAAGCTTCGGGTTCGGTCAGTAGCCAGTTGCAGGGCCAGGCATCTGGTGTCACTATCATCGGATCAGGCCAACCAGGCGCCGAACCACAGGTACGTATACGGGGATTCAATTCCTTTGGCAATAATGATCCTTTATATGTGGTTGATGGTATACCAACACAGGATATCAGCACCATTAACCCCAATGATATTGAAAGCTTTCAAATACTAAAAGATGCTAGCTCAGCTTCTATATATGGCGCGCGTGCATCAAATGGTGTAATTATCATTACCACCAAAAAAGGCAAGGGCAAAGTAACAATACAATATGATGCTTATTATGGCAGGCAAGTACCCAAAGGCGGTAACGTATGGCATACGCTAACCCCGCAGGAACTGGCCGACTTAAAACACCTGGCTCAGACAAATTCTGGTGTTACCGATTTCAAGGATGATCAGTATAATCCAGACGGTACGGGTTCCACTTATACTTTACCCGATTACATTTCACCGGCAGGTGCAAAAAACGGAGATCCGACTACCGATCCATCCCTATATTATGTAAATCCAAATTATACCAATTCTGATGACTATAACAGCTTTTACCGCATCACCAAAGCGAATAAAGCAGGTACAGACTGGTATCACGAAATATTTAAAACCGCCCCTATGACCAGCCATAACCTGGCCGTAAGTTCTGGCAATGAACAGGGCAGCTACTTATTTTCATTAAATTATTTCAACCAGCAAGGTACGTTGATCAATACTTACGAAAAAAGGTACACCATCCGTGCCAACAGTCAGCACAATTTCAACAAACATGTGCGTATTGGCGAAAACCTGGCTTATTCTATAGTCAATAACCCACAAGTTGGTTACAATAATGGTGATGCGGTTATAGCGCATGCCTTCAGGGAGCAAACCATCATTCCGGTATATGATATTAAGGGCAACTACGCCGGTGATAACGGATCTGGCTTAGGCGATGCCTTTAACCCCGTAGCTATGCAGCAACGTACAAGAAACAATAAATCATTGGCCTACAGGCTGTTTGGAAACGTGTTTGCGGAAGCCGATTTTTTAAATGATTTCACCATCCGAACCAGTTTTGGTGGTGAAACAGCTTCGGGCATTGCTCATAGCTTTACTTATCCTCAATATGAGAACGTAGAGAACTCACAAACTAATCAATATAACGAGGACTCGTACAGTAACTATAACTGGACCTGGACCAATACTTTAGCTTATCATAAAACAATTAACAAGCATGATATTAAAGTAGTTGTAGGTTCTGAAGCCAATCAGAGCTATTCCAGCAACCTTGGTGGTGCAAGACAAGGATATTTCAGTTTTGACCCTAACTATGTTGATTTAAGCACAGGTAACGTGAGCAGCGCCAGTAACTACAGCTATCGTGGCGAATCATCTCTGTTCTCGTTATTTGCCAGGGCCGACTACATCTTTGATGGTAAGTATCTTTTCAATGCCACTGTTCGTCGTGATGGGGCTTCCAATTTCTCACAAGTTCATCAATACGGCTGGTTCCCGGCTTTCAGTGCAGGCTGGAGAATATCTCAGGAGAGCTTCATGAAAGGCGCTACGTGGCTTAATGATTTAAAAATACGTGGTGGATATGGTATTATGGGTAACCAGCTTAACATCACCTCATCAAACCGGTTTGATGCGTTTAGCAGCGCCGTAGGCCAGTCTTATTATGCGCTTAACGGAGGCAACAATGTTGTAGCGGGTTTTTATCAGTCGCAAATTGGTAACCCCAACGCTAAATGGGAAAAAGACGCCAACACCAACATAGGCTTTGACGCTTCTATACTGAACAGCGCCATTACCATTACAGTTGATTATTATCGCAAAGATATCCGTGACCTGTTGTACAATCCTGAGGTTTTAGGTACTATCGGCAACGGCGCGCCACCGTTTGTAAACATCGCAAAAATGAAAACAGACGGCTTGGATGCCAGTGTGGCTACCAACTTTAAAGTAAATAAGGTTGGGTTTAACGCTACATTTAACATCACTACTTTTAGCAATAAAATAACCAAAGTATCCAACGACGCCAATTATTTTGATAGTGATAATACAAGGGGTTTTGACGTAGGCTTTGTACGCAACCAGGTAGGACACTCTTATGGCGAATTTTACGGCTATAAAATAGTGGGCTTCTGGAATTCGCAACAGGAAATAGATGCGGCTAACGCAAAAGTTCAACAAGCTTCAAATGATCCTAATGCCACTTATCAAACCGATGTTGCCGTTGGGCGTTTCAAATATGCAGATGTTAATGGCGATGGTAAGATCACAGACGCCGACAGAACTTTTATCGGTAATCCAAACCCTAAATTCACTTCGGGATTAAACCTGGGCGTTACCTATGCCGGCTTTGATTTTAACGCGTTATTTTATGGCGTTTTTGGCAATAAAATATGGAACAACGTTAAGCGCTGGAGAGATTTTTACTCCTCGTTCACAACAGCAAAAAGTCAAACCGCGCTTTATGACTCCTGGACGCCAACAAACCACAACGCTAAGGCGCCAATACAGGAAATTAATTCTTCATTTAGCAGCAATTCGCAGCCAAACTCATATTTTGTTGAAAACGGCTCGTATGTACGCCTGCGTAATGCACAGATAGGCTATACCTTTTCACCAAACGGTCTTAAAAAATTAGGTATTCAAAAACTAAGAGCATATATATCCGGTACCAACCTGTTTACTATAACCGGGTACTCCGGCATCGACCCTGAATTACAGGGACAGCCGGACAGTCAGGGGCATACCACTTTCGGAATTGACGAAGGCACGTATGCAAGCCCCCGCACCTTCTTATTTGGTGTTAGTTTAACATTATAATTCATCATTAAGCACGATTACAATGAGAACAAATATATATATCGCTTTAAGTATGGCGCTTGCCATATCAATCAGTTCATGTAAAAAATCATTGGATAAACCTCTTTTAGGAGCATTGGAGTCTCCGCTGCTTCAAACAAAAGATGGTGTTAATGGCCTGCTTATAGGTACTTATGCCGCTTTAGATGGCATGGCTGGGACATCGGCCATTGGCGGTGGTAACCCCTGGGAAACTTCTCCGGATAACTGGGTTTTAGGTGGCGTGGCCGGCGGCGATGCCAATAAAGGCAGTATAGCCGGCGACGTATCTGAGATTGAACCCATTATGCAGTTTTACAGCGACCCGACCAACGTTTTTTATAACAGTAAATGGAAGGCTGATTACGAAGGCATTTCAAGGGCCAACACGGTTTTAAAGGTAGTAGCCAAGGTGCCTACCCTCACCGATGCCGAAAAAGCCAATATCATTGGGCAAGCCCGGTTTTTAAGAGGACACTATTACTTTGATCTGCGAAAGATCTTTAAAAATGTGCCTTATATCGATGAAACCACCACTAACTTTAATCAGCCTAACAATACCGATGTATGGTCAAAAATAGAGGCTGATCTTGATTTTGCCTATAAAAATCTGCCTTCAACGCAAGCCAGCGCAGGCATGGTAAATAAATGGGCTGCTGGCGCTTATTTGGCCAAAGCTTACTTGTACGAACAAAAATACCCACAGGCAAAAACCGTATTTGACGATGTTATCTTAAATGGTGTTACTTCAAATGGCCTTAAATATGGCTTGAATGATAAATTTGATGATAACTTTACACCGGAGACCGAAAACTCAAAAGAAGCCGTTTTTGCTATACAAATGGCAGCCAATGTTGACCCGGATGGTCCTACCAATGCCAACAACGGCGATATGTTGAATTTCCCATATGGCACGGATAGTCCTTTCCCTTGCTGCGGTTTTTATCAGCCATCAGCAGATCTGGTTAACCACTTCCGTACTGATAAAAATGGCTTGCCTTACCTGGACGATTTCAATAGCCATCCTATAAAAAATGATATGCATTTGTCGTCATCTGATGATTTTACGCCTGATGCGGATAATATTGACCCCCGCCTGGATTGGACAGCAGGCCGCCGGGGTATTCCGTATCTTGACTGGGGTATACATCCCGGCGATTCATGGGTAAGGGATCAAAGCTATGCTGGCCCCTACTCGCCAATAAAAAATGTTTATTGGAATGCAACCCAAAATACCGACGGCGATAACCACTCCTGGGCACCGGGCTCGGCCATTAATTATAATGTGATCCGCTTTGCCGATGTACTCTTAATGGCTGCCGAAGTCGAGGCACAACTGGGCAACCTGAATCAGGCAGAAAATTATGTAAATACAGTACGTAACAGAGCTGCAAATCCAATTGGCTTTGTACATACCTACATAGATCCTGCAAATCCTACTAAGGGTTTTACCAATATACCAGCGGCAAATTATAAAGTAAGCGCATATCCCGTTGGTGCATTTTCCAGCCAGGCCTTCGCCCTCAAAGCCATCTATTTTGAACGTAAAATTGAATTAGCGATGGAAGGGCACCGCTTTTTTGACCTGGTTAGATGGGGTATTGCCGATACCGAGCTGAACAACTACTTTAAATATCAAAACACTGTTACAACCGACCTTAGAAGCGGAAAGTATGTAAAGGGTAAAAATGATTACTACCCTATCCCGCAAAGACAAATTGATTTAAGTGCAAGTGGCGGCAGCCCTGTACTTAAACAAAACTCAGGTTATTAATAAAAATTCATTCAACCCTTACCCGGATAATTCGTCCAGGTAAGGGTTGAACTATAGCTTATCATGCACCTGCTTTTTAAGCACACCAAACCTAAATAATAAATTATGAATAAATCATCAACGCGGTTTTTGTCGCTCGATGTGTTTCGTGGCATGACTATCTGCTTTATGATCATCGTAAATACGCCAGGTAGCGGCGCTGCTCCGTTTTCGCCATTAGAACATGCTGCCTGGCATGGCTTTACGCCCACTGATCTTGTATTCCCTTCTTTTTTGTTTGCAGTGGGTAATGCCATGAGTTTCTCCATGAAACGTTACCAGGAAATGGGTAATGCCGCGGTTTTAGGCAAAATATTTAAACGTACCCTGCTTATTTTTTTAATAGGTTACCTCATGTATTGGTTCCCATTTTTTAATTTAAAGGGAGGCCACATTTCCTTATCACCTATTGCAGATACCCGTATCATGGGAGTATTGCAACGTATAGCGTTATGCTATTGCTTTGCCTCGCTTATGATCCATTTTCTGTCAAAGCAATCGGTGGTTGTTTTATCTGTTCTGTTATTAGTTGGCTATTGGATCTTGTTACTGGTTTTTGGCGACCCGAATGATCCCTTGAGTATGACCGGCAATGCCGGTATATTCCTGGACAAGTTTATTCTGGGCGATAGTCACATGTATCACGGCGAAAAAATCGCCTTTGATCCCGAAGGCATCCTGAGTACTCTGCCGGCTATAGTGAATGTGGTTATTGGCTACTACGCCGGTAAATTCATACAACAAAAAGGCAAAGGTTATGATACCATAGCTAAAATGCTGCTTACAGGGGCCTTGTTCATATTTTTGGCCTTGTGCTGGAACATGGTATTCCCGATTAATAAAAAACTGTGGACAAGCTCATTTGTGTTGGTGACTACCGGACTTGACCTGGTGATCCTTTCGTTCCTTGTTTACGCACTTGAGATCAACAACTGGAATAAAGGGAATTGGACCCGTTTTTTTACCATTTTGGGTAAAAACCCATTACCCATTTATGTATTGTCCGAGATATTGGTGATATTCTTTTACATGCTCAGCGTAAAAGGAACCAGTTTTTACGATTGGATAAATACTTCTGTTTACCAGGTAATAGCCCCGGGAGCAATTGGTTCACTGTTGTTTGCTATAAGCTATATGCTTATTTGCTGGTGCGTGGGCTGGATATTGGATAAAAAGAAGATCTATATCCGTGTTTAAATTTTCAACCTAAATATATTACTCAAAGGGTAGCTGTTAATACGGCTGCCCTTTGTTGTATTTTCATCCCCGGTTTGCCAGGAGCTTATAGCCATCAGCCATATCCGGAATTTGCTCAAAACCCAATCCTGGATAACGTTTTTCAATCCTGCCAATATGTGTACAGGCATGCTCCAGGTACTCATCGTCAATTATTTCCTGTATAGCTTTCCTTATGGTTTCATGGCCCAGACTTTTAACAATGATCATATCAGAGGCCCAGAAACTTGCCGAATTAAACTGGGCGATCATTTTTTGAATATTGGGTAATGTAAACAAAGTAGCCACAAACACATCACCGCTTTCCAATATGATGTGTACATCAATATTACCATCAAGTTCGTTGATTTCGTTATATCCCGCCGGAAAAGTGATCTTAAAATTCATCGTACATTTAAAATGTAAAGATAAAACTTGACCCATTATTAAGTTCAACTAATCCATTCTATAATTTATCTAAAATAAAAGCTAATAACTACGTAAATGGCGAGTTAAAAAATAAAATATCAAGTATAAATCTATCGAAAATGAAAATTTGATATAAATAATTGATTTTTTTTAATAAAAACTTGCTTTTTTATCAAAAACACTTCATAAATTACATTTTTAAAAATAACTGATTGATAGATTTCTAATTAATTGTGATTTTATATGGAGGAATCAGCTTATTTTAACCAATACAATCCCATTGGCGATGTATGGGATGAAATGTATGGCGCCAATTGCAGCGTTCGCGACCATTATTTGAAAGTGATCGAGTATATTTCAAAAGAATCGGCCGATGACCTGAACAAAAAGGAAGAACTGGCCAAGAGCCTGTTCATGAGCCAGGGTATTACTTTTACGGTTTATAACAGCGGTGAGGGTATCGAAAAGATATTCCCTTTTGATATCATCCCCCGTATTATTACAGCAAGCGAATGGGCCTTTGTAGAGAAAGGCATCAAACAACGGCTTACCGCCCTTAACCTGTTCCTGAAGGATATTTACAACAACCAATTTATTGTAAAGGATGGCATAGTACCTATTGATATTATTTACTCCTGCCCGCATTTTTTGCGCGAGATGTATCAGCTCAAAGTGCCTTATGATATTTATGTACACATATCTGGCATTGATCTGATCCGAGATGAGGACGGTACTTTTTATGTACTGGAGGATAACCTGCGTACTCCATCTGGCGTAAGCTATATGCTCGAGAACCGCGAGATTACCAAGCGTTTATTCCCCGATCTGTTGCCGCAATGTGGGGTTCGCAGCGTAACCGAATATCCAACCATATTGTATAAAAACCTTTTGGCGCTTTCGCCCAGACAAATATCAAACCCAACCATTGTTTTGCTGAGTCCGGGTATATACAACTCGGCTTATTTTGAGCATACTACCCTGGCCCGCCTCATGGGCGTCGAACTGGTGGAAGGGCGCGACCTGGTGGTTAATAACCATAAGGTATACATGAAAACCACCACCGGCCTGCAGCAGGTAGATGTAATATACCGCCGTGTTGACGACGAGTACCTTGACCCGCTGGTGTTTAACCCCGAAAGCATGCTGGGTGTTGCCGGTATTATGGGCGCTTATCGCAAAGGAAATGTTGCCATAGTAAACGCTATTGGTACCGGCGTTGCCGACGATAAGGCGGTTTATGCCTATGTTCCGGATATGATACGCTACTATCTGAACGAAGAACCCATTCTGAAGAACGTCCCCACCCACCAATTAGGCAACCCAGACGAGCGCGAACATGTATTCAAAAACCTGAACAACATGGTGGTTAAAAAAACCAATGGCAGCGGGGGCTATGGTATGCTCATGGGCCACGCCGCTACTGAACAGGAAATTGACGACTATAAAAAAGAGATCCTGAAAGATCCGCGCAATTTTATTGCTCAGCCCACCATCAGTCTTTCGGCGGCACCTTGTTATATGCAGGGTTTATTAAAACCCCGCCGTGTTGACCTTCGCCCTTATGCGCTTTACGGCCCGGATGGGATTGAAATAGTTCCCGGTGGTCTAACACGTGTTGCCCTCAAAGAAGGCTCGCTGGTAGTGAACAGCTCGCAGGGAGGTGGTAGTAAAGATACCTGGGTGCTGGCCTGATTTGGGATTTCGGAATTTTTATTTCGGATTTAATGGATATCCATTACCTTCCTTATTTAATTCCGCAATCAAACAGGCATCGTAATAATTGAAAATAAATCCGAAATCGAAAATTCGATATCCGAAATAAAAAGATATATGTTAAGCAGGGTTGCAGCAAGTTTTTATTGGTTAAGCCGTTACATTGAGCGCAGCGATGGCATGCTGCGAATGCTCAAAATAAACTACGCCTCATCGCAGGATACTGTACAGGAATTTACCTGGGAACCGGTGATCAGGATATTTGTTGGTCTTCATGAGACCGATGCCGATACCCTGGATAACGATAGCCGGTCGGTTTTAAAATATATGGTTACGGGTAAAAACAACCCTAATTCCATACTCAATATTATTACGCTGGCCCGTGAAAATGCCCGCGGCGTTCAGGAACATATCACCAAGGATCTGTGGCAATGCCTCAATGAGTATTACCATACGGTAAAAGACCCTCGGATTGAGCGTGCCCTACAACGGGAAGACCCTATAGGTGTGCTGGATGTTTTAATAAAACAGGTGATGTTATATTATGGCACTGTGGAGATTACGATGGAACGCGGCGAAGGCCGCAGTTTTATGAACATCGGTAAATACCTGGAACGGGCCATACAATCGGTTGATATCCTGGATACCAAGTTCAGCTCCGTAAGTGATAATCCCAACCTGCTCACCGATACCACTTATTGGAAACACCTGTTACTTTCCTTAGGCGGTTATGAGCTGTACCTGAAAACCTATCGCGAGGGCTTTGAGGCCGAGAATATCCTGGAACAGGTAGTACTCAATAATGATTTCCCGCGGTCGGTTATTTACGCGGTCAACAATATTCAGCGTTACTTCGACAGATTGAAGAATGATACCAATGTGGATACCTACCGGGAAATGTCGTTCCAGATAGGGCGTTTGCAAAGCCGTATTAAATATAGTTCGGTGCGCAGTATTAAACAGGAAGGCCTGCACGGTTTTTTGACCCAGATCCGGACCGAATTATACAACGTAGGGAACTCCCTGAACGAATATTATTTCGCCAATTCATAATTTAATTTGAAGATCATGCCTGAATTTAAAATACAACATATAACCCGCTATACTTATGAAGGCCTGGTACGTGACAGTGCCAATCAGATCATTCTTTTCCCCATAAAAGATGAGTACCAGGATGTGGTAAAACAGGAACTCCATATTACCGGCAACCCGGTTGTTGACACTCATATTGATTATTATGGCAACGAGGTAGGCAGTTTTACCTATAGCGAGCAGCATTCTCAGCTGCTCATCAACTCCAAACTGGATGTGATCACTCGTCAGCGCCCTTTGCCCGTGAACGATATTTTCCCTGAGCAGCAATGGGAAGATCTGAAACGCCTGCAATATATGGTACCCTATATTGATTTTTTAAAGCAGGAATATTTTGAGGGCTTGCCCGAGCTGCAGGTTATTGTAGACCAGGAACGCTCAAAGGACGATACGCCTTACCGGATAGCGCTTCGTTTTTGCAATTATGTTTATCAGAACTTTGAATACATTAAAGGCGTTACCACCGTTGAAACCACGCTCGACGAGGTTTGGAAATTAAAGGCCGGCGTTTGCCAGGATTTTGCCCATATTTTAATGGTGATGCTTCGCCTGCTCAAAATACCGGCACGTTACGTAAGCGGCTATATCTGCACTCACAGCAGCTCCATGCGAGGTGAAGGTGCAACCCACGCCTGGGCCGAGGCCTATATCCCGGATTATGGCTGGCTGGGTATCGACCCTACCAATAACTGCATTGCTAATGAAACCCACGTACGTCTGGCTGTTGGCCGCAGTTTCCCTGACTGCTCACCCGTAAAAGGCGTATATAAGGGGTCGTCGGGGCATAAACTGGAAGTTTCTGTAACGGTTGATGATGAGAACTCCCCTGCTTACGATAACCATACCCTCCATGAAACCGCCCCGTTGCAACCGGTGACCGAATACACCAAAAACAGCTATCAACGACATATGGAGATCATTCAACAGCAACAGCAGCAATGAATTGATGTGCAGATTTCAGATGTGCAGATATGCAGATGAAAAAGTGAATGAAAATCTTCCAATCATCTGCACATCTAAAATCTGCACATTCGCACATCCGGGATTTAAACTTTTTTAAGAGCCGCCATCAGTACTGGGATTCTTGGTACCATTGGATAGGACTGCGATAATTTGCCATTACGGTTATAAATAGCAATATATGGTGTGTTTTTTATCTGGTAATATTTTTGCACCAAATAAGTATATCCTTCGGTACCTATAATGATATTGTGATATTTGGCTAAATCAAAATCGCGCTGAAAAACCTGGATTGCCTTTAGCTGCGTAACAAAAGTTATCATCACGATCTGTACATCCTGCAGGTTTTTTAACTGCGGTTTCAGATCATACATCAAGTGCTGGCAATGGCCGCAATCAGGTTGAAAGTAAATCACCATTACAGGCTTATTCTTTTTCAGGTTGGCCGGGGTAACATACACGCTATCAGTAGTCAATATATGATATGGTGGAATGCCCGTATTGGCACCAAGGGTTTGGGCCTGTGTACAGCCAGCCGCTACAAGCAAACAAAGGAACAGATATATCTTTTTCATTAGATTAATATAGAATTTCATTTAAGCATATTTACGATATTTTTAACTTTCCAGCAACTCCAACTGCCAGGCTATCTGCTCTTCGGTTATTGGGAATAACGCGTTTTCGCGCACGGTATGATAAACCGCGTCAAATAAACCATTATAATTACCCTTGTCTGACGCTATCCATTCCACTGTTTTCTGATTATCAACTCCCATCAGCACCAGTTTACCTTCACTGCCTTCAGGTTCAATGCCAAAACCTTCGTCGGTTGGCTTCATGCCGGCATCCAGTTGTGCTTCCTGCACATCGGTACGCAGCTTTACAAAGCTACCCAGCGTGCCGTGGATAACAAAACCGGGTAAATGTTCGGCTATTAGCAATCCGGAGGTTAAGTATACATTCAGCTGGTTAGGATATGAAAGGTGGATGTTAAAATAATCATCAACTTGCGAGCCGGGGCGGTGCGAAGCTGTTGTTTTTACATAGCTCAGCGGTTTGCCAAATATGCTGATGGCGTTATCCACCAAATGCGCGCCGAGGTCATAAGTAAGTCCATTGCCTGGAGTGTCTTTGGTTTCTTTAAATACTTTAGGGCCAATAGGCATCCGGTACCTGTCCAGCCTGAAATGCACTTCGATCAGTTCGCCCAACCTACCGCTTTCAATTACCTTTTTTACCGAGATAAAGCCACTATCATACCGGCGGTTTTGGTAGATCATCACCTTGAGGTTCAGCTTTTTACCCAAGTCAAACATGGTTTTTACTTCCGCCGATGTTACAGCTGCCGGCTTTTCTATCAGTACATGTTTACCTGCGTTAAGGGCTTGTATGGCATAGTCAAAGTGAGTATTGTTAGGGGTATTAACGATGATCAGTTCAATTTCTTCATCGTTCAGCAATTCATTGGTGGTATTGTAGCTGATCACATCGGGATATACCTTGCCGGCTTTTTTTTCATGGCGCTCAACCACTGCTTTAAAGGTAAAACCAGGATTGGTGGTTAAAAATGGTGCGTGGAATATCCGGCCCGACATGCCGTAGGCCATAAGGCCGGTAACGATTGGTTTTGATGACATAGATAGAATTTATTCAAGCTGAAAGCTCAATGCCCAAGGCCGAAAGCTTTTGCTTATTTATTTTTTAGCCTTATTGCAAAAATCAAACAACGTGTATCTCAAAAATACTTTTTAAACCTCAAATTTTAACAAATTTCTGATCAAAATCGGTACAAAAACGGCTCAAAATTCATTCAAAACCATCGATTTTAACACTTTTTAACAAATCTCTACGCGATTTTAATGCGTTTTGAAAACTTTAAAAAGTATTTGATTATTGACAATCAATGAACTGCGTACCAAACGATCTGTTTTGAACCTTTTTATTCCTTTAACCAAACGGCCCTGCTTACAATTTTCAAAGCAAGCAGGGCCGTGGGTGTGATACACCTAAAGATACGCAATTATTTCTGATTATTTTTGTCTGAATCAGAATTAACAGAATTTAGAATTAACAGAATGGCTTACATAGTATGAAACTGTGAAGTCTTCAATGAAGCTCATCTGCACATGAGCACATTTGCATATCTGCACATCTATCAGTTTATTTCAATCCTTTTTGAATAGACTCTATTTCGGTAAGGTGACCTTTTATTACCGGCAGGGTGTTAGTGGCAAAAGCCTTCAGATCGGCATCCTTGCAGTTTTTGGAGGCATCCTCAAATAATGTGATGGTTTTTTTATGATCATCGATCATGGCATCTACATAAGCCTTATCAAAATCGGTTGCTGATTTGGCCGAAAGATCCGACAGCTTTTTTTGATTATCGTCGCTTGGCGCGGCGGGCAGGGTAATATTTTTGGTTTTGGCGATGCCTATCAATTCCTCGTTGGCCTTGCTGTGGTCTTTCACCATCATTTCGGCAAATGCCTTTACTTTCGGATTAACGGCTTTTTGCTCGGCTACTTTAGCTACGGCTACTTCAGTTAAGCCCCCGTTTGCCGCATCGGTAGCAAATTTGGCGTCGCCCTGGTCAACGGCAATACCGGTTGCTCCGGTTGTTGTGGTATCTTTGGTGGTATTTGCACTGTCAGCATTGTCTTTGCTGTCGGTTTTGGCACCGTTGTTACATGCCTGAAATATCCATGCCGATAGCACGAACATCATCATTAAACTTAATCTTTTCATAGTGAATATATGTTTATATTGTTTTTATAGTCAACAATTTTCACCTGGATAAGTTTTATTTTCTTATTTGTAGAATAATTTAACACAAATAATGCGCCATATCTGCCACGTCAATTGCGAGGCACGAAGCAATGACATGTGAAAGAAGGGGTATAAAAAAGGCCATCATGCTTGCATGATGGCCTTTTGCAACACTATAATATTATTAACTATTCCAATTTAGTCAGCGCGGCTTTTACACGCGGTATCAGTTCCTTAATATCTTCGGCAGTGATAGTACCTACCGAGGCGCGGAACCAGTTTACATCATCGCCGGTACCAAAGGCCGAGAATGGAACCAGGGCCACTTTGGCTTCTTTAATAAGGTAGAAGTTAATATCGGCAGAGTCTTTTAGTATAGTACCGTCGGGCGTAGTTTTGCCGGCGTAATCAATTTTTAAGGTCAAATAGATTGCTCCCATCGGCTGAATAGAATCTACCTGAAAACCTTCGGCTTTTAAAGACTGGAAACCTTCATGCAACGCATTCAGGCTGGATTGAATTTTGGCTTTAAAAGCGGCCAGGTAAGTACCTACCGCGGCATCGTTAGTAATGAAGCTGGCCATAGCTACTTGCTCGGCCTTAGGCGACCATGCACCCATGTGGCCTACAATAGCCTTCATATTATCAATAACATGTGCCGGACCAAAACCCCAGCCTACCCGTACCCCTGTAGAGGCGAAACATTTGGAAGCACCATCGATAAATATGGTATAGTCCTTCAGTTCAGGGCGCAGGGTAACCGGATCAAAATGCTGAAAACTGCCAAAGGTTAGTTGAGAATAGATTTGATCATACATTAAATACAATGGCTTTTCGCCTGCTGCACGGCTTTTATTTTCGGCAATCACCAGGTCGCAAATTTCTTCCAGGTCCTTTTTGGCAAACATGGTACCGGTAGGGTTCAATGGCGAGCATAAAGCCAGCAATGCCGCGCCTTTTAAATGCGGACGGATCTCGTCGGCCGTAGGCATAAAGTTATTTTCGGCAGTAGTTGGTATCATGATAGCCTCGGCGCCTAACAGATCGCTGTAGTGGTTATTGTTCCATGATGGTAAAGGGAATACTACCTTTTCGCCGGGGTTAACAACAGCCAGAAAGGTAGAATAGATCAACGGACGTGAACCACCGGAGATCAGTATTTCATTAGCAGAATAATCCAGGTTAAAGCTCTTTTTTAAAAATGTCGAAACGCTCTGGCGCAGGTCAAGCATCCCATCAGCCGGTGGATAATTGGTTTGGTTGTGGTTATATGCCGCAACAATACCATCCTTCAATTCGGCAGGAATGGGGTAAATATTAGAGTCAAAATCGCCGATGGTTAAATTGGCAATATTCTGGCCTTGTCTTTTCAATTCGTTTATCTCGCCTGCAATCTTGATGATCTCAGAGCCGCGCAGATTTTGAGCTAATACAGAAATACTCATTGGAAATATGAATTTTATGAGCGGCAAATATAGGTATTTGGGGGGATTAAGGATAGAAGGAACAAAGATAAAGGACTTTAGGCGTGTGGAGCGAAAGGGGGAGATTTTAAATAGTTAGTTTGTCATGCTGAACGGAGTGAAGCATCTAATCTGCGACATGCTTGTTGAAGAAGATGCTTCACTCCGTTCAGCATGACAACTTTTTATATTTTATCAATTCCAAATCCCCCTCTTTCCACCGCAGGTGAAGAGAGGGATGTCCGGCGAAGCGCAGACAGGGTGAGTCGACTATACCCCAGGTATACGAGGGGACGCTGAAAGCAAAAGCCATCAACAAAGAAGCGAAAAGTAAACATCTGGAGATCTTTACTTTTCGCTTTAAGCTTTTTGCCTTCGGCTTTCAGTTTACAAATATGCTTTTCTGAGTTTAATAATGCGCATCCAGTGCATCAGTTTCATTACAGGGTAAACCGGATCGATCTCAAACCATTTGGCGCCAAAATTGGCCCTGTTGGGGTTTTTGTGGTGATTGTTCTGAAACAATTCGCCCAGCATTAAAAAATCGAAAGGAGTTGTGTTTTTTGATTTGTCGCCATTGTCAAAATTGGCGTAACCGTATTTATGACCACACCAGTTTACAATAGCGCCATGGATAGGTCCCATTAAAAAGTGGATCGGAATTAACAGGTACATCCACCATTGTGTGGCAAATACCACGTAAAAAGCGATATACAATATGCCAAATGAAATACGCGATACCATGGATGAACCTACGTAGTCAACAAAACGCCACTCGGGTATATTTCCTTTAAAACGTTCTTCGGGGTTTGATAACCTTTTAACGTGCATGCTGTAGCTTTTTGAGGTGTAGATCATCATTTGAAAAACATCCTTAAAAAAATGCGGCGAATGCGGGTCTTTTTCAGTATCGCTGTAAGCATGGTGCTCGCGGTGCATAATGGCATAAGCCCGTGGGTTTAAAAACGAGGAGCCCTGGCAGATATAAGTAAGCAGGTAAAATACACCTTCATAAAACTTGTTCGTAGTGAACATTTTGTGAGAAGCGTACCTGTGTAAAAAGAACGTTTGGAAGAATAGCGACAAAAACCAGTGCGCTATAAAGAATATGATGATTACCACTGAATTAAATAAATTAGAATTTGAATGTTATTTATAATCTTTCCAAAGATACGATTAAAACCGAAATAAAGTTTTTACAGTTTCAGAATGATTACTATTTAACGCAAGAATGGCCATTCTATGTTTAAAAGAATGGCCTTTTTTGAAATAATTCAGAATGGGTAATTGCCTCTCAGATCTTCCCTATTCTGCTATCTCTCTCCACGCGTCATTGCGAGGGACGAAGCAATCCCCGATCAGCAGAGCCACTCTGTATAGTTAGGGATTGCTTCGTACCTCGCAATGACGTGTGAAGTTTAATTGACACTCAGCGCATTATAATTCAAATTGCCGGGCCAGCAATTCATATGATTTTAGCCTGTCATCAAAGTTTTCGGTGATGGTTACGGCCATAATTTCATCCACATCGTAATCTTCGGCCAGCCAGGTTAATTTTTTCTTTATTTCCAATGGTGTACCGGTAATTACGCGATAGCTGTTCTGCCTGATGCGCTCCAGTTCGCTCGGGGTATATACCTCATCCTTTACATCGGCATAACTTAGTGGTACAATGGGACCGCCTTTTTCAAATTGTAAAAAGCGGTGGTCCATCACAGCCCGGTGCTGTTTTATTTTCTCCTCATCCTCCGAGCAAAAAACAAATATGGCTACGTTCACCTCCGGCTGCGCCAGATCATCTGATGGCTGAAAACGTTCGCGGTATAGCTTTACGTTAAGCGGGCCGCCGTTGGGATTTATAAAATGCGCGAAGGAGAAGCCCATACCAAAGTGCGCGGCAAATAAGCCGCTTTGTCCACTGGAGCTCAGCAGCCATTTGTTGGGTACAGTTTTCACCTGCGGGATGGCCCTTATCCTGGCTTGTACGGTACCTGGCTCATAAGTATCATGAAAATAATTGTTCAGATCGGTCAACTGTTCTACAAAATCATCTTCCCTGAACTGGTTTGAGGGATTGAGCACCGAAGCCGTAATACGGTCGGTACCCGGCGCTCGGCCCATGCCCAGATCAATACGACCCGGAAAAAGCGCTTCCAACATCCTGAAGTTTTCGGCAACCTTTAAAGTACTATGATTAGGCATCATGATACCCCCCGAGCCAATACGCATGCGCTGGGTTTGTGAAGCCAGGTAGGCAATGAGCACCTCGGGTGTTGAGCCAGCCAGGATGCCGGTGTTATGATGCTCGGAAACCCAGTAACGGGTATAGCCAAGCTGTTCGGTATATTTTGCTAATTCGATGGTTTCTTTTACGGCCTGCTCGGCAGTAGCCCCTTTTCTTATCGGCGACTGATCGAGCACGCTTAAACGGATTTTCTTTGTGTCCATAATATGATAAACACAAATGTAATAATAGGGTTGATGCCCGGGTTTATAAGGGGCTTTTTATGGCATTGGGATTACTTTGTTAGTGTGGGAGTGGGTGTCGGTGCCAGAGCAGGATTGGATATGAGATGCGCGACTGAATGAGAGCGCGGGGTGTCGGTGTGAGAGTGAGGCGCATAGCTTTGTCCTCACGCACCTCGTTCACACACCCGCACTTATACACACCTCAACTAATCAATAAAATGATAAAGGAAAACCACATCTCCGGAAAAGGCGGGTTTCTTTTGGCCTTCAATTTCCAATTCAACGGCCATGGTAGCTTTGGTAACGCCGCGCAGGTTAATGAGGTTGAAAAGCCTTACCTTCAATCGTACTTTGTCATTCACCAGCACCGGCTGTGCAAAGCGCAGGGTTTCTATACCATAATTGATCTCCATTTTGAGGTTACGGATATCGGCCACTTGTTTCCACAGATACGGAATAAGCGACAGTGTTAAATAACCATGGGCAATGGTTGTTTTGAAAGGGCTTTCGACCGCGGCTTTTTCCGGATCGGTATGGATCCATTGATGATCGAGCGTGGCATCGGCAAATTTATTGATCTGCTCCTGCGTAATGATATGCCAGTCGGATACGCCCAGTTCATTACCTAATTGCGCTTCAAACTCGTTATAGTTATTTACAATGATCATCAGTATGCTGTTATAATTTGTACAGCAAAGTAATAAATTAATTATGTGAACTGGTATAAAATTATCAATCGCCTAAAAGAGCCCTTAAACTATCTAAAGTATCGGCTTCCTCTTTGGGTTTGTCATGCCGCCATCGCAATATCCGTGGAAAACGCAGGGCTATGCCCGATTTATGCCGCGTTGATCTGTTAATCCCTTCAAAGCCTATCTCAAACACCAGTTCGGGCTTTACGGTACGTACCGGACCAAATTTTTCGATGGTGTTGCGCTTGATAAAATAATCAACCTTGCTGATCTCGGCATCTGTAAGGCCCGAATAAGCTTTGGCAAAAGGCACCAGCTTATCCCCATCCCAAACAGCAAAGGTATAATCGGTATACAAGTCCGCCCGGCGACCATGACCTTTCTGCGCGTAGATCATCACGGCATCAACCGACAGCGGATCGATCTTCCACTTCCACCAATCGCCCCGGCGGCGGCCTACCTGGTAAGCGGCGTTTTTTCGCTTGAGCATAATACCTTCAGCTATCATAGCACGTGATTGCTCCCGGATACTTCCCAGTTCGTCCCAGGTATCAAATTTTATTAATGCCGAAATCCGGAACACTTCCGGATATGGGGTAACTACCTGTAGCTGCTCCAGTATGGCCCGTCTTTCCGTTTGGATTTTATAGCGGATATCTTCGCCCTTGTATTCCAGGCAATCATAGGCTATCACGGCCACCGGACTCTCTTCCAGTATCTTTTTACTCAGGTTTTTGCGACCGATACGGGTTTGCAGCACATTGAAGGGCATGGGTTGCCCGTTTTGAAAACTCAGGATCTCACCGTCGATCACCGTACCATCGGGCAGGGCGTTTAAAAATGGATGCAGCTCCGGAAACTTTTCGGTAGCCAGATCCTCACCCCTGCTCCATATAAATATTTCGCCACTCCTTTTGATGAGTTGGGCACGTATCCCGTCCCATTTCCATTCGGCCTGCCAATCAGCGGCATCGCCCAGGGCAGCGCCAACCTCGGCAGGTGTTTTCTGTTTTTCGGATGTTTCCTGTATAGGATAGGCCAGGAAAAACGGATATGGCCGTGATATATTTTCGGCGGTATCCTGTTCATCCATCAATTGGGCGTATTGATAGGTTTCGGGCATCCAGCTACCCATAATACGGTGGGTAAGTACGGTAGCTTTCAGTCCGGAAATATCAGCAAGCGCTTTGATCACCAGGTTTTGTGATACCCCCACCCTGAAGCTGCCCGTCAGCAGTTTATTAAATACAAACCGTTCCTGGCTATCCAACATGGCCCATGAATCCAGTAGCCAAAGCTTTTTTTCGGCTTCAGTTTTATCATTCAGCGCGTTGATCTCGGCTATCCATTCGGTGAGGGTTTTATTACTGCTGTTGGCAGTTTCGGGCATCAGCAGCGCCATGGTTTCGGCCAGATCGCCCACTACATGATAACTTTCCTCGAACAGCCAGGCCGGTATATTTGATGCTTCGATGGCCCAGTTACGCACCAGAGTGGAATTGATCTGCCGCTTGGGTTTACGCCCGGTAAACAGGGCGAGCATGTGCATTTTGTCGGTATCGGGCACAGAATTAAAATAATCCTTCAATACCCTTACCTTTTCATTGGTCTTATTGGTTTCATCTAACGATAAGAAGAGTTGGGCGAAGGCTTTCATGAAACCCCTCCTAAATCCTCCCCAAAGGGGAGGACTTCATTAGCATTTTTATCAGAACTGTCAAACTCATCCTCCTTTGGGGGAGGCTGGGAGGAGGTTTCCCCTTCGGGGAGGTTGGAGGGGCCTTCATCGTCCCCGTATAAAGTATGCACCTCATGAGCATCAAAGCCTATCTCATTTAAATACCTGGCGAATGTGGCGGTATAGCCATGCGTAAGGTAAACGCTTTCGCAACCTGTATCATCGATGGCGCTGATGAGCCCGTTCCAATCAGCGTGATCCGAGAGTACAAAACCGCGATCCGCAGCCCGCCGGCGTTTGGCCCCGCGAATGGCCATCCAGCCCGAGCAATAGCCAAAACTATAGGGATGGAACTTGCGCATCCAGGGCGTACCCACGGATGATGGCGGCGCCAGGACAATTCCTTTTCTCACTTCCTCCTTAACAGAGTCAGGCGTAATTCTTTCCGTTGGATTTAACAATACTCCGTTACGGCGCAAGGCTTCGTTTGTATTTTCGATAACGCCATGTGTGTATACTTTGCCATTAAACAGGTCCAGGTTTTGCAGGATGCGCTGCGCTTTGCCTAACGAATAGCCTACCAGCACAGTAGCTACGCCGTTGTGTAAATTAGCGCGCCACCAGTTATTGATATCTTCAAATACCTGCACTTGCGGTTTCCAGGTATAAACCGGCATGCCGAAGGTACATTCCGAAATAAAGTGATGACATTTTACCGGTTCAAACGGCGCCGAAATGCCATCGTCCTCTACCTTATAATCGCCGGATACTACCCAAACCTCACCCTGGTATTCAACCCTAACCTGTGCCGACCCGATCACATGACCTGCCGGGTATAGCGAAATGGATACGCCGTTCTTCATTACCGTTTCACCGTATTCCACGATTTGCAGCTGTATTTCGCCCAGCCGGTAAAGTAATACTTCTTTTGATAAGTGATGTGCCAGGTAGCGTTTGTTTCCCGGATAGGCATGGTCGGCATGGGCATGAGTGATCACGGCATCGTCAACCGGTTTCCAGGGGTCGATATAGAACTTGCCCCGGGAACAGTAAATCCCCTGGTCGGTAAACTCTAATAATGGTTTCTTAGCCATGGTGTTAACATAACCTACGGAAAGCAAATTGGTTTGCCCCCTATTCCCCCGAAAGGAGAAAACAAAAATGTGCAGATGTGCAAATTTCAGATATGCAGATTTTTATATTCCGCTTAATCCTCATTATTTGCATATCTGCACATCTACAATCTGCACATCCCAACTCCCTTTAGGGGGCTGGTGGGCTTATGGCTTTGTGCTTGTTAGCTTGGGCTCCAGACTAATGTAATCAGTCATGATCTGACCGGCTTCGCGTTTTACAAAGTCAAGATCTTCGTCTTTTGGTTTGGCCTGGCCTTTTTTAAGAGCCGGTAATCCTAAAGCTATCCTGCGCAGGTTATTGCGTTCAAAGGCTTTCTTCTCGTCGGCATCGCGTTGTTTCTTTAAGGCCGCTTCGTTCAAGGTTACGCTATCTTCAGCATCGTGTTTTTTGAAATCGGCTATATCTTCCAGCATGTATTTATAGCTGTCGCTGGTGGTCATACGCTGATCGTGCAATTTCTGCAATTGCGGTAAAACCGTGTTAAAGTTGCCCACTTTAGTAAAGTCGGTTTTGGGGATGATGTCAAATGGCATAGCCGAAGGCTCGGTATCTTCACCATATTTATCCAGCGGAATTAATGATGGGAATGAAATATCCGGCGTTACACCTTTATGCTGTGTTGAGTTACCACTAATGCGGTAAAATTTGGCAATGGTTAAGTTAAGCTGCCCATAGGTACTTTGGCTACCGGTTGATATGGCTTTTTTTCCTCCGGTTGCCGCGCCGGCCAGCTGGTTAATTTTATCGCGTATCGGCGAACCTAAGATGCGGTCCAGATCAATAGCGCTTTGAACCGATCCTTTACCATAGGTTTGTGTACCCATAATAATACCACGGCCATAATCCTGTATCGCACCGGCAAATATTTCGGATGCCGAAGCGCTGAAACGATCAACCAGGATACTTAGCGGGCCAGAATAGGCCACTGCCGCGTCATCGTCTTTATCAACCTCTATCTGTCCCTGGGTATCTTTTACCTGCACTACCGGACCGGTTTTGATGAATAAGCCGGTAAGCTCAATAGCTTCCATTAAGGAACCACCGCCATTTTCGCGCAGGTCTATAACTACACCATCTATATTTTGTTGTTTCAGGGAGTCAAGTATCAGCTTCACATCATGTGTGGTGCTCTTGTAATTGGGGTTACCTGCTTTATAATCGTTAAAGTCGATATAAAAAGCAGGAATGGATATTACTCCTATTTTAACCGTTTTACCGTTGCTGTTGTAAGTTCGTATTTCTTTTTTAGCCGATTGATCTTTCAAGATGATCTTTTCGCGTACCAATTCTACAACCTTAGGTTTGGCTCCTGCACTTGCACCAGCAGGTAATATCTCCAGCTTAACCACAGTTCCTTTTGATCCGCGGATGATGGCAATAGCGTTATCAACCCTCCAGCCTATGATGTTTTGAAATTCACCGGTTTTACCTTGTGCTACGCCAACTATACGGTCGTTAATGTTAACCTGGTGACTTTTATCGGCCGGTCCGCCCGGTACTATGGTTTTAATAGTTACATACTCGTTCTCTGTCAGCAGCGATGCACCGATACCTTCTAACTGGCGCGACATTTCGATATTAAAGTTTGCCGCGTTTGATGGATTAAAGTAATTGGTGTGCGGATCTATAGCCTCGGTAAAGGCATCCATAAAATACTGAAAAACATCCTGGTTGGATAACTTATTGGCTTGCGTTAATAAATTCTGGTAACGCTTTTTTAGTGTTTCCTTGTTTTTAGCCATATCGCTGGTGGCCAGTTTCAGGTTCAGCAGATCGTATTTTACACGTTGTGTCCACATGGCATCCATGTCGGCCTGTGTAGCGGGCCATGGCAACTTATCGCGGTCATAAACAAAGTTTTCGTTTTTATTGAAATCAAAATTGTTATTGATCTGTGCCAGGGAATAATTCACATGCTCCAGATATCTTTTTTGAAAAACATTAAAGATATAAAACGCATCATTCAAGTTGCCACTTTTCAGGTCGTCGTCTAAAACTGTTTTATATTTTTCAAAATCTTTGATATCCGATGCTAAAAAATAGCTATGATTTTCGTCCAATAATTTAATGTAACGATCAAAAACAACGGTTGAAATAGAATCATTCAGATCAACCTTTTTATAGTTATGGTTTAATATCAATGAGGTGATCTGCTTACAAACAACGCTTTGTTGTTCATCAGGTTGCAGATCGGTGGAGCCAGGGACTTTTATTGGTTTTGACGGCGACGCTTTACAAGCAAGCGCGGCAGCCAGTAGCAATACTAAATATACTTTCTTCAACATATCTTTTACTGTAGTTAAATCGGGGTTTGTGTAAAACATCAATACTTGTGCCTTTTATTAATTTGCTAATGTAAATAAAAAGAGACAGTGAAATACTGTCTCTTAATTACAATAACAATTATACGATAATGTTTTGCTTGTAGTATATAACTACCAGCATTTTACGCTATTGTTACATAAAAATTTTACTTTATAGCTGGTGTGGCGTCAGTGTCAGGGGTTTCGGCGTAGCGGATCTCGGTTTTTAAACGGGTTTTGTTCTCTTCCAGGTAACGCATTTGTTTATCAACCGCCGCTACATCCATGGTAAGGCCCAATGAATTAGCAATGGTACGGGCCTCCAACAGATCCTGCTTGGCCTGGGGGAAATCGCCATAGCCTGTTTTTACCGCGGCCAGGTTAATGAGGTTAGTGATAGTATGCCGGTTATCATTTTGCTGGCGCGAGATCTGCAAACTTTGCAGCAAATACCATTTAGCTTCAGATAACCTATTCTGTTTCAGATACATCTGAGCCAGATCACTAAAGTTATAACTGGCCGAATTATAAACCCGGAAACGCATATTATGCTGGGCCGTTTTCATTACCGATGCTTCCATCAGGAAAAGCGCGTATGGAGTGCGTTCTATTTTAGCGTACAAGATCTTAGGTTTCGCGATCTGGGAAACAGGCAGTCTTTTGATAGAATGATCTTTCAAAAGCGCGATCTGCGGATAGCGTTCATGCTTCCTGAAGGGGTTGTACTTATACCACTGTGCAGATGCAGAAAGGCTAAGTGAACATAAGAATACAAGTAAAATGATTCTCATTTAATCTTTTTAACTGGGTTTAATTTAAATTAATCAGTAAACAAATATAATAATATAAATATTATTATATGCAATACCCTGTATGTGGGCTGTTATGCAACCAGCTCCTTTAACGCAGGAAAGCAACCTAATGTTATAATTAATTATTTTAATTTAGACGCTACTTGAATTGATTCAGACTATTTATGTAGCATGTAAAAATCATTGCAGTTGACTTTAGTCAACGGGATAATGACTGAAAAACAAGAGGCTTTTAGCCAAAATACCGCTTGGATAATTGGGCTGAAGCCCGCCTTAATACTTTCTTTTACCGTTGACTAAAGTCAACGGCAATGAATAACAGCTCCTATTCAAAAACCTCTACATCGCCGTCATGCAAGGCCCAAACCATATAGGGGTGGGTATCGGCATGATAAATATGACCGTCGGCTGATATTCCGACGATGCCTGCAAAACCGTTAAAAGGCTTTAATTCATCCAATGATTTATCGGTGGCAGCAGATATAGGCAGACCATCGGTAACCCGGGTTACAATTTTTGAAGCGACTGAACCGCTTACAATATCCTCCCCAACACCGGTGCAGGATATACCTGCATAAGCATTGGCATAATTACCGGCAGTAGTGGCCGAATCACTTACACGGCCCGGTATTTCAAAACCTTTACCTCCGGTTGAAGTAGCCGCCGCCAGATCGCCATAAATATCAAGGGCTACGCAGCCTACGGTACCCAAGCGTATAGAATCGCGCAATTTTTGTTCATACTCATGCCTGCGCTGTGGTGTTTCAGGATTATAATACCCTATGCCATTTTCGGTAGCAAAATCACGGGCACCCTTGCCGCTCAGCACCCGATCATCATAGGTTAATAACTTTTCGGCTATACAAATGGGGTTTTTAACATCCTCGATATTAATCACGCCCGAAAAGCGCTGCGTTTTACCATCCATCAGCGAAGCACTCAGTCTGATCTTGCCATCGCTCTGGATCTGTGAACCGGTACCTGCATTAAAAAGATCACAATCTTCCAGCAACCTAACCGTGTATACTACCGTTTCCAGCGCGTTATGGGTTTGCAGGTATTTGTGACCGGCCTCTACTATTTCTTTCAAAGCCTGTTGCTTGGCCTGCTTTACTTCCTGATTGGTTCGCGATTCGCTAAAGAAACCGCCGTGTATAATGATCTTCATATTAAACTGAGTTAATTGATCAAAGTTGTATAACTATAACTCTTTTGTGATGGGTTTATTTTGGGTGTATCCGGTAAGCCTATCGGCGATCGACTCACCCGGTCGTTGCTTCGCTCGACCACCCTCTCTTCGCCTTCGGCGGAAAGAGGGACGCTTTTTTTATTTTAGCCCTCCCCTCCGGGGAGGGTTGGGTGGGGTTTTATTGCAACAAATCGCTATCGGGAGCCTGTATAAAAACACCCTCTTCTACTTTCACCGTTTTTTTGATGATCAAACGGTGTTCAGAGAGGTCATATATATCAAATATAGACATGACGTGTACTTTGAGGTTATCGATAGATACCGGCGAGCCCATCTCCACGTCATAAATATTGGTTGCCACAATATTACGGCCATCTACCAGGATAATTAGTCCCGAACCAATAGCTTCCATCATACTGCCTTCGGTGATCAGCAAACCGGTATCCTCGCCTAAACCAATACCTAAAATGCCGGGATTAGTAGCTACGGCGTACATTAACCGGCCAATACGGCCACGCTGTACAAAGTGGGTATCCACAATTACCGAGTCGATAAAACCCAAGCCAGCCGTGATCTGCACTTCGCCTTTGATCAGGGCCTCGTTGCTTTGACCCCGGTATATCATGTGTGTGGAGGCCGCCGCCGCGCCTGCCGAAGTACCGGCTATCACAAAGTTTTCGTTCTGATAACGTCGTTTCAGGATCTGTAAAAATTCGGTGCCGCCAAAAATGGCTGTAAGCCTCAGTTGGTCGCCTCCACTAAACATCACCACATCTGCCTTGCGAATCCGGTTGAGATATTCAGGGTTACCCGCATCCTCCCGGCTTTTAATATGCAATACGTTTACATTGGTTACATTCAGCTGCCCAAAAGCCTTCACATACTCATTGCCAACAAGCTCCGGAATCTGCGAGGCTGTGGTTATTACTTCAATTAATGAGCCTTCGTGTTTGTCAGATTCTGTAATAATTCGCTTTAAAATTCCCTGCTCAAAAAATTTAATATAGTCGGGCTGCATGATGTGCTCCTGGATGGTCACGTTACTTCCCATGTCAACAGCTCCGCCTATAATGATTAGTTTTCCTTTCGGGACAGTCATAGTTCTTTTGTTTAGTTGCAGGGGCTGATTGGGCTATATCAGGCCGACCGAGTGAGCCTAAATTGGGCAATATGCCATAAATAACCTTTTACTCCGTCAACTTTTTCACCTAATCAACCGGTTTTAAATACAAATTAAGATAAAAACCCGCACAAACGTAGGCTGTTGTGAACATTTAATGCTTTTTACCTTCAAAAGTTTTATTTACACTATTAAGTTTTATAGTTTTAGAGAAATTAAGCCGGCTTAAATTTTTGTAAACAAGGTATGAAGATCGAGAATATACAAGTGTTACGTGGACCAAATATTTGGAGCATCCGTCGTAAAAAATTAATACAAATGCGGCTTGACCTGCAGGAGATGGAGCATAAGCCCACCAACGAAATTGAGGGCTTTTATGACCGGCTGGAAAAACTGCTGCCCAGCCTGTACAGCCATCGCTGCTCGCCCGGCGTACCCGGTGGATTTTTTCAGCGGGTGGTAGCTGGTACCTGGATGGGCCATGTGATAGAGCATATCGCTTTGGAGATCCAGACCCTGGCAGGCATGGATACCGGCTTTGGCCGCACACGCGAAACCAAAACCAAAGGTGTATATAATGTAGTGTTTGCCTACCTGGAAGAAAAGGTGGGTGTTTTTGCAGCCGAATCGGCAGTCCGTATAGCCGAAGCCCTGATAGCAGGTGAAGATTATACCCTGCAATTAGAGGCTGATATACAGCAGATGCGCGAGATACGGGAAAATACCCGCCTGGGCCCGAGCACAGGTTCCATTGTAGAAGAAGCCATTGCCCGCGATATCCCCTGGATCAGGCTGAACAATCAATCGTTGGTACAACTGGGCTACGGTAAAAACCAGGTACGTTTCCGGGCCACCATGACCGAAAAAACCAGCAGCATAGCTGTTGACATTGCCAGCAATAAGGACGAGACTAAACGTATGCTGCAGGAACAGGCCATCCCTGTTGCCAAAGGCATCACGATATCCTCTTTGGAAGGTGTGGCCGAAGCGATCCGTAAAATAGGTTTCCCATTGGTATTTAAGCCGCTTAACGGCAACCATGGTCGCGGAATCTCCATCAACATTAAAACCGAAGAAGAAGCCATTGCCGCGTACCAGCATGCCGCCAAAATATCATACAAAGTAATTGTAGAGCGTTTTATTACCGGTTATGATTTCCGTGTGCTGGTGATCGATAATAAAATGGTAGCAGCAGCCCTGCGCGATCCGGCACATATTATAGGTGACGGAATTCTCACCATACAGGAACTCATCGACAAAGAAAATGCCGACCCACGTCGTGGTTACGGGCACGAGAAAGTTTTAACGCTTATCGACATTGACCGTGATACCCTCGACCTGCTGGAAAAGAAAGGTTATACACTGGAAACCGTACCAACCAAAGGTGAAAAGGTATTTGTAAAATCAACAGCTAACCTGAGCACCGGCGGCACTTCTGTTGACGTAACCGACCATGTGCACCCGCAAAATATTTTTATCTGCGAGCGTATCTCCAAAATTATTGGTCTGGATATATGCGGTATCGATATCATGGCCGAAAACCTGACCGAGCCGCTGACTGAAAACGGCGGCGTGGTATTGGAAGTAAATGCAGCGCCGGGCTTCCGGATGCACATTGCACCCAGCGAAGGCTTACCGCGCAACGTAGCCGGCCATGTGCTGGATATGCTTTACCCTACCGGCAAATCGGCAAGGATCCCTATTATTGCCATTACCGGTACTAATGGTAAAACCACTACCACGCGTTTGATTGCCCATATTGTAAAAAATAATGGCCACCGGGTAGGTTTTACCACTTCAGATGGTATTTACGTACAGAACAACATGATGCTGAAGGGCGATACCACCGGCCCGGTAAGCAGCGAGTTTATCTTGCGCGACCCTACAGTTGATTTTGCCGTTCTGGAAACCGCCCGTGGCGGTATCCTTCGTTCGGGCCTGGGTTTTGGCTTTTGCGATATAGGTGTGGTAACCAACATCCAGGAAGACCATTTGGGACTGGCCGACATCCATTCCCTTGATGACCTGGCCCGTGTTAAAAGCGTGGTGCTCAATTCAGTCAAGAAAGATGGCTGGGGCGTTTTAAATGCCGATAATGAGCATTGCGTACGTATTGGCAATAAGGCTGATTGTAACATCGCCTATTTCAGCTTAAACGAAAACAACCCCATCATTAAATCACACTGCCGCAAGGGTGGTATAGCCGCTATCTGCGAAAATGGTTTTATCACCATTCAAAAAGGTGATTGGAAGATCCGCGTGCAGCGTACTATACTTATTCCTTTAACTTTTGGTGGCACCGTGCCTTTCATGATCGAGAACGTGCTGGCTGCTACATTGGCCTCATTTTTATGGGGATTCAAGACCGAGGATATCAAAATGTCATTGGAAACCTTTATCCCTTCGGCGGCACAAACACCTGGCCGTATGAACATCTTTGAGTTCAAAGATTTCCGCTTTATGATCGATTTTGCGCACAATCCTGATGGCTATAACGGTATTAAAGCTTTTTTAAGCCATATCGATTCTCCGCTCAAAATAGGTATCATAGCCGGCACCGGCGACAGGCGCGATGACGACATCCGTGAGTTGGGCAAATTGTCAGCCGAGATGTTTGATTACATCATCCTGCGCCAGGAAAAACACCTGCGCGGCCGTACCGCCGAAAACATCATCGGTTTACTCAGAGAAGGTATCGAATCTGTTGATGCCAACAAGCCGGTAGAAGTAGTCCCCAAAGAAGTTGACGCGATAAAGCACGCCATGAGCCTGGCCAAACCCGGCACCTTCATTACCGCCCTGAGCGATGTGATAGATAACGCCATTGAAACCGTACAAAATTACCAGGAACAGGAACGGAACGGGCTGTTTAATGTGTAACCCCCAGCCCTCTAAAGGGGGAGCTTTTGAAAATATTATTTTAACGCGCGGCTCTTTGGAGCCGCGCGTTTTTTATATCACAATTTTAAGAGCCAACCTGCTTATCCACTCCCCCTTTAGGGGGCCGGGGGGTTGGAGCTGACAAGTAATAATGCCACAACAACATACTGGCCACCGTACGATATGGCGCCCATTTTTCGGCTACAGCTATCAATTCTTCCCGTGTGGTTTCTTTGGGTAATGATTTTACTCTTTTCAGCGCATTCACTGCCGCCAGGTCGCCTATGGGGAAAATATCGGCATGTTGCAGTACAAACATCAGGTATACATCGGCAGTCCAGTTGCCGATGCCTTTAAGGGCGGTTAATTTGGCCCGGATAACATCGTCGGGCAATTGTTCCAGTTCGGTCAGGTTGATCTGTCCGCTGATGATAGCCTCGGCCAGGTATTTGGTATACGTGGTTTTTTGACGACTGAAATAACAGGCTTTAAATTCTTCGTCCGTTAAAAGCAATACCCTTGCCGGGGTGATCTCCTGTATATACTCCCGCAATTTATTTAATGCTGATAAAGCGGATGCCAGCGAAACCTGTTGCTCCAGAATAATATGTACCAAAGTTTCAAAAGTATTGGGCCGCGACCATAAGGGCGGATAACCGTGCGCCTTGATAATATTGGCCAGGTCTGCATCAGCTTGCGCCAGTTTATCACAAATGGAATGGTAATTAGAATGGTTAAACTGTTTTAACATGGGGATGTTGATCAATTGGTGCTTTTCACAAAATAAATAATTATTTTAGCATTAAATTCAATGGTATGGACATTCAAGCAGAAAAGTTGAGTCTTTTACAAACTATCCTGAACTCCAATGATGAGGGTTTAATTATGGATGTGAAAGCTTTTTTATCTGGCAGAAAAGCCGATTGGTTTGATGAACTGGGAACTGAGCAGCAAAAAGACATATTGGAGGGTATCTCAGAAGCTGATCGTGGCGAAACTGTACCGCATGCCGAAGTGGTAAAACTATTCGGAAAATGGGGATTGAAATAGTATGGACCAGAAAAGCTGTTGAAACATTTGGCAAAAGAATAGCTTATCTACAAGAACACTGGACAGAAAAAGAGATCTTCAACTTTACAACCCGTGTAAACGAATATCTCGAAACATTACAAACTCAACCATTAATGTTTCGTAAATCTGCCAGAATAAAACATACCCATATCGGTGTAATCATTAAACAAGTTTCGTTGGTTTATAGAGTAAAACCCAAAAGCCAACGCATTGAACTGATTGCTTTTATTGATAACAGGCAAAATCCCAGGAAAAATAAGATCTAACGCCGATTAAATTACTAATTTTTTTAGGATTTAGCATTTAGTTTTCTGAATTTTACCTTTATGAACAATCTGCCTCCTTTAGCCGAACGTATGCGCCCGGGATCGCTCGACGATTATGTGGGGCAAAAACACCTTGTAGGGCCGGGCGCGGTTTTACGTAAAGCCATTGAATCGGGCTCGCTGCCATCCATGTTATTCTGGGGACCTCCGGGGGTTGGTAAAACAACTCTGGCTTATATTATTTCACAGTCATTATACCGGCCGTTTTTTTCTTTGAGCGCCATTAACTCAGGTGTAAAAGATGTACGGGAGGTGATCGAAAAAGCATCGCAACTGAAAGAACTGGGCGAAACATTACCTATACTGTTTATTGATGAGATCCACCGCTTTTCCAAATCACAGCAGGACTCGCTGTTGGGCGCTGTGGAACGCGGCATCGTAACCCTCATTGGCGCCACTACAGAAAACCCCTCGTTCGAAGTGATCTCGGCTTTGCTGTCGCGCTGCCAGGTATATATCCTGCAACCATTGGCCGAAGAAGACCTGCTTAACCTGCTGGACAAAGCCATGCAGGAGGATGTAGTATTGAAGGATAAAAAGATCGTCATTAAAGATCATGAGGCACTGCTCCGCCTTTCCGGCGGCGACGCCCGTAAGTTGCTCAATATATTCGAGCTGCTGGTAAATGCCTTTGATACACCTGAAATAGTTTTAACCGATGAAGTAGTATTGGAACATGTGCAGCAAAACATGGCCCTGTACGATAAAACCGGTGAACAGCATTATGATATTATTTCGGCCTTTATTAAATCCATGCGTGGTTCCGATCCTAACGGCGCGGTGTACTGGCTGGCCCGCATGATCGTAGGTGGCGAAGACCCGCTGTTTATTGCCCGGAGGATGCTTATCCTGGCCTCCGAAGACATAGGCAATGCTAATCCCAACGCCCTTTTACTGGCACAAAGCTGTTTTGAAGCGGTTAACAAGATCGGCATGCCTGAGTCGCAGTTGATCTTATCGCAAACAGCTATTTATCTGGCTACATCGGCCAAAAGTAATTCCGCTACAACGGCTATTGGGGCGGCTATAGCACTGGTGCGTCAAACCGGCGATCTGCCTGTGCCGCTGCATCTGCGCAATGCGCCAACCAAATTCATGAAGAATATGGGCTATGGTAAAGACTATAAATACGCCCACAGCTACGAAGGCAATTTTACCGATCTTGATTTTTTACCCGATGCTATCCGCGGCACCCAGATCTATCAACCCGGCAACAATGCCAAAGAGAACGAATCAAAAGAAAAACTAAGAAAGCTCTGGGGCGACAGATATAAATATTAGTGATGAGAGAATTAAGAAATAAGCGTCAAGATTAAGACAAGAGAAAAAGTTAAGCGTTTTTATTTTCACACTCTTGACTCTTATTTCTTGACTCTAAAATATCTTGTTTCTTATTTTGTATATTGAGCCCAATCTTAACCTAATACTTTAAACAGCCCATGGTATCTACTTTCATCAGGCATGAACTAAAAGCTTTCTGGCGATCAAAAAACACAGGTAAAAGTGTTACCATACGTGTGGTTATGGCGCTGCTTATCCTTTATTTATTTTTAAATGTATTATTTGTAGGCATCTTTTTAGATAAGGCCCTGGGCGAAATATTTACCAATGATGATCTGGTTAAATCATTCTGTGGTATCCTTCTGATCTACTTTCTGTTTGATCTGTTGATGCGCCTGCAGTTACAGGAATTACCCACGTTAAGGGTACAGCCTTATCTGCACCTGCCTATTAAAAGAAATACTCTGGTAAGGTATCTGGCGCTCACCGCTGTTTTTTCGGTATTTAACTTATGGCCATTTGTATTATTTCTGCCCTTTATATTCAAGATCATTGCTCCCGACTCTGGTTTTATAACCGCGTTTGCTTTTATTGTGGCTGTAGCTGGGCTTACCGTTTTTAATAATTACCTGGCGCTGTACATCAAAAGAAAATCGAACTTAAACGGTTGGGTTTTCCTGGTTTCCGCTGCTGTACTGATATTGATCACCACCTGCGATTTTAGGTGGCACCTGTACTCCCTGCATGATATATCTTATGCTTTTTTCGGTCGCTTTGTTACTATACCGGCATTGGCCATTGTGCCGTTGGCATTAGGGATTGTGATGTACTACTTTAACTTCCTGTACCTGAAACAAAACATGTATCTGGAAACGCTTACCGCGCACAAAATAAAAAACTATAAAAGCAGTACCGATATTCCGATCCTTGCCCGCTTTGGCGCTGTTGGTGATCTGGCAGCCAACGAAATAAAGCTGATACTCCGTAATAAACGCCCACGCTCGGCCCTGGTTATGGGTTTGTTCTTTATGTTTTACGGGCTTATATTTTATACCAACAGGGAGTACGGTCAGGCTATGTATATTTTTGTGGGTATGTTCATGACCGGTATATTTATTATCAGTTACGGTCAGTTCATGTTTAGCTGGCAGGGCTCGCATTTTGACGGCCTGCTGGTGAGTAACATTAGTTTCTCTGATTTTTTAAAGGCAAAATACCTGCTGTTTACCATGGTATCAACCGTAGCCTTTTTATTAACCACTCCGTATGTTTATTTTGGGTGGAAGATATTAGCAGTGCATTTTGTGATGTATCTATGGAACATCGGCATCAATACTACCATGGTATTGTTTTTTGCTAACCGCAACTATAAACGCATCGATCTGTCAAAAGGCGCATCATTTAACTGGGAGGGTGTTGGCGCAACGCAATTGTTATTGTCGTTCCCGCTCATTTTGGCACCATATCTTATTTACCTGCCCTTTATGGTTTTTAAACATCAGGATATGGGACTAATTGCGCTGACTATTATAGCCGTTCTGTTTATACTAACCCGTAATTATTGGATAAAACAACTGGAGGCCGACTATTACTCCAAAAGATACCAGATAGCCGAGGGCTTCAGAAATAAATAATATGATTGAGATAAAGAACTTAAAAAAAGTATATAACGACGTTACCGTTGTTGACATTCCGCACCTCAGTATAGCCAAAGGTGAAAGCGTTGGCCTGGTGGGTAATAATGGCGCGGGGAAAACCACCCTATTCCGGATGATACTGGACCTGATACTACCCGAAAGCGGTGAAATAACATCAAACGGCGAAGTAGTGGCAGGGCACGAAAACTGGAAATCCTACACAGCATCATACCTGGATGAAGGCTTTTTGATTGAATACCTTACTCCGGAAGAGTACCTGTATTTTATCGGCGGCCTACATCAGCAAAACCGTGCACAGGTGGATGAAACGCTGGCTGGTTTGGGCGATTTTTTCAATGGCGAGATATTAAACCGGGGCAAATACATTCGCGACCTGTCAAAAGGGAATCAATGTAAAGTTGGTGTGGCATCATGCCTGCTTCAAAATCCGCAATTATTAATGCTCGATGAACCTTTTGCCAATATCGACCCCAGCACGCAATTCAGGCTGAAAAATATGCTGAAGGACGCGAATAAGAATAAAGGTATTACCACCATTGTATCCAGTCATGATTTAAATCACATCACCGATGTATGCGACCGGATCCTGTTGATGGAAAAAGGCATGATCATTAAAGATATCGCCACCAGTTCATCTACTTTAAATGAGTTGGAAGATTATTTTGGTGTAGGGCAAACATTCGCCCCCCAGCCCCCTGAAGGGGGCGCTTTTTGATGTGCAGATGTGCAGATTTCAGATGTGCAAATGCTTTTAATATCTTATTCGGTATGGATCATTTGCATATTTGCACATCCTCCCCCTTTAGGGGGTCGGGGGGCTCCCCTTTAGCAAATCGTTGGTCAGTTTTTCAAACTCACTGATAAACTCGGTATAATATTCGCCGGTGCCGGGGCCACTAAAACCGGTGTGAATCTTACGCACATCGCCGCTTTTGTCAATAATAATGGTTGTGGGAAAGCCTACTACTTTGGCCAGCATGGGCAGGCTTTTAGCCGTTTCGGCCTTGTTACTGGTGTAACCCGTTATCAGTAAGGGATAAGGCACATTGAAACGGCTTTTTACCTGTTGCAGTACTTTTTTTGACTTTTCAAAATCATTGGTACGTTCGTAAGCCAAACCGATAACCTCTACCCCTTTGGCATGGAATTTTTTATAATAGTTTACCATAAAGGCGGTCTCGTCCATACAGTTGGGGCACCAGGAACCTAATATCTGCACAATAACCACCTTATTTTTATAGCGGGCATCCTGCAGTGAAACTTCTTTGCCATTCATATCCTTAAAGGTAAAATCTATTTTCTTATACCCCGGATTCAATGCAGTAAGGGAATAGGCATCGGGTAGTTTAGCATTAGCATTTTTCACCGCTGTCCATGATTGGGCCGATGCTACACTTACAAATTTACCTTCGGTTATAGTTTGCGCATCCTTAATAGTTGCGGTAAAAGTATAAGCATGTCCACCGTCAAAGCAGGAAAGATATAATTGATTACCCGATACCGATCCTTCCAGGAAACGATAGTCGCCTGTTGTGGTTAAAAAGGTACCGGTTAGTTTGTTGCCGGTTTGCTTAAATTCGCCAACTGTAGTATCGGCCCGGTCACCCTCACCAATCACAGCAGACCATCGTCCGCTAATATCAAAGGCAGGCTTTTGGGGCGTTGCGGTAAAACGCCATGATGTATTTGGCTCTGCCGAAAATTCGATCAAAGCATCCCGTTCGCCCAGGTGCCTTACCCAATTTCCTTTTAAATTACCGGCTTCCTGTTTCAGCTTAAATTCTGAATCGAATAGGGGCATGTGGATAAATACAGAATCGCCTTTGGTAACCACATCGGTTACTTTCAATCGCTCGGTACTATTTAACACAAACAACTCTTGTTTGCCTGCATTATCTTTTACATCAAAGTTGAAAGGTATATCAATACCCGACTTCGATTTAAGGGCACCACGCCATATGCCGGTTTTAAGTTTGGTTTGCGCGAATGATGCCTGTAAAATTAAAACGGGTATCAGTGTTGTAACGATGGATCTATAGTTCATTTTTAAAAATAGTCTACTAAGTTGATATACTTTGTCAAAAGTATAAAAACCGGCAGCTATTTCAAAACTATTTACCTGTGGGGACTATAGCGTATGAAAAGATATGACAAATAAGTAACGCTCAAAAAAAGAATGTCACCCTGAGCTCCGTCGAAGGGTAGAGCTCGGAGGCCTACCCACCATGCTTCGACGGCGTTACTAATGACGCGTGGCCCTCGTGTCATTGCGAGGAGGAACGACGAAGCAATCGCGAACAATGCAAGACGGCCTTGTATTCTACGAGATTGCCACGCTGCGCTCGCAATGACATATTCTTTATAAATAATAAGGCACTATTTTAAAACTTCGCGTGAAATTACAATCCGCTGAATTTCGGACGTACCTTCATATATCTGGGTGATCTTGGCGTCGCGCATTAATCGTTCTACGTGGTATTCTTTCACAAAACCATAGCCGCCATGTATCTGCACGGCTTCTACTGTAGTGCGCATAGCCACTTCTGAGGCAAAAAGCTTGGCCATGGAGCCTGCCTGGGTATATGATTTGCCATGATCTTTTAACCAGGCCGCTTTAAGGCATAGTAAACGGGCGGCTTCAATCTCTGTAGCCATATCGGCCAGTTTAAATTGGATGGCCTGCAAATCGGCAATGGTTTTACCAAAGGCTTTACGCTCCTTGGCGTATTGAACAGCCAGTTCATGAGCACCTGCGGCTATTCCCAACGCCTGCGCGGCAATACCGATACGGCCGCCTTCTAAAGTGCTCATGGCAAACTTAAACCCGAAGCCTTCATCGCCAATACGGTTCTCTTTAGGCACTTTCACATCGGTAAACATAAGAGAGTGCGTATCAGACCCACGGATACCCATCTTATTTTCTTTGGGCCCAATCGTAAAACCTTCCATGCCTTTCTCAATAATAAGGGCATTGATGCCATGATGCTTTTTAGCGGCATCTGTTTGGGCCATTACAATGTAAGTTGACGCAGAATTTCCGTTGGTGATCCAGTTTTTGGTGCCGTTAACCAGGTAATGGTCGCCCATATCAATGGCTGTAGTGCGTTGCGAGGTGGCATCTGAGCCTGCTTCCGGTTCCGAAAGACAGAACGCGCCTATCACCTCGCCTTTGGCTAATGGTATCAGGTATTTTTGTTTCTGAGCTTCGGAACCATATTTTTCCAGGCCATAGCAAACCAGCGAATTATTTACAGAAACTACTACCGATGCCGATGCATCAACTTTGGATAGTTCTTCCATCACCAGCACATAAGATATAGCATCCATACCGCTCCCCCCGTATTGTGGCGAAACCATCATTCCCAAAAAACCAAGTTCCCCCAGTTTTTTTACCTGCTCGGCCGGAAATTTTTGGTGCTCGTCTCGTTCTATCACTCCTGGCTTTAATTCTGCTTGTGCAAAATCGCGGGCCGCCTGGCGAATCATTAATTGTTCTTCTGTAAATTCGAAATGCATGATATTTTAAAAAAATAAATATAGTAATTACTATGCACGCATAGCAAATTTATTACATAAAAAAAAGAGAGCTTTTTTCAAAGCTCCCTTTCCCCTAATTAATTTAAACTATTGATTAAACCCAAAACAAAGAACAAAAAATCTCAACTTGGGCGTCTGAGAATTCAAAAAAAGTTTTTCATTGGTAGATGATTTTTTAATTTTTTCACAGATCAAATGCAGGGCGAGTTGTACTAAACAATTTTGTTGCCACAATTTTTTATTTTCCCTAACTTAAACGTCAGTAAATATTTGTTCCGACATATATTATTATCAATATTTTTACGCAATTTTAAATACTTATAGTTATTTATTTTTTTATAAGAGTAATTTCCCAATCTACAATCCAAGCCGACACCACCTATGCTACTTACTGATTTTGAATACCTTAACAATTCTGACGAAGCTTTTAAGAAAAAAGTAGCGCTGCAAATCAAAAACCTGAGAAGGCAGAATCAGGTAACCCAGGAAAAATTCTTTACCGAAACAAACATCAATATTGCCCGCTTAGAATCCGGAAAAATTGATATCAGGTTGGACACATTAAGGAAGGTTTGTTACTATTTTGATGTTTCATTGGCAGGTTTTTTTCAAGGCATTTATTAAACAGGTATTTTTTTTATTAAATTGCTATTTCAAATTCTATTATTCCATACATCCGTTGTATTTTATAACATACACTAAATCTTTATGATCAAAAAAAAATCGCCGGTGGCCCTTATCCTATGCGCCATGAGCATGCTTGTACTTAACGCATGTAATGATAAAACTAAAATTTATGCCGACAATGACCCTGTGTTTAAAAACATGGATACTTCCGTAAAACCCGGCGATGATTTTTTTAAATATGCGAATGGTACCTGGCTCAAAAAAAATCCCATTCCTGCGGCCTATTCAGCCTGGGGAATAGGGAATGTGGTAGAAGAGGAGTTACGCAACCGCATGAAAAAAATAAATGAGGATGCGCTTAAAGCCGGTGCCCCCAAAGGCAGTAATACCCAAAAAATAGGTGATTTTTATTTCAGCGGAATGGATACTGTTGATATCGAAAAGCAAGGATTATCACCCCTTAAAGACGAGCTGGCCAAAATTGACCAGGTAAAAGATATCAAAGGATTAATAGAAGAGTTTGCACATCTGGGTACTATAGGCGTTACTACCCCCCTGGGTACCTATGCCGGGCAGGATGCTAAAAACAGCGCTAAGATCCTTTTGCAGCTTGGTCAGGATGGTATAGGTCTGCCTGATCGTGATTATTATTTTAATACAGATGCACATAGCGTTGCTGTACGGAACGATTATCAGCAAAAACACTTACCTGCAATATTTAAACTGATCGGTTTGCAGCCTGACGCAGCTACGTTGGCTACCAAACAAACATATGCCCTTGAAAAATCGCTGGCCGATAGCAGCCGTAAACTCGAAGATCTGCGCGACCCTTACCACAACTATAATAAAATGCCGCTGGCTGGTTTAAGTAAGCTGGTGCCAGAGGTAGACTGGGAGCCGACATTTGAAAAAATGGATTACAAAAATGTGGATACCGTTATAGTTGGTCAGCCTGAATATTACCGGGCGTTCAGCAAGGCTCTTCACACCTATAGTATAGACGACTGGAAAAATTACCTCCGCAAAAACCTGGTCTCCAGTTTCGGATCATTTCTGAGCAAACCTTTTGACCGGGAGCTATTCCGCTTTTACGGCACTATCCTTAACGGCAAAAAAGAACAGCTACCCCGCTGGAAACGTGTACTGGATACCGAAAACGGAGTTATGGGCGAGGTTTTGGGGCAGATATTTGTAAAAGAGTATTTCCCCGAAAAAACCAAAGAGCGCTATGTAAAACTGGTAGAAACCATGCGTGCCACCTTTAAGGAACACATTGAAAAACTGGACTGGATGAGTCCGCAAACGAAAGAAAAGGCTTATTATAAACTGAGCAAGGTAATGCCAAAAGTAGGCTATCCTGACAAATGGAAGGATTTTTCGACCCTGGAAATTAATCGTGGTCCTTATGCTTTAAATATAATGCGTGCCAATAACTTTTGGCATAAATACAGTGCAGCCAAACTGGGCAAACCTGTCGACCGTACTGAATGGAGCATGACCCCACAAACTTATAATGCCTATTACAATCCATCAAATAATGAGATTGTATTACCTGCAGGCATATTTACTATTCCTGGCGCCAAGGATGAGAATATTGATGACGCGGTAATATATGGCTATGCAGCGGCCTCAACTATCGGTCACGAGATGACCCACGGTTTTGATGACGAGGGTCGCCAGTTTGATGCCGAAGGTAATTTGAAGGCATGGTGGCAGCCACAGGATTCCGTGAAGTTTACCCAACACGCGCAAATGCTGGTGAACCAGTTTAACGGTTACAGCATTTACGGCCTGCATGTAAACGGTAAAGCTACACAGGGTGAAAACATTGCCGATCTCGGGGGCATTGTGATAGGGCTCGATGCTTTTAAGAAAACCGAACAGTATAAGGAAGGAAAAACTATCAACGGATTAACTCCTGTACAACGCTATTTTCTGGGCTATGCATTGGGTTGGCTTGGGCAGGATCGCCAGGAATCTTTATCTAACCAGATATTGACCAATCCGCATGCTCCCGGCTTTATGCGCGTAAACGGGCCATTTACTGATGTACCTGAGTTTTATGAAGCATTTCACATTAAAAAAGGCGATAAAATGTGGTTGGATCCTGATAAACGGGTTAAGATCTGGTAGGGTAGAATATATAAATAATGTCATTGCGAGGAGGGACGACGAAGCAATCTCCTCGCATATATAAACGCGAAGAGATTGCCACGCTATCGCTCGCAATGACATACGTTTATTACCTATAATTCCTTTCGCATTACGTAATCATTCATCCAATACGGACCAATGGCTATATCTTCTTCATAAGCAACGGTGAAGCCCATTTTTTCATAAAAGGTTTTGGCGTTCAGCTTAAGGTCGGTGTTATCACCGTACCATAAATGCGATGTTAATAACGAACGAACATAAAAGTGGTACGGTGATAATACCGATCGCGGGCTGAAAAATAATCTGATAAAGAATCGACCTTATCGGGCTATTCTCTTTTAATTTTTATAAAGTCATTATTCAACAGCCGAAATGTTTACATCAGCTTGAGGAGTCTTGTCCGTACTCAGGTTTTCAAAACTTTCACGTTCGGCATTTAAAGTCTTTCTTAGCTTTTCAATGTAGTATAACCAAGCGATAGCCACAAGGTTAATTGCTAAAACGAATGATCTGTCACTGGTTCCAACTGACAGTTGCCAAGTGGAGTTAGTAAAATTGAAATTAAAAATCAAATTGAACCCTGGTTTTTTGCTCATTCCGATTTCAAAAACTAAACCAGATACGTATTGGTAAGCGTATCCGAGCATAGAAAAATGAGCTATTTGAAGTATTTGATTAATCACAGATAAATTAAGCCCTTTATCATAGTTTGTAAATAACAGCCGACCGCAGTAAATAGAAAAACTATAAAGCCCAAAGACAATCAAAAGCAACAACAATATTAGCCCGTTTATCTGGCCGATATGAGCTAAAAGCCAAATGGTAATTAATAATCCAACGATGCCTCCTACTATCTGATACCAACCTAATATTTTTAACTTTAGTTTAGATCTTGAACTTGTGAATGGCTGCATAAAATTCAGGTTAATAGCACTAATCTATTCATTATAAGTGGCATTCCAAAAGCCTTACTTTACCTATAATTCTTTTCGCATTACGTAATCATTCATCCAATACGGACCAATGGCTATATCTTCTTCATAAGCAACGGCGAAGCCCATTTTTTCATAAAAGGTTTTGGCATTGTTATAGCGGTTTACATTCAGTTCCAGCACTTTTTTGCCGGCATCTTTAGTTCTTTGGATCACCTCATTGATCAGTACTTTGCCATAGCCTTTGCCCTGCGTTTTGGGCAGGCAGTATAATTTATGCAATTTATAAATGTCGGCGTTTTCTTCGCGTGGCGAATAGGCAGCAAACGCTACCGGCTCTTCCTCTTCTAATAAGAATATAAAAATTTGCTCACCGGTTTCAATCTGCTTCCTGATCTTATCTGCCGAATAGATCTCATTCAGCATATAGGTGATCTGCTCTTTTTCTAATATCGGACCATAAGTTACCCACCACGTTTGGTCGGCAATTTGTATGATGGTTTCTACATCGCTTACGGTAGCTTTTCTTATAGTATACATATTCAATTTATTAACTTTTTTCTTCCCAAATCATACACAGGTGCAATATGGTTTCTACGGCTTTCTGCATGTCCTGTACCGATACCCATTCCTGTTTGCCGTGAAAAGCATGTTCACCAGCAAATATATTGGGACAAGGCAAACCCATGAATGATAACCTGGATCCATCAGTACCGCCCCTGATGCTGCATAATTTAGCGGTAAGGCCGGTACGGTTTATCGCTTCCATAGCATACTCCACAATTTCCGGATGCTTATCCAATACGATCTTCATGTTTCGATATTGCTCACTCACGGTCAAACTATAAGTTGATGCCGGATATTTTTTTAGCACCTCATCCGCCGTTTTACGGATTACATCAGCATGATCGTTTAGTTTTTTGGCATCAAAATCACGAATGATAAAATCAATACCGGCGGTTTCTACATGTCCCTCAATAGCTACGGGGTGGATAAATCCTTCCATTCCCTCAGTATGCTCTGGCGACAAGTCGTCAGGTAAAGCCGCGATGATCTCGCCGGCAATTTTGATGGCGCTTTCCATTTTCCCTTTGGCAAAACCAGGGTGCGAGCTTACGCCATTGATAGTTAGCCTTGCCCCATCTGCAGAAAAAGTTTCATTCTCCATATTACCCGCGCTTTCGCCATCCACGGTATAACCGGCATAAGCACCCAGCTTGGCAATATTTACATAATCCACGCCATGGCCTACCTCTTCATCAGGGGTAAACAATATGCGGATATCTCCGTGTTTTATTTCGGGATGGTTTATCAGTTGGTAACAGGCATCCATGATCTCGGCAACACCGGCTTTATTATCCGCCCCCAATAGGGTGGTACCACTGGCGGTTATCACATCATTACCTACCTGATTTTTCAGATCGGGGTGTTCCGTCTGCTTTATAATTTGCGTTGCATCATCAGGTAATATAATATCCTGTCCCTGATAATTTTGATGAACAATAGGTTTTACGTTTTTCCCGCTGCAATCTGGCGCGGTATCCATGTGCGAGCAAAAACAAATTACAGGTACTTGTTTGTTTGTATTGGAAGGTATAGTAGCGTATACATAGCCGTACTCGTCCATATGCGCATCGGCCACACCAATAGCCAAAAGCTCATCAACCAGCAGGCGGGCCAGGTCTTTTTGTTTTTCTGTTGATGGAAATGAAACAGAAGAGGGGTCTGATTGCGTATCAATGGTAACGTAACGTAAAAAGCGTTCGGTTACGGTAAAGTTTAGTGATGAATTAAAATTCATAAAGCTCTATATTAGTAAAGTTTTACCGGCAACCGTATCCGGCATGTTCCATTTGTAAATATTGATTAAAATTTAGCTTTGAAAAAATTTATTCTGTTTTTTGTTTTAACGGTTGCAGGGTTTGCAGCAAAAGCGCAGGATGGATACAACTATTATGAATGGGGTATTGGCGGCGGCATTGGCTATGGCAGGGCTTATGCCGATACTAAGAGACAGGACAGCCACCCTATTTATAACTTCAACATAGCCTACAATTTTAATCCCTACGTACCAATCGCGCTGGAGTACCAGTTTGGCACGCTTTCGGGCGGTGGCCGCACGCCTGATAAAGATGCTTTTGGCCGTATCTATAAAAACGCGTATAAAGCTTTATTGATCCATGCCGATGTACAGCTGGGAAGTTTTATTGATTATGCCGATAATGGTTTTTTAAACGTGATCAAAAGTTTTTATGTAGGCACAGGGATAGGCGCTATCTCCAACAACATGAAGGATATACAACGGACCAACTTACCCGCGTATGCTCAAAATGGCCCGGTGGGCAGCACCAATGGTTTTCAGGGGAAAGACAAAAGCACCAATGTGGTGTTGCCATTGCGATTTGGCTATGAGTTTAAAATTTATGATTCTTACGAGCAGGTAGGTTATACCGTTACCCTGGGCTATGAACATAGCTATGCTTTTGGCGAAGGACTTGATGGATACAATGACCCTCCGGCCCAGTTTAAAAACAATGCCCCCGACCAATATGCCCACTTCACCATAGGTTTCCGGTACAATTTTGGTAATTCGGTGTCTTATAATAAACTTGTTAGAAACTACGGATTTTGAATATAGAAGAACTACGTGATTATTGCCTGCAAAAGCCAGGAGTAACAGAAGGTTTTCCTTTTGGGGAAGATACGCTTGTTTTTAAAGTTGCCGGTAAATTGTTTTTACTCATCGGGCTGGGGAGCGGTAACCGGTTTAATGTTAAGTGTGAGCCCGAGCTTGCCGTTGACCTGCGCGAGCGTTATCCTGAAGTCCAGCCTGGCTACCACATGAACAAAAAAATGTGGAATACCGTTTATATGGATGGTTCGCTAACTCACAGGCAACTTTGCGAAATGATAGATCATTCTTATGAACAGGTGATTCTTGGATTACCCAAAAAAGCGCAGGCCGAAATTAAGGGATCATAATAAAAATGCAAGTATATTTTTAATCATAGATATATGGGATTATTTAGCTTTCTTAAAAAACAAAGTGACAAACAGTTTTTATCTGAAGATACTTTTGAAAATAGCAAAGCTAAGCAGATGAGTATGGCACCTCTGACTATGACTGAACTAAGGAAAATTGAAGTAAAAGACGATGATTACCTTAAACTTGAATTCTTTTTTTACACAAATACTGACCAAAAAGCGAATGCCTTAGCCAACGAGCTCCAAAAACTAAACTACGAAGTTGGATTTGGTCCATCCGCGGCTGATAAAAAACTCTTTGTCATTACCGGCTGGACCACAAGGATGCAAATGGGGGATGCTGTTGTGGTAGCCTGGACAAAACAAATGTGTGAATTAGGAAAAGATTTCGACTGTGAATTTGATGGGTGGGGCACAACACCTGATCAATAGTAAAAATACCTTTGCATCTCCGCCCTCTTTTTATACATAATCTTATATTTGGGCAATAACGTACCCTATGAAAATCGTTTTCTCTATTTTATTTATTTGTTTTACTGCCCTTTCAGTTAAAGCCCAATTAAGCCCATTTGAGCAACATCAAGACCACAACTATACCGCTACCTACGCCGAGGTTATAGCTTATTATCAGAACCTGAATAAGCTGTATCCCCAACAAATGAGACTGATCAATTACGGCACTACCGATGTGGGCAAACCATTGACGCTCGTTGTGCTGTCGCGCGATAAGGTTTTTGACCCTGCGCTGATCAAGGAACAAAACAAGCGGGTATTGCTCATCAACAATGGCATACATCCGGGTGAACCCGAAGGTATTGATGCCAGCATGATGCTGGTGCGCGATCTGCTTAAAGGCAATAAACTACCCAAAGATGTGGTGATCTGCCTTATTGCTTTATATAATATTGATGGCAGTCTGAACCGTGGTTTGAGCCGGGTGAGCCAGAACGGACCGGTGGCCTATGGTTTCAGGGGGAATTACCGCAACCTGGATTTGAACCGTGATTTTATTAAAGCCGATAGCCGCAATGCTATGGCATTTACACAAATACTCAATACCTGGAAACCGGAGATCTTCCTGGATAACCATACCAGCGATGGCGCCGATTACCAGTATGTAATGACTCTGATAGAAACACAAAAGGATAAGCAAAACCCAATCCTGGCTAATTATACTACCAAAACGCTTACCCCCTACCTGTACAGCCACATGAAAAAGAGTGGGTACGAGATGATACCTTATGGCGCTGGTGAAGAAGGCCTGCCCGACTCGGGCATTGTAAGCTTTTTAGAAACCCCGCGCTTTGCTACCGGCTTTGCCGCCCAGCATAACATCATCAGTTATATTACCGAAACGCATATGCTAAAGGAATTTGACAAACGGGTATATGCTACGTATGATTTTATGCAGCACCTCATTGATATTAACCAACGCGATGCCAAACTGATAGGCGAACTCAAACAAAAGGCCGATGAACAGGTGGCACAACAAAAAACCTTCGCGCTCAACTGGACCGTCGACCGGCAAGCCATAGATACCATCACTTTTAAAGGCTATAAGGCCGATTATAAAACCAGCGATGTAAGCGGCCTAAATCGCCTGTATTATGACCAGGATAAATCCTATACTAAAACCATTAACTACTGGAACACCTATAAGGTTACTGCTACGGCTGATAAACCGGTGGCTTACGTTATACCACAGGCCTGGGGCAAAGTGATCGATCTGTTTAAACTGAATGGGGTTAAAATGCAGCAGCTGGCGCATGATACCACATTGGCTTTACAGATGTATTATATTGAAGATTATAAAACTCCGCAAAAACCCTACGAAGGGCATTACCTGCACTCGGCAGTTAAACTAAAGCCGGTGGATATGCGGGTTAAATTTTATGCCGGCGATTATGTGGTGTATACCAACCAGCCTATTAACCGTTATATTGTGGAAACTTTGGAACCACAAGGTGTCGATTCCTTTTTTGCCTGGAACTTTTTTGATTCGATACTGGGCGAAAAGGAATACTTTTCTGATTATGTATTTGAAGATATCGCTGCTGATTTGTTGAAAAAAGACCCTGAACTGAAAAAGAAACTGGATGACGCGAAAAGTAAAGATCCAAAACTGGCCGGCAGCGCCCAGGCACAATTATTCTTTGTTTACCGCAATTCTCCCTATTTTGAAAAAACTTTTATGCGCTACCCCGTGGGCAGACTGCTAACCGATACAAAACTCGATCTTAAATAAATGGAATATCTTATAGTAACGCCTGTAGCATCTGTCATCTTTGTTATTACGCTCATCACCTCCTTATATGCGTTTTATAATCAAAACGTATATGGCAAAATGATGCTGCACCCTTATACAGTTTCGCGCGGTAAAGACTTACATTCTCTTATCACTAGCGGACTCATTCACCGTGATACCATGCACTTGTTGTTCAATATGATGTCCTATTACTTTTTCGCTTTTAGGCTTGAGCAGCAGATGGGGCATTGGCAATTTGGGCTGTTGTATGTTGTGAGTTTGATATTGAGCGACATGCCTTCAGTGATTAAACATAAGGAAAATTACAATTATTATAGCCTTGGCGCTTCCGGTGCAATAAGCGCGGTTATTTTTGGTGCAATATTATATTCCCCACTTGATCGAATGGGCCTGATATTTTTGCCCATCCTGATACCTGCTTATGTATTTGGTATTCTGTATCTGATCTATTGTAGTTATGCCTCCAAATACAGTAACGACAGCATTAACCATGATGCACATTTGTATGGGGCTTTAAGTGGTTTGCTGATCACCATTTTACTTAATCCTCCTGTATTACCGAAGTTTATAGAGCAAATTACCGGGGCAATTCAATCGATGCTGCACTAATGGTATTACCATCGGCGTCAAACAGGAAGCTCATGGGCTCTTCGGGGTTTTTGATGATCTCGAATAACAGGAAGCCCCAGTTTTTCCAGAAGTTTTCCAGCACCTGTCCGTAAACCTTGGGTACCCAATCATCAAACAAAGGTTTGGTACTGGTACCACGCAGGGGCATGGCTTCTATGTAAATGATATCTTCAACAGGTAATATATTGTACTCAGGCAGGCGGTTAAACAGGTAAGCCGAATAAAAAAAGCGCGCGTTAACTTCTTCAAACTGGATCGGGTGCAAAGTTTGGTCTTTGATTTTTTCCAAAGCCAACTGGTGATAACTGGCATTGGCGCCGTTATCCTGCAGACAAATGATCAAGCCAAAATCTTTAATCCGGAGCGAGAATGTCAGCGTATTGATCTCATCCCGATAACCAAAAATATCTTCTGAGTTATCTACCTTAAACAGAACAAGACTGAAAGGTTTAAAACCATCCAGCTCGATAGGCAGGTTCAGGCTTTGCAGCATCAGGTGCAGGTGGCTGAACTTATGAATAATAGCCTGCGACATGTTAAACTCCTCACCTTGCGCATGCTGCAATTTAATCCCTGATTGTATCTCATTAAAGATAATACCATACAGCAACTTGCCCGCCCATTGAAACAGTTTCAGTTCGTCCAACTGCTTTACAGCATCATAACCCGCGTCAAAAGCGGCGGTTATTTCGGCTTCCAGTGGCTCCAGGAATTGTTCGTTGATGGCGGCAGTGCAAGGCAGCTTCAGATCTTTGTAGGTGGCCATGCTTTCGTCGAGCAGTTTAAAAGGTTTGTCTTCCAGGCTATAGCGACTCATGAGCCATTGCGGAAAAACCTGTATCTTTTCTTCTTCAGAATTTAAGGGTTGCCCGCTCAGGAAACACTTATTATTACTGAAATTAAAACGTTCGAACGGTGAATAAATTTGTGCCGACATGGGCGCAAAGATAAGGATGGTTTTATATGTGCGGATGTGCAAATGTGCAGATGTGCAGATTTTTTACATAAAACAGGTTTTTTATAGATGTGCGGATGAACACAGATGTGCGGATGTGCAAATATGCAGATGTGCAGCTGAACACCGTCTGATGAATATTCTGATAATTCTAAAAACTCTGTAAACGGCGAAGCCTTCAACGGAGTTAATCCTGATTCAGGCATTATCTACACATCTAAAACCATCTGAAATTAATTTCTTATATCATCTGCACATCTGCATATTTGCACATCCGCACATCTAAAATCAATGGAACTGACATATCAACCCTTTGAACTGCAATTAAAGCACGCTTTTACTATAGCCAAGTTTTCACGTACCTCTACTCCTGTTATGCTGGTGCAAATTAAGCACGAAGGTTATACCGGTTATGGCGAAGCATCTATGGTTCCCTACATGGGCGAAAGCCATGAAACCGCTACTGCCTTTCTGCGTGAGGTTGATATCAGCCAGATCAGTTATCCCATTGATTTTGGCGCGGTGATCAGTTATCTGGACAGCATTGCTCCGGGCAATCCCGCCATTAAAGCGTCTATTGATATTGCCCTGCATGATCTGGATGGCAAGATCAAACAGCAACCTTGCTGGCAATTGCTGGGCAGCGATCCTGCAAAAATGCCGGTGACCAGTTTTACTATCGGTATTGATACACCCGAAATGATCATCAAGAAGGTAAAAGAAGCCGAAGGCTTTAAAGTAATCAAAGTAAAATTGGGTAAGGATAACGACAAAGAACTCATTACTACCATCCGCTCCGTTACCGATGTACCCCTTTATGTAGATGCCAACCAGGGCTGGACAGACCTGCAACAAAGCCTCGACATGACCTTCTGGCTGCAGGAACAGGGCGTACAACTGATAGAACAACCCATGCTCAAAACAGATCCCGACAGCAATGCCTGGCTCACCGAGCGCAGCCCCATCCCTATTATTGGCGATGAAGCCGTACAGCGTTTTGAGGATGTAGATAAAGCCAAAGGCGTTTATACCGGCATCAATATCAAACTGATGAAATCGGCAGGCCTTTACGAAGCCAGCCGGATGATCAAAAGGGCCCGGGAACTTAATCTGAAGATCATGATAGGCTGTATGACCGAAACCAGCTGCGCCGCCCTCGCAGGTTTAGCTATTGCCCCGCAAAGTGACTGGGTTGACCTCGATGGCCCATTTTTAGTAAGCAATAACCCCTACCGAATGCCCGATTTTGCTGATGGTAAATATATATTGAATAATGATGTGGGTTTGGGGATAAGGGAATAAGCCGGTAATAAAATATCGAAAACTCTGGCATATGCTCTATATTAGTGATAAAAATACTCTATGCCCAAACCATCACTAACTTTTATTGATCAAGGCAGTGTTAAAACTGATTTTGAACAACATATAAATGACGGATCAAATAAGAGAATATTATTTTCAGCTCGATTCGGAACAGGCAAATCAACCTTTTTAAATAGTTTTTTTGAAGAAAACAATAAATATATCACTCTAAAATTATATCCCGTTAATTACTCAATAGCTCATAATAAAGACGTGTTTGAGTTGATTAAATATGATTTAATTTATGAGCTGCTATCAAAATATCCCAACGAAATAAATCTTCAAAAAGAAGATTACTCAACGGCACTTATTGGACAAATGTTCATTCTACATAATTTAAAAATTGAGCCCCTTTTAAAATCTATCTTAAAAGCAGTAAAACCAGGATCCGAAAGTTTTATATCTATTTTTGATGAAATTCAATCTATATCAAATGATTTCAAAGCTCATAAAGATGAGGTTTCTGCAGGAGAAAGTGACCTGCTATTAAAATATATTAAGAATCTAAAAGCGTTTAAGGGTTCTGCTCACGAATATGATGATATTTCCGAACTAATATCAACGATGCTCGAAAGGGTTAAAACGTCGACTAAAAGCGAAGAAAATAACAGCACAACCATCAAAGAGACAGTATTAATAATTGACGATCTTGATAGATTGGACCCGGAACATGTTTTTAGATTATTCAATATTTTTAGTGCTCATTATGACAGTGTCAATCAAGAAAATAAATTCGGATTCGATAAAGTAATTTTCGTTTGCGATTATGATAATATAAGACTAATGTATGAGCATCGGTATGGGAAAGGAGTTGACTTTAGCGGATATATTGATAAATTCTTCTCAACAGATGTTTTCTTATATGACAATCGAAAATATGTACTCAATGCGCTTGAAAAAATATTTAAAGAGAAGTCTCAAAATATCCCTCAAAAATTTCAAGATAAATATCTGCCGGTAAATTCACCGCTTTATAAAGCATTTGAGTATATCTTAATATCATTATTCGAAATAAATGTTATTTCGCTAAGAAGTCTTGAACAGTTTATTTGTTATGATACTCCGCCATTTAAAATAAGTGCTGGCCAGCGAAAATCCCATTACACTTCAAGTGAGTTCCCTTTTTTAATGTTAATACATTTATTAAAAAAACTATTTAGCTTGGTGGATTTACGGAAACATTTAGAAACCTTGGCAAAGCGATTCGAGGCGACTTCAGGAAATTTGAACACAATTAGTTACCCAGAACATATTGAAAAATATCTTATTGAAGAGTCTCTAATGTTTATCATCGATCAAAATATAATTTTTAATAACAATAATGTTAATGAAAATGAAAAACGGGGGTCGGTAATGGTAAATAAGAAAATAGCTAATTTTTCATTATCTGAAAATCATAGAAACGGCTATAGATTTATATCCTTGGATAACGTTACTGATGAGAGTAACCACTCTCCTAATAAAATAGAAAGACCAAACGTTTTTGATTATCTAATCTCTGCATTGGAAAAAAGTGAGAATCTTACTATAGTAGATTAATTTTATTTATACCAACAAAAAGGCCGCTTATCATTAAGATACGCGGCCTTTCTATTTTATGATCCTAAGAATTATTTGACATTATTTGCTGCATCAATAATTACTTTGGCAACGGCATCTGGATGAGAGATGAATACTACGTGGCTGGCTTTTATTTCGGTTACTTTGGCGCCGGCACGTTTGTACATGTTACGTTCAATGTCGGGGTTAATGGCTTTGTCTTCGGTGGCTACTATACCATAGCTGGGTTTGGTTTTCCAGGCGGCTTCGGTAATAGGGGCTACAAAACCTTGGGCGGCGATAGGGCCTTGTGAAGCGTACATAAAGTCGGCTAATTCTTTGCTCAGGTCGGCAGCAAAACCGGCATGGAATTTTTCTTTGCTAAAATAAACAAAGCCTTTATCGTCCGGAGGCAATATGCCGTTTTCGGGTGCTGCGGGTAATGATTGAACCAGTTTTAAAGTAGTTTCGCCGTTATCTGGTGCAAAGGCGGCTATATAAACCAATGCTTTTACTTTAGGATTTGTACCGGCTTCGGTAATTACAGTACCACCCCATGAGTGACCTACCAGGATTACTGGCCCTTCTTGTTTGTCGATAACGCGGTTGGTAGCATCCACATCATCTTTAAGAGATGTTAAAGGGTTTTGAACAACGGTTACATTATAGCCTTTTTTGGTCAGGACATCATAAACACCTTTATAACCAGAACCGTCGGCAAAGGCGCCATGCACCAATACTATATTTTTTACGGGTGCCTGAGCTTCTGCTTTAGGGGCTGAGCCAATAATAGTTGATAAAATGATAGCGGAGGCAGCTAAGCCTGTTTTTAATGCGTTTTTTAAAGTTTGAGTTTTCATTGTCGTGTATGTTGATGTTTGTTGTTTGAATCAACGATACAAAGGTGCAGCAACTATTGCACCTGCGGAATGAGTATACTTCCCGACAACTTGTAATTTTTTCCCTATGCTACCATTTTCTTATTATTTCTAAACTCAGATGGCGATAAAGCGGTATGTTTTTTAAAGAAATTACTGAAATAGGCTGCATCGTCAAAACCCAGCTCATAGGTAATTTGCTTGGCCGATTTATCAGTGTAGAACAACAGGCGCTTGGCTTCTATCAGGATCCGCTCCTGAATGATCTGGATAGGTGTTTTATGATTAAACAGCGCAAACAGGTTGGATAGGGTTTTAGGCGATTTATTTAACCTGCCTGCGTAATAGCTCACACTGTGCTGCGAGCGGAAATTCATCTCTACCAGTAAATTAAATTTACGCAGAATGTGGAAACGATCATCGTTAAGCTTCACTTCCGGAAAACTACCGGCTCGCGCTAATCGGGTGATCATGATAATGAGCCGCTTCAGCAGCATGATGAGCATAGCGTTCTGGATATCGTCCTGGGTATTCAGTTCCTCAATAAATGCATCCAGTAGTACTTTCAGCTTTCGCTGGGTATCCGGATCTAGGTCGATGAATACATTATCATTCATCCCGAACAAAAAGCCAACACAGCTTACTTCGGTATCGTGGTCAACAATACAATAAAACTCGCGGTTAAACTGCCAAGCCACTACATCGGCAGGTTTATCAAAATAAAACGATTGGTTAAACATGAGCGGCAGTACCGTATTCGGCATAAAATCATAGGCCGAGCCATCAATGGTTACCGTTTGCTTTTCGCCCCGGTTCCAGGCAATGGTAAAGTATTTATAATCGTAATCACGTGTGTAAAACAAACGGTCGAGCTGTGGTTCGTTATGGTGCAGCAACAGATCGCCGCCGGTATTCTGGTCCGATACTGATAATTTCATGCCCGAAGATATTATAAATCACAGCAATATATGTTACTTATCACTCAGCATAATCGGATTGCCCTTACCGCCAATAATGATCACTTTGGCATTGGGCGAAAGCGCAATCTCTTTCTGAGCTTTGATAGCTTCGTACTGGAGTTGCTTGTCTGAAAGACCGGTTGAAAGGATCTTTTGATAGTCGGCTATACCCTGGGCCTCTACACGCTTACGTTCGGCTTCCTGGCGTTCCTTCTGCAGCACAAATTGCATTTTCTGAGCGTCCTGTTCGGCATTGATCTTTGATTCAATACTGGCCCTTACCGAAGCAGGCAGGGTAATATTGCGCACCAGGATCTGCTGTAGTTCCAATCCCCTTTTGGCAAAATTTGCAGTAATGTACCTGTTTATTTTATCCTGGAACTCCTGCCGTTTGGTAGAGTACAGATCAACAGCGGCATAATTAACTGCATTGTCGCGTATGGCCGTCCGCGACACCGGGCGAACAATCTTATCCAGATAATCTTCCCCAATATTCTGAAGAATAAAAGGGGCTTTGTCTGCGGTTACTTTATACAATACAGAAAGATCAATAGTAACCTCCAGCCCATCGCTCGACAGCACCCGGATGGCGTCGTCACCCTCCTTCTGGCCCTCGTTACTCACGGCGCTCATAGTGTAAGTTTGGGTTTGTATATCAAAGGTGGTGATATCAACCAATGGATTAATGATGTGCAAACCGCTCTCGAGTACATTATCTTGTACCTTACCAAAAAGGGTTTGCACACCCACTTTACCGGGTTCAATTACTTTAAATATGGATAGCAACAGGCCAACTGCTACTATGGCTAATCCAACAACGGTTGCCGTACCGCTAAAACGGCCGGCAGGTTCAGGTGAGCGTTTGAGCACTATACCCGCAACGAGCACAATAACTCCTAAAATTGCTATAAACATGCAATGAAGTTACAGCTTTTTTTGCGAGTTCCTTACGTCTTTTAACAGTCTTATTTTTAATACAATAACTACCCCGGCCACTAATATGGCTGCGCCCAAAAGGGTGAAGTTTTTGGCCGTATTAGCCTGGTACGCCACAAACAGGCATAATACAATACCTATAGTGTACAGTACATTAAGCACTAACTTAAAGCCCATAATTAATATACATTAAGTGTAGGGTCAATTTCGGCTGCCCAGGCCAAAATACCACCCTGTAAATTGGTCAGGTTGTTATAGCCTAATTGCTGTAATTGCATAATGGCTGCCGCGCTGCGCTTGCCGCTGCGGCACATCACCACTACGGGTTTATCTTTACTTACTTTATCGGCTTCAATTAAAATGCCTCCAAGCGGTATTAATTGTCCGCCCAGGTTTGATGTTTCATATTCAAACTCTTCCCTTACGTCAATCAGTTGAAAATCTTCGCCTTTGTCCAGTTTTTCTTTTAGTTCCTGTACGGTTATCTCATTCATGTTAATAAAATTATAATTCAAAGGTAGCTTTTTTTCTATATCAAATAATTAAGCCCGATTTTTGTAACAATCGATGTCTAAGTGCGTTTTATGTATAATATTGCACAATATTTGTGTTTTGTTACGTTTACGTGCAATAAAAAAAGAGATGAGCGCTGAAAAGGTTTACATTAACCCAACACGATCGTCTATAAAATGGATCATAATAGATGAAAAAAGTAACACGCTTTTTCTGGTTTTGTTCGGGAGCGCATATTGATACCCTAAAAAAATATCCTATTGAACATAATAAATATGTGGGTATTGGTGCTACCATATTTTTCACCGCATTGTTTGCTTCGCTATCAGGCGGGTATGCTATGTACTTTGTTTTTAACGGCGATGCCTTTGCCGTAGGCTTTGCCATTTTGTTTGGTTTGATCTGGGGTACCGCCATTTTTAATATGGACAGGTACATCGTATCCAGCATTAACAAGGAGGGCAGCACCAACCAGCAGATATTACAGGCTTCGCCGCGTATTTTGCTGGCTATTATGATAGGTGTGGTTATTTCACGCCCGCTGGAGCTCAAGATCTTTGATAAGGAGATACGCCAGAAGTTAAAAACTGCCTATCTGAAAGGACAACACCGCAAGATTGACACCCTCGAAAAAACCTATCAGCAAAAATACGCGATGGAGATGGGCAAGAACGGCGACCTTAAAAAGGAAAAGGATTCCTTAGAAAAGGATATTAACCGTTCGCGCTACCAGCTTAACCAGGAGGTTTTTGGCGACAAAACCAATCAAACATCGGGCATTACCGGCTATGGCACTTACGCTAAACAGAAGCAGGCCGTACTGGCAGAAAAAGAGAGCCGCCTGAAGGAGGTAACCCAGAATTTAGGACAGATGGACCAGTACCTGGCCGCGAGAAAGGATTACGAAGGCCTGAACAGCACCCGCCTTTTCTCTGAGCACCAACTGGACAGCCTCACTAGTATAGCCGGTTTTAGCGACCGTAACTGGGCCCTGGGACAGTTAACTTATAATGAGAATGGCACCCGGGACCTTGACACCTACCTGGCTATATCATTTATAGGCTACCTGTTTATCCTGTTTGAGTGTTTACCGGTATTTGTAAAGCTGATGTCGCCAAAAGGGCCTTATGATGTTGCCATAGCCAAAACGGCCGAGGCCAACATCCATTTCGCGGAGCGGGATAAAGAACGTGATATCACCGTTACCGACAATATTTATGATCACTCCGTGGGTACCGATATTGAACGGCGAAAGAAGATCATTACCTCACAATCAGATTATGATTTTGAGCGACACAGTTATGAATAAGACTTTCATTTAGACAATTAATTACATTAAAAAGCCCGATTGCTGAACCAACCGCAATCGGGCTTTTTAGTTAATCCTGCGTTACAGGCTCATGATGTTCATGACAAGCCTCTGCACAAATCAAACATGTTTCTGCACATTGGCGGCAGTGATCGTTATCGTGTTTACTGCACTCATCAGCACAAAGCCTGCATATTTCCTCACATATAACCAGGTACTGATAGGCAACCGCCGAATCCCGTTGTAATAGCCTGGCCGCCTGGTTACAAATGTCGGCACAGTCCCTGTCGAGCCTGATACATTGAGCCATCATTTTTACATCATCTTCATGCAAACAGGCGTTTTCACAATGTTCACAAGCCAGCACGCAATTAAACAACTTTTGAATTAATTGCTGGTGATCATGATTTTTCATAGCTATTTTATTATTGGTATATAAATAACAATAGCCCAAAAACCGAAAAGTTTTCTTTATTTGAAAATTACCAGCCCTTCAGCTGCTTCAAATAAGCGGTTAGTTCATCGGCAATAAACTCATGTTCTTTCATATCGGGATGTGTGCCGCAGCCCTGGTAATATCGTCGCGAAAAAAAGTATTTATATACCTTTTTGTCACCATTATTATTGGCTTCTGTAGTGATAGCGGTGAGATAATTTTGCAGTGCTGCTGATAGTTTTTCATCGGCCATGGGACTGCTCAAACATACAATATCAGCTGCAGGGTACTTCTGCCTTAATGTTTTAATAAACCTGGTATAAATATCGCAATAGCGGATAGAGTCGCCGACGCCATCATTTTGCCCCAGACAAATGGTAACTACATCAGGCTGGTAATGTTTAAAATTCCAGGTAATGGAATCATTGCGCAGAAAAACTTTATCAAACACAAGGGGCATGGTGATATCCATATTGCAACAGCTGTGTATCATACCAATACCTGCCACCGAAGTAAGCTGCCATTGCGCGTTTAAGTTGCGCGATGTATGGGGTCCATAGCTCATGTAGGCATTATGCTGATCATACCATTCGCCTTTACCACATGGGGTGGTTGACTGGTCCATACCAGCCCCGCTGGTAATGGAGTCGCCAATGTATTCAATTTTTCGTGCCGGCTGAGCGGGCGGCGGTAAAAGTTTAGCGCACCTGACACCTACAAAATCAATATAACCTATCTGCGACTCGGTGTCCTTGCAAATAACAACGGTATGTTCGCCTTCAGAGATTTCTTCGCCTATGGTGATCACATTGGTTTTACCTGTAGTTTGCACCCGGTATGGTGCATTATTATCAACTGCTATTTCCAGGTAATTATGATTTTTTCCATACAGTACTTCATCATTGATCAGCAACTCGCATTTTTTGCCTTCAAAACGTAGTTTGATATAAACTCCCGGCGACCACATTCTGGGTTTTAGGGGATTTGCGAAATCAATACGTCCTACGTATTGTATGTTGGTATTATTGGCCTTGTATAATTTTAAGGCCTCTTTGGGGATAGCTGCATTGGAACCATAGGATAGCTGCAGCAGTAGGACAAAAAATAAACCAGCTATATATTTTATCATATCGGGTTAATAGTGTAACACAAATATTAGCTTTCCGGATACCGGTTAAATATTCCTATAACGTTTTTAGCGTATGAGTGTTCCCTGAATTCATAAAAAAAACGGGCAGCCCCAGTTAAGAGGCAGCCCGTTATGCTGTTTAAGGTAATTATCCCTTACTGTTGGTTCTGATCTGCAGGATCGTCGGCTGGTGTACCTACAATTTTGTAAGCCCTGTTACCATTATTGTCGGTAGTATCCTGGTAGTAATAACCATCAGGAGATACATACAATTTTTCGCCGTTGATCTTTATTTTTCTGCTGTCTTGTGGCAACTGGCCAACTATGTCACCTATTTGAGGTGCTTGCTGAACATCACCATTACCACCCTGGTCAGTATTCAATTCACCGTCTTTACCTGCAATTACGTAAGTGGCGGTTCCGTCGTCTTTAGTAATTGGCTGATAGTAAACACCGTTTGATTCATAATACTGTTCGCCGTTGATCATGATACTCTGCGCATCTTTAGGCAGCGTTTTAATCTCGGCACCTACAGGTGGCTCAACTACAGTATACTGATCATTGATTTGTTGGTAATACAACCCATCGCTGTAGTAGTACTGATAATCGCCCCACCAGAAAGGATAGTATCCGTAAGGTAAAAACCCTATACTGAAGCCTAATCTTGGCAGGTAATATGAATTATAGTAGTTACGGTATGGATACCAATAGTGATTGCCGAAGTAACCGCCACGGCCACCGTAACGATAGCTTGAATAACCACGGCCTGCATAACCGCTACCACCAGCAGTCCTGTAATAGGTACCACGGCCACCAGCATATGCATTTCTGCTTACACTCGCATATCCACGGGTTCCGTAACCATAGGTACGAGTAGCTCCTCCAACACTGGTACGGCCTGGTGCTACTGCAACATTCCCATTAGTACGCGTTGCGGCACCATAAGTACGCTGCGGGGCAGTTGTTACGTTAGTACGTGAAGCAAAGCCGCTGCTACCATAAGTGCGCTGAGGAGCAGCTATTGCCGACCGTTGCGCACCGCCATTAAACGATGGACGTGAAAAGCTGGCATTACCACCAGATGGACGGGAATAACCACCGCCTCCGCCACCACCGCCGGATGATCTGGCGCCACCGCCTCCGCCGCCACCACCACTGGTTCTATGCTGTGCATCGGCGGTAAACGCTAAAGACAAACTCAACAGAGTTCCTAAAGCAAGTGTGAATAATTTTTTATATGTGCGTTTCATGATGAAAAATTTTTAACTAATCAGCCCGGTATTCTTTGCTGATATAGGTATATAGACTAATAAATGATTAAACGGTTTAACGCGTATTTAATTATATTTAACAAAAAGTACACCAATAAAGCAACTTGCTGTAAAAACAGCTCAATTATACACTTTTCTGACTTAATCCAACGCTTCTGCAACCCATAAAAAGGGTTGTTCAAAGCTCAGGGTGAAAAAGCCGTCTTTTATAGTTTTAAAACTTCCTGGTCCGGTTTGTTCCAGGCCTGTGTAATTTAACCCTTTTGTATTGTTTAGCACCCGTATCTGCTCGCCTGCCGGTTTCCATTTGCTAAAACCGGAACTTATGGCATAAATTTTTTGATGTCCCTGAAATACCACCAGGTCAATTTTCCCGGTATAGTTTAACAGATCATCCAATACCGGTTCATCTGTTATTACGTTTACCGCCGGATAATAGTTGGCTATCAGGTAATTTAATGCCGTTGCTGTCCATGTATCATCGCCCGGAGGCATCAGTTTTACATCTGATTGTAACATGCCTTCTTCGCCCTTGCTGATCACCCAATCTACCTTGATACCCAACACGTTGAGCTTTTCGGCGGTATGCGGGGTGGTTATTACCGTTGGGCTCCATTCCAGCAACTGGCCCAGTAACTCTTCCGGGAAATGATCAAGCCCAAGCACCAGTAATGCCGGTTCCTGTTTTTCCCTTACAATATGGTGAGAAGACATCGATTAAAAGTAGATAGAATAAATGAATATTTAATGAAATGTATCTTCACTATTATTGCTCTGGGTCCGTTAATTGTATAAAAACTTTTTAAACGCTGCTGCGGGCTTTCAGCCCGTAGTGAGCATGGCTTCGGCTTTAACCATGCTGCCCACGAGATACGCTGTGCTAATCTCGCGGCGGCAGCGGAAATCAAAAAGTCTCACCTAAGACTTTGGGCTCAAGACTTTGTACTCAATAAACCTTCCTGTAAAACTCTTTTAACGCCGACCCGGGATTGAGCGCCAGGTTAACAGCTCCGGATACGGCTATGCCATAGATCCCTGTTTGCAGCAGGCGCTCTACATCGTTCAGCAGTACACCACCTACGGCTATCACCGGGATATCGATGGGTAATTTCTCCAATTGGCGGTAACCATCAAAGCCCAGCAGCGGATAATCATTGTGTTTGGTATGGGTATGCGCAAAAGGACCATAGCCACAATAGTCGGCAACGCCCAGGCTTTGTATTTTCATTAGAGTATCCGGGTTGCTGGCCGAGGCGCCTAACGTTTTTTCATCTGTTATTGTGGCGCGGATGGCTGCCAGATCGGCCAGGGGATCTTCGATGTGTACGCCTTGGGCATCTACCTTATCCAGCAAATGATAATGATTGGTGATGATGAGCGTTGCGCCCCAATCGTCGCAGATGCCGGCTATTTCGTTGAGTTCATCAACCAGCTCATCTTCGGGCTTGGTCATGCAGCGGTATTGTACCCAATTGGCACCGGCTTCACAGGCTATCTGTACCTGCTGCACATGACTACGATCGGGCAGATCTTGCGTGAGATAGTGAAATTTGGAGATGTATTTTTTCATGGTTTATAGTCCGAAAGTCAGTAAAGTCGGAAAGTCCGGAAGAAACTCAATAAAGATAACTGTTTTAAAACTTCCGGACTTTACTGACTTTCGGACTTTCCCGACTAATGCTACAATTTCTCTTGCGTCAGGGCCTCGCTGATGGTTTTGCCAATATTGCCGCTCGGCGCCTGTATATGTAATAACGAAGCTACGGTAGGCGCAATATCCGTCATGTGAGTTTGGCGGGTAAGGCTGCCGTGTTTAATACCCCAACCCATAAACACCAGCGGGATGTGCGTATCATAAGGGTTCCAGGAGCCATGAGTAGTGCCGGTACTACCGTGCCCTGTAAAATATCCAGGCTTCAGGATTATCTGTATCACACCGCTATGCTCCACATTGTACCCGTTGATGATGCGGCTGCGCAGCTCTTCGGGGATGTTGGCTGTTTGCGCCTTTTGCATATCCACAGCAAAGGCAATGGCCGGTTGTGTTTGCAGATAATCGATACAGATCTGTTTCAGTGCGTCGATATTTAAACCTTCTTTTTTGATGATGGTATTGTTAAATGTTACCTGGTAATTGGCCATACTGCGGATGAGATTTTTTACTTTTAATTTATCTTCCAGCAGCTTTTCCATTTCAACAACAGCTTTTCCGTCATCCCAAAAACCGGCCGGTATTTGATGATCGGTTAAAAAAGTAGGGTTATGCGCGGCGCCATGATCGGCGGTTAAAAAAACCGAATAGTTGCCTTTGCCAACGGTGGCATCCAGGTAGCTGAAAAAGGAAGCCAGGTCTTTATCCAATCTTAAATAAGTATCCTCAGCCTCTACCGAATTGGGCCCAAATTGGTGACCAACATAATCTGTAGAAGATAAACTTACCGCCAAAAAGTCGGTCACGATGTTTTTGCCTAATTGCTCACCTTCAACCGCGGCGCGGGCCAGGTCGAGTGTCATGGTGTTCCCGAACGGTGTTGAACGGATCAAACCCACTCTGCCCTTGTATAACTCAGATGTTTTAATGGGGAAAGTTGGTGTTTCTGTTCCGCCAAATTTACCTTCATAACGGGGACTGTTATCAGGCGCACTTTGTACGTAAGTATTGATAGGATATAGCGTGTTCCAATCCTGTTTCAGGTACTTCTCGGCTATTTTCTGATCATTAAATTTCTTAACCCAGTCCGGCAGATCGTTCATATAATAAGTGCTGCTTATCCAGCTGCCATTCGCGTCATCAAACCAGTAAGCAGCATTAGCGGTATGCCCGGCGGGCAGGATACCGCCCCTGTCTTTCAGGGCTATGCCGATAACTTTGGAGCGGAAGTTGGTAGCTAACCTTAATTCATCGGTAACGGTGGTCACCAGTAAATTGCGGGGCGACATCTCACCGGCCTTAGAGGTACTGCCCACTGCGTGTACGGTGCTATCATCTGTGCAATACATGGATTTTCCGGTGGCCTGTATAATAAAATCATTGCCCGCTATGCCATGCAGGGCCGGCACCGAACCGGTGTAAATGCAAGTATGGCCAGCAGCCGTTACGGTTGGTATATAGTCGATATTGGTGTTTTCGCAGGTAAAACCTTCGTTAAGTAAACGCTTAAAGCCTCCTGTCTGGTAACGATCGTAATACCGGTACAGGTAATCCCAGCGCATTTGATCAACCACAAGACCTACTACCAGTTTTGGGCGGGGCAATGATGCGGCAGCCGGAGCCGCGCTGATTTTCTTTTTTTGTGCTGATACCGAAACAGCGGCAATGCATAAAGGAACAAGGAGTAGATGTTTAAGCTTCATTTTTCATTGATTTGGAGAAGTCCAAATATCAACAATGCATTTAAAATGCGGTATAGTTTTTTGTTAAATATAATGTTTGTTACGGACTGGGTAGCTTTGTATGGTGTACACCCGCTCTTGGCCGCGGGAGGGCCAGTTACTTTGTAGCCACAAAGTAACCAAAGGGCTTTCAGCAGAAATGCTTCTTTGCGCTCCCTGCCTTTGCCCTGCAAAACGGGCAGAACCAGGGCTGCAATTATTTTGCCCTACTTCGTTCTCACATTCCCCTGCGCTTCAGCAAAAACTTGCTATGCCCCGCAGCCACACAGGCCACCATCGTTCTGCCCGCTTTCGCCCGAAGCTTATCTGCTGACGGAAAAATATTAGAATTCAGCTTATGGTCAGTGTTATCACCGCACCATCAATATACATTTTCTCCACCCTCTTTACGCCAAAGGCGAAGAGAGGGTGGTCCAGCGAAGCGTAGACCGGGTGAGTTGGCTCTGCTTTATGCCTTCGTCTAAACTGGCTGGGCGTTACCTCCGGCCCGCGCTATCCGCTCATACTGAACTGGCATTAGGCAATGGCCGGTATCCGCTGCTATCGCTAACGCGTTTCAATGATTGAATTACTGATTTAGTGAATTATTGAATAACCCCGGCTTTGATAGAGTCGCTTTATTTCATGCAAAAATAGAGCGTAATAACCAATAATATCTGGTACCCAACAGTCGCCGAAAGCCGTTGGATACCCATTATTTTCAATGGACTAAGTAGATATGCGGCCAATGATAAAAGATATACTGCCAGCGTCAGGCCTCCAACTATTAATAGATTGGGGCCTTCCGGATCATTGAAAAAGACGAATAGTATTCTGGAACAAATGATGGCCGTTGCCGCCAATATAATTAACGAAATCTTTTTTGACTTGAAATATAAATTTGCGGTGTGATTATCCATGTCATTAAGAAGGGGCATTTAACAAATATAATCATTTCAGCAGCTGTTCTTTTCGCCAATGTTGGTGTTGTCACCAACAACGGCGAAAAGACTCTTCAATTGCTGGCGCACGCGTGTCATGTGTGTATCCGGACGTGGGCCAAGCTGATTATGACTATTTATGAAGCACACGCGACACGCGTATGCCAGTGAAGGCTTACGGTCGGTCATTTACCTTTAAGCCAAGCCTTTCGGCAAGCACTTTCACATATTCTTTATGCCCGCTGTGATTTTCAATATTATTGTAGTAATCTTGAATTAATTGGGCACCTTTTTCTTTATCACTTTGTAACACAATCAGTTCCACATCTAATTTGGCCCTACGTGAAGATCCTTCTGTAGTTCTCCAATTTTTACAAATGCTTTGCCTGTTTTCAAATGTATCAAGCCAGGGAATACCCTGTGAATTTAATCCTTCAATTATTTCTTCGGCTATCTTAAGAATGTCGTCTGAAATTGGCCACCAAAGTTCTTGTTTAATTGTTAAATGGGTAAGTCTGGTTCTTATCTGGCAGTCATAATCCTGGTAAATATCTTTAGGTTTATGGTGATGGTCAAGCTCATAAATTTCTTTAACCATTACCCCCAGGTTAATCGTAAATTTACCATAATAATTTTCTCTAAGTCGTGGAACTACATACTTATCACCAAATTCATATTTACCACTTTGAATGTTTACCACCTGACAAATTCCATCTTCAGTTTGCCTGTTAAAAGTTCGGCCTTTCTTCTTAAAACCTAATGGCTTTAAAAAGAGGAAAATTTCATCTTGGATATTGTCTAATTGGGATTTAAAGTCATTATTGGCGGCAAGTACAGATATCCTATCTACTTTCTCTTCAGCCGGTTTTGATTTATTTTTTAGGAAGTCGAAAAAGCCCATTTTTAAATTTTGTTCTATCGTTTGATGGCGTTTTTAGTTATCTGGTACTCGTAAATGTACACAATACTCGTTTGCTTCACATGCTAATATGCTGAAAATTAAAAAGATGGTGTTTGCTCCGGTGAATTAATACATGAGATGATTATCATAGCCCATAAACCACTTCCTCCACTTCCCGAGGGAAGGAATCGCACACGCCCCTGATTTCTGAACAGGGTGACAGACCACCCTAATTCCAATCCTCAAACACCAGCAACGAATGCTGACTGGCAGTATGCAAATCACGCCATACTTGATTGAGTTCGGTGTCGGGATTGGCAGCCTGTAGGCCGCAGTAAGGATACAGCTCATCTACACATTCGCGGGCGGTGCGGGCCAGTTTTCGACTGCTTTGGCCAATTTGATGTAGCTGTGAGGCTTTCCCCATTAACGCGCCTTGCCAGGAGGCATCGACTGAGCTGTAAAACTCCAGGCGTACCGTGTTTAACTTATTGGTCAATTTTTCATGCAGTTGTTTGATGATCTCCCTCCGATCTTTTGTCAAGTGTTTATTCTCTGATCTTTCATCAAAAATAGTAGCACACAGATCTGTAAAATGAACCGCCATGCCCGATATATTGGCTGCCAGCGTAGCCTCGGCCAGTTGTATAAAGGGGTATTGATATAAAGGTCCGGCAATTACCGCATTGTCCGGATCAATTTTAAAACACCTGTTGTTTTCCACAAAAAGATCACGCACTTCATAGGCGTCGCTGCCGGTGCCCATCATACCCATAAATTTCCAGGCGGATATCAGGGTGACATCTTTACGGTCAAAAATAAAGGGCAATATCCACGGTGAACCATCATCATTCAACACCGTTTCATCGCCTTGTTTGATGACGCAATTAGCGGTCAAATGCGTGGCGTGGTGCACCCCGCTGGCATATTTCCAGCGGCCGTTGACGAGATACCCGCCATCGGTTATGGTTGCCGTACCCGTGGCGGCTCCACTACCGGCCAGGCATAAAGCAGGATCGGCAAAGATCAAGGGAGCCACATCCGGCGATAAAAATCCGCCAAACCAACCCGCTCCGGCGCAAAGCGTAACTACCCAGCCCAGGCTGCCATTGGCCCAGGCCAGGCTCTCTTCCAGCCTTACCATATCGGGCAACGACAGTTGCAAGCCGCCATAAGCCTGGGGTACCAAAAACTTAAACCAGCCCTGCTCATGTATCAGCTGCAATTGTGCTGGCTGCAGCATCCCCGCCTTTTCGGCTGCGGGCACTGCCGCTCTGATGATATTTACCCATTCGGGTTTGAGGTGGGTTGATGGATGCATTTTTTTGAGCTTAAAGCTAAAGGCGAAAAGCCTAAAGCAATTTTCATATTTACAAACGTTTAGCCTCACCTAAGTCCTCTCCTTCGGAGAGGACTTAGGTGAGGCAGGATCTTTCATATATTCCAGCCCTTCTCCTTTGGAGAAGGGCTGGAATAAGACTTTTTCTTACAAACTTTCGGCTTTAAGCTTTGGGCCTTGGGCTCTTCTCCGCCAGTCATAATAGCCAAAACAGGCCACAATGAATAAAAATATGGTGAGTACGGCAAACATGGGCAGTTTTTTATAAAACAACAGCGGTACGGCAAACAGGTTGGATATGTTTAAAAATATCCAGTTCTCTATTTTTCGTCGTGCCAGCAACCACATGCCCGCCCAGGCGGTTGAGGATACAAAGGCATCCCATAACGGCACGTTTGATGGCGTAAAGTACCGGAGCAAAAAATACAGGACTGCCCAACCACCTAATGATATGGATAAGCTGATGATCCACTCTGTTCGGGTTGACCAGGTGACTTTTACCGGTGGCTGATCGCGTTTTTTTACCCAGTATACCCAGCCATAAACACTCATTACAATGTAATACACATTGAGCAATGATTCCGCGAATAGCTGCGCTTCCATCAATAATAGTATGGATAAAGCGGTGCCCAATATCCCCGCGGGGTAAAGCCAGATGTTATTTACCCGCGCCAGCAGCACTTCGGCAACACCCAGGGCCACGGCAAGCCATTGCACCCAGGTGGTTTCTTTGATCTGCTCTACAAATAGATTAATGAGACTTTGCAATATGATAATTATTGAATTAGTGATTTATTGAATTATTGAGTTCTCTTTCCTGGCAAATATCGAACCGACTCACCCCGACATCGCTGCGCTTGTCACCCCTCTCTCCGCTTCGCGCATAGAGGGGATTGCCTTTTTTTGTTTCCTCCACCCTCTTTCCGCCGCAGGCGAAGAGGAGGGTGGTCCAGCGAAGCGTAGACCGGGTGAGTCGATTATGCGACTCGATCATCCCATAAGTTTAATCGCTGTTTTCCATATGTTTATATCATCCCATTCGTAAAATTCGCTCCAATTCGTGAAATTAGTGTCCATTAAAAACTCAAACTTACCGAGGCCATAAAATTGCGTGGCGCCTGTGGGAAAAAATAGTTATAATTCAGGATATTATTCCCCTTAACATCGGCATAAGTAGCGCCGTTAGCTTCATACTTTTCGCTGAAGATGTTGTTCACCTGCAGGCCCAGTCCAATGTTTTTTACACCCTTTACTTTAAAGTTATATCTTATCCGCACATCGTTCACAAAATAACTTTTCAGCAGGCGGTTAGCCGCGTAAGTATTGCTTTGATTCTCCGGGGTTATGGTATATCCCTCTGGGTTTTGGTTGGAGGTATTATCAATATACTGCCGGCTCACATATTTACTGATGAAAGCAATTTCGCCGCCTTTTACCGGACTGTAGCTGATCACACTGGAACCGGTTAACGATGGTGAGAAAGCGATATCTGTTTTCTTAAAACTTTCACCTACTAAAGGGCCGCCATCTTCATCGGCAAAAAACTGTTGATAGTTCTTGATCTTGTTGGCGCTCCAGGTAGCGGTTAAGCCCCAATTGAGCTGATTGGTAATTTTCACTTTGCCATCAAACTCCACACCGGCACGGTAGCTGTCCTTCACGTTGGTACGTACAGGGCTGCCAACATCATTCAAGGCTCCGGTTAATACCAGCTGATTTTTGTAAAGCATATAAAAGCCGTTGATGCCGCCTGTAAATACCGGGCCGCTGATACGATAACCTGCTTCAAAATCTTTCAGGTTTTCTGATTTGGGGCGATTCTGCGGCGGCGAATCGACATAGTCATCGCGGTTGGGTTCATGGTTACCTACCGCGAAGGAGGCGTACACATTGCTATGCGCGTTAAACTGGTAAGTGATACCTGCCTTGGGATTAAAAAAGTTGAGCTCCGCCGTTTGCTGAGCATTGTTCAGGTTTTTATCTATCCCGTAAAAGGAATAATAAATATGGCGGTACTGCATATCGGCATACAGCAACACTTTATCCAGATGCCACTCGGCACGGGCAAATATGTTAAAGTCGTTCTTTTTGGCGTTATCGCGGTAGTATTCATAATTAGATGGCAGACCGATAGGCGCAAAGACATCAATCACATCTCCATAATGCGCACCCTTGTACTGGTTATAAGCGCCGCCCAGGGTCATGTTCAGGTTGGTTTGCGGCTGATATTTGAGGGCATAGGTTACGCCATAAAAATCGTTATTGAGCCAAAGCCTGCGTACCAGATCAGTAGCGCTGATGGTATTAGGACCAACCACAACGGGAGCTATCCCATAATTTTTCAAAGAGTCGGCATTACGGTATTCCTCGTAATAGCCTTTACCTTTGGTATAATGCAGGGCCCCGCTAAAGGATAGCTTGTCTGATATTTTTTTATCGTACAATAACTGGTAATGATTTTGGGTATAATGGTCTACCTGGTTTTTATAGAACGAGTTAGTTGCATCTATATATCCCAGTTCATTGTAGGTACGGTTATCTGAGCGGGTATTATCGCCGATCACATAATCGGCAATACCGTTCCAGGCCTGATAAGTAGTTTCGTAACCCGAAAACACATTGGCCCTTAAGGTACTGTTTTTACCATACCAGGCGCCACTTACAAAAAACGATTTAAGGTTTGATGTAGCCCTGTCAATATACCCATCAGAATGGATACGCGATACGCGGCCATCCAGACTAAAATGGCCGCCCAGTAAGCCCGTACCCGCGCTAACCGTAGTTTTGATGGAACCGTATGAACCTGCCGAAGCGTTGATATCGGCATAAGCGGTATCGCGACGGGTGGTGGTTTGTATGTTGATACTGCCGCCAAAAGCACCGGCACCATTGGTGGAAGTACCTACCCCACGCTGGATCTGGATATTATCTACAGATGAAGTAATATCGGGCAGGTCGACAAAGTACGAACCCTGGCTTTCCGAATCGTTATAAGGGATACCGTTAATGGTAACGTTGATACGAGTAGCATCCGATCCGCGGATGCGGATACCCGTATAACCAATACCCGCCCCGGCATCAGAAGTAACCACTACCGATGGAGTTTGGTTGAGCATATACGGCAAGTCCTGCCCGAAGTTGTTCTTGGTCAGATCCTTTTTACTCAGGTTGGTATAAGCCGTCGGTGAATTTTTACTGGCCCGGGTTGAACTTACAGTTACTTCTTCGGTAGTAAGCGTACCGTTGTTCAAGGTGATGTTAATCACCTCGTTTTTATTTAAGCTGATACTTTTACTGATAGTCTGATAGCCGATATAACTGGCCTTAAGCACATAAGTACCGGCTTTGAGATCGGTAAAGCTAAATTTCCCGGTAACATCAGCAACGGTGCTCAATGCGGGGTTGTTAATGGAGATAGTAGCACCGGACAAAACCTCGCCGGATGTGTTGATGATCTTTCCGCTGATGGAAAGCTGGGCCGATGCCAGAACAGGCAGCAGCAAAGCAGCGATAGCTGCAAACAAATTTTTCAAAATAACTAATAAACTAAAAATAGTTAAACCATCTGCCCATCAGGGTAAATACGCAGTACACTTAACTTGTTACCTATCCCTACGCCGGCATTATCCGGATCAGGTGCATGTCAAAGTCTTTAGTCGGGGGTCTTTAGTCGAAAGTCATGAATGACTTAGAACTTAGGATTTAGAACTTAAGACTTAAACAATGGGTTTGATCTCAGCCTGTCTTTCAGTTTGATTGCTCAAAGCAAGGCACCCCCTTGAGAAAATTATACGGCAAAGATAGGGTTTTAGTCCGAAAGTTGAAAAAGTCCGGAAGTCCGGAAGAAAAGCGCCATCAAACCTTTAAAAGATCAAAACTTCCGGACTTTCCGTCTCTCGGTCTTTCGGACTTCCAACTAAAAACTTACTTTTGCAGACTTTTATAAAACTATTGCTATTATGCTTAGAACTCATACCTGCGGCGAATTAAATATCAGCAACTTAGGTCAATCGGTTACTTTATGCGGATGGGTACAAAAATCGCGCGATTTGGGCGGCACCACATTTATTGATGTGCGCGACCGTTATGGTTTAACTCAACTGGTGATCAATACCGATACCGACGCTGCCGTACGTGAGATTGGCCGCGGTCTTGGTCGCGAGTTTGTGATCAAAGTTACCGGCAAGGTTCTGGAACGTACCAGTAAAAACAACAAGATACCAACCGGCGAAATTGAAATTGCCGTTGAAAATATCGAAATTCTGAACGCGGCCAAATTGCCCCCGTTTTTAATTGAGGATGAAACCGATGGCGGCGAAGAACTTCGTGCTAAATACCGTTACCTTGATCTGCGCCGTGCGCCTATCCGTAACAATTTGGTACTGCGCCACAAAATGGCACAGGAGATCCGTAAGTATTTAGACAAGCTTGATTTTATTGAGGTGGAAACCCCGGTGCTCATCAAATCCACTCCTGAAGGAGCTCGTGACTTTGTGGTGCCAAGCCGCATGAACCCGGGCGAGTTTTACGCCCTTCCGCAATCACCGCAAACATTTAAGCAATTGTTGATGGTGAGCGGCTTCGACCGTTATTTCCAGATCGTGAAATGTTTCCGTGACGAGGATCTGCGCGCTGATCGTCAGCCGGAGTTTACCCAGATAGATTGTGAGCTTTCCTTCATTACCCAGGAAGATATATTAAACATTTTTGAGGGATTAACCCGCCATCTGTTTACCACTGTAAAAGGTATTGACCTGGGTGATTTCCCGCGGATGCAATATGCCGATGCCATGCGCTTGTATGGATCAGACAAACCCGACGTTCGTTTTGGGATGGAGTTTGTGGAGCTGAACGACATTGTAAAAGGCAAAGGTTTTGGCATTTTTGATAATGCCGAACTGGTAGTAGGTATCAACGCCAAAGGCTGCGCCAGCTACACCCGCAAACAAATTGACGAACTGACCGAATGGTTAAAACGCCCGCAGATTGGCGTTACCGGTATGATCTATTGCCGTTATAATGAGGATAGCACGTTAAAATCATCGGTTGATAAATTTTACAGCGAAGACGAGCTCACCAACTGGGCGGCAGCTTTCAACGCTGAAAAAGGCGACTTGATGCTGGTATTGGCCGGCAATACCGATAAGGTACGCAAGCAACTGAACGAGCTGCGCTTAGAGATGGGCAGCCGTTTGGGCCTGCGCGATAAAAATAAATTCGCACCGCTATGGGTACTGGATTTCCCGCTATTGGAATGGGACGAAGAAACCAGCCGTTACCATGCTATGCACCACCCGTTCACCTCGCCAAAACCTGAGGATATTACCTTGCTGGATACCGATCCCGGAGCAGTACGCGCCAACGCGTATGACCTGGTGATCAACGGCACCGAAGTTGGCGGTGGTTCGATCCGGATCCATGATCGTGGTATGCAATCGCTGATGTTCAAACACCTGGGATTCTCGCCGGAAGAAGCACAAAAACAATTTGGCTTTTTAATGGATGCTTTTGAATATGGCGCTCCACCACATGGTGGTTTAGCGTTGGGATTTGATCGTTTGGTATCTATTTTTGCCGGCTTGGATTCTATCCGCGACGTGATCGCTTTCCCGAAAAACAACTCAGGTCGCGATGTGATGATCGATTCGCCATCCACCATCGCCGATGCGCAGATGACCGAACTCAAGATCAAAACAACGGTTTAAGTAAAACCATCAATAAATATTCCAAAGCTCTCTTCAAATTCCGCTCTTTAGCTGATATTTGGAGGGAGCTTTTTTGATTGAAGCCTCTCCAGAAAGTCTTCGGACTTTCCCTCGGTCCTCCGCTACGGTATGCATAGCTTATAAAATACCGTGTTTTCACCTATTGCGGCGATAAAATATTCACTACATATTAGGCTCATTAATTAAAATACAGGAATCGTTTTTCTACACCTAAACCTATGCTTAAAAAACTACACCTCTTAGCTGTATTTATTACAGCATGTTTAATAGCCGTTGTGATCAACAGCTGTAAAAAAGATCTGCATACCGATCCGCCAAACACTGTTTCCGATCCTGCCATCGCCCAGGCAAAAAGCTGGTACGAGAGCACTTATCCCTCAGGTACCGGCAAACTGAACACACAATCTACAGTAACCAATTTCGATTTCAGCCAGGTGATCAAACCTGACTGGGGCCATGTTGCAGCCTATATCCGCTTTGGTGATAATGTTATTGAAATGCCTCTTGACGCTGCTGCTTCAGCCAAAATAGCTTTAGGCTTAAAAAACGAAAAGGGAGATCAGGCCTATGATCCTGCTTTGAGCCGCAGCTCATTTTTGTTAATAAAGCAATTAGGCAAGTATAATGCATATATCATGACTGTTATAGCCGATGCCGCTTATTTAAAAGGCGACCTTAGCAAACTTGACCATAACAAGTACAATAAGCGCGATAGTGATTTTAGCGGTGTGGTTTTATATAGTACCCCCAAAGGTGCATTTGTGAGCGGTTGGACCTACAAAAACGGTTTTATTACCGGAAAAATCTCTACCGATAGCAATCCGGCCGGCACAACCCAAAATGGGAGCCAGGCAACCCAAGGGCTAAAAACAAATACAAATGCTCAAAAAGTTACCGTTTGTACAGAGTGGTACCAAACAGTTAGCTTTAATGGTATAACTTATCCATCAACTTATCTGGGGGAAACTTGTGTGACTTTTACAACCGGTGGTGGCGGTGATGGCTCTGGAGGTGGTACCGGTTCTGGTGGTGGGAGTGTTGGTGGAGGCGGTAGTAATGGAAGTACTTCATCTCCCAGCACCTCTTGCGTCTTGGGTTTAAATAATATCGGAAGCCAAGGAAAAACAACCGTAAACAGCTTAAAAACACAAACGTTAGCAACGCCTATTGGCGGCTTCCCGCCCCCTACAGGTAATCCATGTCCAACAACTAATGTTACCACTATTGATAAGAAGACCCCTAATTTCGGGATGGATGATAACTGTCTAAATTGCAGGGTACCTGAAAGCAGATTTAATGATTTATTGGATTATGCCAAAAGCATTGGCTGTGACATAATCGGTCCTTTCAAAACTGTTGCGACCATTGATGGAGTACAATATCCCGGATTCGGCACACTGATATTTAATGCTGATAAATCACTCGCAGCCAGCTATTTTACTCCCGATGTAAGCTCCGATCGATGTCAAATAGGAATAGAATATACCATAGGAAATAAAGGTCCCAACGGGGACAACAGCACCGGATATAACCGTCCGGACGCTTCGGAGTTTAATCCGGCATTTCAAAACGGACCATCTGCCACAGGCGAGCATGTGACTTATACGCCTCCCCACGATGCAAATGGAAACGTTGTTACACCATCTCAGTTCCAGGCATTGATAACAGCTAATAATAACTACATTTTGAATTTAATGCAACAGGAAGATGCCAAAGATGACGTAGCCATGAGCCCTTGTCATGGCACCGCCAGAAATGGAAATTTCAAATGGCCAGGTACAGCAGAACATTGGCTGATACAATATGATTATATGTTTAGCAACCCATTAGCAATGAGAGAATATTTTATTCCTGGTTCCAGCAGTAAATTAACCGGTGCTGCTGGCTATGCTGATATAGTTGATCCGCTTACCAATCAAATGTTCGAAATTAAACCGGATAATACAGCTGGTCAAACCGCAGGTGCGGCCGAAGTGCAACTTTATGTAACCCAGGGCAATCTATTATGTCCACCACCTAATGGCGGTATTTGGGCGGCCGGCGGAAATTATGCTACACGGTATTTACCTGATCCAAGAAATTCTTCTAATCTTCTTCAAGCTCGTTTATTTAGTAAAGGAGTAATAGTTTATGCTTCCGTGGCAAGAAATAATCAACCGGCCCCCGAACCTGTTATATTACCGCAAAACCTGACGGATAAACTGAAGATATTATTTCAACGAATAAAAGCCAATCCGGACAATAGAGAGCAATTGGTTATTGCCTTTGTTCGTCAAAATCCTAAGATCATACCTTATTTAAAGGGCGCCTCAGCGGGTGTTGTTATAGCCTCTCTTTTGGACGACTTAGATGGTTTTGGTATTTTGGATGACTGGGAAAGTTTTTTAATTGCGAGAACATTGTGGCGGGTTGCTGACGCTGTAGTGATACTTTAACTTAGTAAAAAGTATGCCAACATTATTTTTCAACATCAGTACACTCGTTTACGATTTTCAAAACAGATATCAGCAAAATATGTCACTTGAATTTGCAAATTGTGCAGATATACAATTGACTACGCTATTTGAGCTGCGAACTGGTTTAAAAATTAATAAACAGATTTCTATTGCAACAAGACCGGAACAAGAGTTTTTTGTAAAATATGAGGTTGTTTCCCAGTTACCATTCTACGTATATATTAACCATAATTGGAACCCCGTAACCGTACTTTGGAAATCAAAATCCGGGCGCATCTATCAACTGGAAGATACTGATATTGATTGCGACGATATAGAATTTTGGTTTGAGGAATTGGATGTGGCGTTGATACACCGGCAAATGTTTCCCGATGTACAGCTGCCTTTTAAACTTAAGGACTTGAGTTATGAATTGATTGTTACCCGTATCAATATGGATGCAACAATCGAGTTACAACTCAAAGCGGAGCGGCTAAACGATGCCCAAAAAATCGAGTTAGAGATAGATAATTTTATCTCTGGATTTAATGAAAAGTCAGAAAAAAAAGACAGGATACACGGCGTGATCCATAACTGGAAAACAAGAATTGAAGGCGATAAAATGATCTATGACATTGACCTGGGATCAACAGGCCCTTACTTTTTCAAAAAGCTTTTACCAGAACTTTCGAAAATGAATTATTTTACAAAAGTGGAACTCTGTTGATTAATATTTATAATCTTAGGCTGTCGCTCGCATGCAACAGCCTAAGATTCTCCATTTACTTTCTTTATCAAATTATCGACAATTTTTAACCATATTTTTAACCTCTTAAGTGTTATGACCAACAGAATAAAAGCAATTGCATTTGCCCTTCTTAATTGTTATTTTATTATAAATGTTAGTGCGCAGGATAGCGAAATAAAGATCAATTATACCATCAATACCAATAAAAATGTAGATTTTAACTACGAAAAAAATGACCTCGGCAGCTACACCATAAACCTTAAGTTCACTAACCTTATTAACTCCTCAAATGCAATAGAACAGCATTTTACGGTCAAAAGCTATTCAGGGCATTTCCTGACCCTCTCGCCTCAAAATAAAGATCAAGGTGTTGGATTTGCTTACCAGTACAGTTATATAAGGGGAAAATTAAATCCAAAATACAATGCCGGTTTTGTATATCTTTTACCTTGTAAAAAGCATAAAAAGGTAATGGTTGCGGATGTAGCGTTTGTAGGTGCCCGTTTTTTGGGTAAAACTACACCCGAAGATTGGAAAGTATACTTTTTTTATACCCCAAACGAAGATACTGTAACCGCTGTACGGAAAGGTTTGGTAGTAGAGGTCAAAGATCTGTATGAAACAGAAGCCTCTGCTGATCTTGCTTACAAAAGCAATGTTAATGAAATAATTGTTGAACATGAGGATGGTACCCTTGCCACATACAGGGGATTTAAGAAAGGCAGTGTAGTTGTTAAACTCGGGCAAACAGTTTTACCAGGTACAACTTTAGGGCTTAATAGTAAGTTTAGCATAAACTATTCATTTGGTATAACGCTTTTAGTCACTTATCTTAAATCTATTGATATAGAAAGCAGCAGAGATACTCAAAACTCAAAAAGTTTATATGGATTTGTAGATCCGCATTTTTGTACCGCAGAAAATGCTAACACCACACTAACTGCTCAGCAGGAATATACAGAGGCGGATACCCCAGAAATCGTTGGAAAAGAACTTACTAAAAAGGAATTGAAGCAGCTTATAAATAAAGATGGAAGCGGCTTATGATCCTCAATTTTTATTTGAATAAAAGGGGCCAAGCTAAATGGTTGAATTTGTTGATAATATTTTGACCCATAACTTTCCTTTGAGCGATGTGTAGGCATAGAACTCAGCATAAAGGACTAACATAAGCAGTTCAATAAAACTACATAAGTATAATTATCAATAAATTAACCAAAGCTCTCTTCAAATTCCGCTCTTTAGCTGATATTTGGAGGGGCTTTTTTGATTAAAACACTATGAAAAAATACATTTTACTGTTAAGCGCTTTTGTGATCGTCCTAACCTCATGCGGCGGTTCTATGTCGGGTCAGATGGCGCAGCAGGCCAAAGTCGATGACTCCCTGATCCGGGTATACCTGAAAGCCAATCCGCAGATCAAAGCCGTGAAAGATCCATCGGGCTTATATTACCAGATCATCAAACCGGGTACAGGTGTTGCCCCTACCGAAGGTTCAACCGTAACCGTTAATTATACCTGTTCCCTCATGGGCGGGCAGCTGTATGACAAAGGCAGCAATTTTTCGAGACCCTTATCAAGCCTGGTTAAGGCCTGGCAAATAGCGGTGCCGCATCTAAAACCAGGTGGCAACATGGTGCTGTACGTACCATCGCATCTGGCTTACGGCGCTGGCGGCGCCGGCCCCATTCCCGAAAACGCGGTGTTGACATTTGATATCGATCTTGTTAAGGTTCAATAGAAAATACGATGATCCTGTTTCAATATTGTATCTTATTTATTACTATTTAGCTTTAGTCCATAGTTAAATTTATATTAGATGCACTCAAACTACTATTAGCGATATATGAACATGAAAAGATACTTTTTACTATTGGGTTTGGCCATCATCACCCTGTCATCCTGCCTGAAAACAGAACAACAGAAACCACCTGTTGTGGTTGATCCTGCGGTACAGGCTGCTACCGATGACGCCGCTATAAAAACATATCTTGCAGCGCACACCGATATCACTGCTACCAAGGATACTTCTGGCATATACTATCAGATCGTAACTCCCGGCAGCGGCCCAAACCCATCTGGCGGTTCAACCGTTACCGTTAACTATACCGGTAAGTTGCTTAATGATAATCCGTTCGATTCAAAAAATGCCGTTCAAACCAGCCTGTCACAAGTTATACCTGGTTGGACTATCGGCGTACCCTTTATTAAAGCCGGCGGACGCATCATTCTGCTTATCCCCTCCAGGTATGGTTATGGCCCTTATGCAAACGGTCCGATACCGGCAAATTCGGTATTGATATTTACGATAGACCTTATTAGTATTAATTAAAACTACATCTAATATTTGTAAAAAACGATGGCATTCAACATGCTATCGTTTTTATTGTTTATACTTATATTTAGCGTAAATAATCTGGTATGAAACAACTTTACGTATTAATACTATCCTTAACCAGCCTAAATGCTTTTTCTCAAACCGATATTACAGCACAGGTAAGTACTAAAGCCGATGCTTTGCAAAGCAAGATAGTTGCCTGGCGGAGGGATTTTCATGAACATCCGGAACTGGGAAACCATGAGGTACGCACATCGGGTATTATTGCCAAACACCTACAGTCCTTAGGCATACAGGTACAAACTGGTATTGCTACCACCGGTGTAGTTGGTATTTTAAAAGGCGATAAACCCGGACCGGTTGTTGCTTTACGAGCCGATATGGATGGCTTACCTGTAGTTGAACGAACTCCTGTACCCTTTGCATCAAAAGTAAAAACCACTTATAACGGCCAGGAAGTTGGCATAATGCATGCCTGCGGACATGATTCGCACATGGCTATTCTGATGGCCGTGGCCCAGGTGCTCTCAACCATGAAAAGCGAGCTGCATGGTACCGTAAAATTCATTTTTCAGCCCGCAGAAGAAGGGGTGGAACCCGGCCAGAAAGGCGGCGCCGAAGAAATGGTAAAGGAAGGTGTATTGGAAAACCCAAAGGTCGATGCCATATTTGGTCTGCATATCAACTCTCAAACCGAAGTTGGTAAGATCACTTATCGCCCAGGCGGAACAATGGCCGGGGTAAACGACATGCAGATCATTGTAAAAGGGCGATCGGCTCACGGCGCTTATCCATGGTCGAGCGTTGACCCGATCGTAGTTTCGGCCGAGATCATTAACAACCTGCAAACCATTGTGAGTCGTAATGTTGACGTGACCCAAAACCCGGCAGTGGTAACCATCGGTGCCATTAAAGCCGGCAACCGCTCTAATATTATTCCGGAACGGGTAGAAATGCTGGGTACACTACGTTCTTTTACCCTTGCCGATGAAAAACTACTGATCGAGCGCGTTAAACAAATAGCCACCAAAACCGCCGAGGCACAAGGCGCCACCGCCGAAGTAAAGATCCCATACAGCAACCATTACCCGGTTACTTTTAATGATGTTAAGCTAACCGAAAAAATGCTACCGAGCCTGCAACATACTGCCGGGGCCGAAAATGTGCTGCTGCGCCCGCCCGTTACCGGCGCCGAGGATTTTAGCTTTTACCAGGAAAAAGTACCCGGATTATTCTTCTTTTTAGGCGGAATGCCTAAAGGTCAGGATCCGTTAAAAGCGCCATCGCACCATACTCCCGATTTTTTTATTGATGAAAGCGGATTTACATTAGGAGTTAAGGCTCTTTGTAACTTAACTTTGGACTATATGAATAGCTATGGCAAATAGTACAGATCATATTAACGGCTTCGTAAGATGAAAAACATATTTACTATAGTATGTGCAGGCTTGCTCTTAACCTTTTCGGTTGCGAACAAAACCCATGCTGCAGGTGTTAATGGTTTAGACACTGCAAAAACTATAAAAACATTAAAGCCCGAAGTTCTGGAAATTGTAAATACGGTACTCAAGGCTTCGTATACTTTTAATATCGAAAAAATAGCTGAGTTTTATACCCCCAATGCTGTAATAAGTGATGAGCAGCAACCTTTTTCATGGGCTGGTCCGCTGGCAGGCGTGCAATGGATAAACTCGGTACAGAAGGCGGTAAAGGGTTTTAAAATAAAAGATTTCAAGGTTGAAGTTAAACGCATCAAGGTTTTCCAGCAAACCGAAGAAGTAGCTTATCTGGTAGTACCCGTTGAATACACCGGCACCATTAACGGCGACGCATTTAATGAGGAGGGGGCCTTTTCATTTGTGCTCCGTCTTGTCAGCGACAAATGGCTCATCAAAAGCCAGGCCTGGGTACCCAAAAACGGACTTTGATCTATGATACTTTAGCTCTACCCATATGCAACCTGACCTTATTACCTTTCAAACCTTTAATGACCCGGCTTTAGCAAGTGAGCTTACCACGCTGCTGGATCAACATCATATTCCACATGGGGTAGAAGAAAGCCAGTTTTCCTTTAATCCGGCATTTGTTAACAGCGAGCTATCTAAAGATTACATTGTAAAAATACGAGCCGTAGATTTTGAGTTGGTAAACCGCTTGCTGAATGACAGCGAGCGTACAAATATTGACCAGGCCGATCCGGATCATTACCTGTTTGGCTTTAGTAACGAAGAGCTCATAGATATTTTGGCCAAAGCTGATGAATGGAGCCCGTTCGACTATCAGCTGGCCAGAAAAATACTTACCGAACGCGGAGTTGAAATTAATGATCAGAAATTATCCGGGCTGCATAAAAGCCGGATAGAAGCTCTTAAACAACCGGAACCACCACAAACCACCTGGATTATCTTAGGATATATATTCGCTATTGCAGGCGGACTATTAGGCATCTTTATTGGCTGGCACTTGTCATCCTTCAAAAAAACACTGCCCGATGGCGAACGGGTTTACAGCTATAGCGACAACGACCGAAAGCAGGGAAAACGAATATTTTACTTATCCATTGTGTTCTTTGTCATCAGTGTTATATTCAAATTTTCAGCAGCGCTTAGTTCAACCTGATATTAGATCACTCCTTGGCCAATCTACTTTTCATCTGCAGTAAAAATCAATGGCGAAGCCCAACAGCCGAACTTTTATTCAAGAACCACCCCTTGCACCAGGCATCCTCTGCCGGCACCAGCGATAAGGCACGTATCCGCATAAATCAAAAAATGATTGATCGTGCCGATGTTATTTTTGTGATGGAACGCAAACATCAGCAATTGTTAAAACAGCGTTTTGATATTACCGGCAAGCAACTGGTAGTACTGGATATTGAAGACAATTATCAATTTAATGATCCAGAACTGATAGGAATTTTAGAAGATATTTTGAGGGAATATTTGTAGTAGTAATCACTAAAACAAAACATGCGTCATTGCGAGGTACGAAGCAATCTCTACACAGGCAGGTCAATTATGCAGGTTCATCACTTAGTAATTCTCTCTGTACAGCATAGAGATTGCTTCGTACCTCAATGACGCGTGTAGAGGGAAGATTACCCCAATATCTCCCTGATGTCATCCGCGGTAAGCGACTTGATAAAGCTTTCTTCGGTGGTGATAAGCGCGCGGCTCAGGCTTAGTTTGCGTTGCTGCAGGGCCAGGATCTTTTCTTCTACCGTATCCTTGGTGATGAACTTATAAATGAACACGTTTTTGGTTTGGCCGATACGGTGCGTACGGTCAATAGCCTGCTGTTCCACAGCCGGGTTCCACCACGGGTCGAGGATAAATACATAATCAGCCTCGGTTAAGTTTAAGCCTACACCACCTGCTTTTATCGAGATCAGGAAAACGCGTGTTTTCTGATCTTCCTGGAATTGTTTCACCACATCGCCACGGTTCTGGGTACTACCATCCAGGTATACATAAGGTATGCTTTCGCGCTCAAAATGCTCACGGTAAATGCTCAGTTGTTTTACAAACTGCGAAAATATGAGCACCTTATGCCCGCCATCCAATACGTTGGCCAGGGTATGCACCACGTTTTCAAACTTACCGCTGTCACCCTCATAATCATCGTCGATCATAATAGGGTGATTGGCTATCTGCCGCAATTTAATCAAGCCTTGCAGTACCTGGATCTGGGTTCTGGCAAAGGTGCCGTCCTCCAGACTTTTAAGCAGTTCGTTGCGATATTCTGATTTTACTTTTTCGTAAACCGAGGCCTGTTCTTCGCTCATTTGGCAATAGAAAAGGTTTTCGGTTTTTGGCGGCAACTCGGTGGCTACCTGTTCCTTGGTACGGCGTAATACAAAAGGTTTTATTAATGCCTGCAGCTTGCGGGCTTTGTCCTCGTCCTTTTTCTTTTCAATAGGTGTTACAAATTCATTCTGAAAAAACTGCTGACCGCCCAGCAAGCCCGGATTAATGAACGACATTTGCGTCCACAAATCATTCACTGAGTTTTCGACCGGGGTACCGCTCAGGATCAGTTTAAAGCGTGATTTAAGCTGCTTAACCGCCTGGAACGATTTGGATGATGGGTTTTTGATGTTCTGACTTTCGTCCAGTATCACATAATCAAAAAAGTACTCCTTGAACATGCCAATATCAATCCGGCTGATGCCGTAAGTAGTGATCACTACATCGTAATTGGCAAACACATCGGCCGAGCGGTAGCGCAAGGTACCTGTATGCACCATGAGTTTAAGCTGTGGCGCAAACTTTTTAGCCTCGTTAAGCCAGTTATAAATGAGCGAGGTGGGCATGATCACCAGCGATGTAGCTTTGCTGCCTGCGGCCTCGGTATCTTCTTTGTGTTTTTGCAGCAGGGCCAGGGTCTGTATGGTTTTACCAAGTCCCATATCATCGGCCAGACAGCCGCCAAAATGATAGTTCTTTAAAAAGTGGAACCAGTTATAGCCTGCCTTTTGATAGGGCCTCAAATTACCGGCAAAATGCTGCGGCATATCCACCTCTTCCAGCTCCTCAAAATCGGTTAGCTTTTGCAGCTTGCGGGTCATGGTCACGTTGGCCATTTCGCCCTCGGCCAGGTCATTTACCAGACCTATATGATGGCGGCGCAACTTCAGATCGTTACTACCTTCCGAAAAATGCAGCAGGTTACCATACTGCGAAAACCATTTTTCGGGTATCACGGCAATCTCGCCCGATGGCAGCGTAAATTCCTTTTTACGGTTAAGAATATGATTTCGGAGCTGGATAAATGGTATGCTGTACGGCCCGAACCATACAATGGCATGAATATCAAACCAGTCGTTATTTTCTTTTACCTCCAGGTCAATTTTACTGTTGCCAAATACATAGCGTTTTTGGCCCTCCGGCTGCTCCAGTTCAAAACCCTGCTCAATCAACTCATCATGATACTGGTTAAGCCACTCAAACACCGAGAAAGAATGATCGGCATCCTCGTCGTGGTTATCTACCTCCAGGTTCTGGAACAGGCTCGACACCGTTTTCAGGCCCATCTGCTCCAGCTGCTGCATCTTGTTTTTTTCCCAGGTGATGGAACGTTTGATGCGATGAAAAATATATTCGTCGCCATTTTTCTCCATCCGTACCGATACATGCCTGCCATCGCCATAAGGGAAAATATAGCCTGCATATTTAAAATACAATTGCAGCTGCGAGATGCCGCCTTCTATGTAAATAGGTTTCAAAGCCGCCTGCGCGTCATACTTTTCGGTGTTAATGACAAAACCTTCGGCGTATACATTATGCTTTTCGATCAATGGAGCTACAAACTTTTCAAAATAAGATTGCTCTGATGACCGCGGGATAGCGATATATCGTTTACTGAGAAACGGCTGCAGTTTTTTACCCTCTATCTCTTTATCAAAATAATACAGGGTATCATCCAGCAGCATCCAGGCCGGGTGGTTGCAAATGATCTCGGCATTTTTGAACATGAACTCAATGCGCATGCCCTGGTATTTGATGGTGGGGAAATACCTGATCTCCTCCTCATTACGCCTGAAATGGAACAATACCGACGCCGCCTCAGTGGCTATCTGCAGCTTGCGTTCGGCAGGATAGCCCTCTTTGCTCATCTGGTATACCTGTTTACTGCACAGCAAAGCCAATGCTTCGGCCATACGCCTTTCCATTTTGGGGCGAATGGTATCAAAAAGCTGCTCGTTAAATATCTTGGAGAAAAACTCAAAAGGGCGGATCGGCTTTTTATAATAACGTTTGATCACGTTGCCCTGCTCCATTTCTTCGAGGATCTTGATGAGCTTGATATCCGTATCGTCCAAACAATGGATAAATTCCTTGGCTGTATTGGAGAATAAACGCTGGTGCGTTAGTGAAAATTCGCCGTTGGGATTAAGCTGAACAATGTGCGGCTCAATAACGTACGACAAATACTCATGCCGGGCAATGGCATAAATGATCTGGCATGGTTTGGTACTGTCGACGCGTAACATTAACTTTTGATAAAAAATTAATAGAAGTTACATCAACAAAAAATTCAAACGTAATGAGAATTTACTTTATTTGAAAGTGTTTTCTGTTAAATAATTGTTAACACGGCTTACTGTTTAGTTAAAAGTTGATTTTGATTCCCCCTTTAGGGGCTTAGGGGGCTAAAATTCCAGTGCCAGCTGATCGCCCGGGCCAGCTTCTTTTTCCTGTTTTGATTTAGGTACTATATCGCCAAAGTTGGAGAGGGATATACCCAGCAACCGCACTTTGGCATCGTCTGTATAGTTAACCGCCATAATCTGTTTAGCTGTTTGGCTGATGGTTTCCAGATCATTAAAAGCTTCGGGGAATGATTGATTACGGGTGATCTGCTTAAAGTCGCTGTATTTTACTTTGAGGGTAAGGGTACGGCCTTTCAGATCATATTTAAGCAGACGGTTATAAACCGTGAGCGCTATTTTGTCGAGTTCAGCATCCATTTCTTCCAGCGTGGTGAGGTCGTACGCGAAAGTATCCTCAGCCCCTAACGATTTGGTTTCGCGGTGGGGCTGCACCTCCCGGTTATCCACACCCCGTACAATCTGGTAATAAAACCTGCCGGTTTTGCCAAAGTGCCTTACCAATTCGTCTTCTGTAAGTTTTTTCAAATCGGCGCCGGTATGCAGGCCCATCTGTTTCATTTTTTGAGCGGTCACCTTACCCACACCAAAAAACTTTTCAACGGGTAATTGCTCCATAAAATCTTCGATGCTGGATGGGCCTATGAACTTTAGTCCATCGGGTTTATTGATATCCGATGCTATTTTGGCTACAAATTTGTTGATGGATACCCCTGCAGATGCCGTAAGCTGCAATTCATCTTTGATAGCCTGCTTAATCTGTTTGGCTATTTCAATGGCCGAACCTATGTTCAGCTTATCATGGGTTACATCCAGATAGGCTTCATCTAACGACAGTGGTTCAATCAGGTCGGTATACCTGCTGAATATTTCCCTGATCCTTTGTGATACTTCACCATAGGCCGCAAAACGAGGCCGTACAAATATGGCATCCGGACAAAGCTGCAAGGCTCTTTTTGACGACATGGCCGAGCGCACACCAAATTTACGCGCTTCATAACTGGCTGTAGCTACCACGCCACCCCTGCCTTGCGGCGAGCCACCCACCACCAAAGCCTTGCCCCGGTACTCGGGAAAGTCGCGCTGCTCAACAGACGCGTAAAAAGCATCCATATCAATATGGATAATTTTACGGATGATCTGTACGGGTTCGTTTGGCATGCATAGCAAAGATACGGAGAGCCTTTGCTAAAATGAATAGCTGAAACGCAGCCTTTAATTTGTGTCAAATAAAAACACCCCTCATTGCGGTACGAAGCAATCTCTACGGAGGTCAATCCGTCATGCAAAGTTTAATACTTGGTTATTCGCTCTGTACAGCATAGAGATTGCTTCGTACCTCGCAATGACGTGTTGGTTGGGTTTATCGCCCCTCCCTATCCTCCACCGGCATAAACTGTAATTGCTTTTGAAAATATACATCCCAGCTGTGTTGCTGCACCCGGTCGGTCATGTGCTGGGTGTCCTCATCATAGTCGGTATTCATTTGCTTGTATTTGTTATCAATGCGATTAAACAGGTTCATGGCTTCGTATTGATAATTGCGACTGAAACGGGTTCTGCCAATTTCGCGCAGTAATTCCTGCTGTTCCAGGTAGGCAATGGTATAATGTCCCTGTTCATGTTTTAATACTTCTGACAGTACCTGATTGGATGTTATCCGGCTCCTGTCGAGCCAGGATCTTTCGGTATTTAGTATCAGCTTTACAAAGGCGTTGAGCATAAAGCCACCGTTTACCCGGTTGGCCTGATATTTAAAATCAATGGTGCAGTTGGTATAAGCAACTACGCCACGTGCATTTACACGCGGCGCGCCGCCAAAATCGTTAATGGTTAGTTGATGGAATTGTTGTTGGGCCTGTGCCCCGGTTATCGTTATTAAAAACAGGGCGGCTATGAGCGCCTCTTTAAGCCATCTTACATTCATGAAATACGCAGGTTAAACTTTTACTTTTTGACTTTGTCATTCTGTAAAAGGTTTAAGCCCATCATTTCTTTTAATGTATGCTGCATCTGATCGGTTGATCCGTCAAGGAATATCACGTTGCCTTGCGAATTTTCGGCGAAGTGTTTGATTGATTCTGTCCACATGGTAAACATGATCACCGAGGTATCCATATTGGCCTCGGCCATTTCTTTAGCGGCAACAGTCATACCACGGGCTACTTCCTCACGGAACAGGGCGATACCCTGACCACGTAACTGGGCTGCTTCCCGTTCGGCCTGTGCCGAGATCTTGATGGCATTACCTTCGGCCTCAGCCGCTTTTGTTTTGGTGATCAGTAATGCCTGGCCTTCGTTTTCGGCGGCTGCTTTCAGGTTGTTGGATGCCACTACCTGGCTCATGGATTTCATGATCACATCATCAAACGTAATATCGTTCAATTGCAGATCCTGTAGGTGATATCCCCAGCTCTCGAGTATCTGATCGAGCTGTTCTTTTACATGTTCTACAATATCGCGGCGCAATATCAATACCTCGCTCTGGCGTTTGGTGGCTACAAAGGCCCGGATAGAGCCTTCAACCGTGCGGATAAGTGCCTGCATCAGGTTACGCTCATCAACAAATTTAAAAGCCACGTTTTTAATGGTCTCTTCCTGCTGGTCAAGTACCGAATACAGCAGCATGGCCTTGAAATAAACATTGGCCTGGTCATACGTTACCGCCTGGAATTCCAGCTCGACCGAACGGTTCTGGATAGAGATCTTGGAATATATATTTTCGATAAATGGCAGTTTAAAATTCAAACCCGGTGTTAGTATGCGCCGGTATTTTCCAAACACGGTGATCACTACTATAGTGCCCTGTTTTACAGACACAAAGGAGGTTGATAAAACAATAAGGAGGATGAGTACAATTATTCCAAAAGTAATTTCGGCTGTCATGGTTGATAATATTTAGTAAATAAATGTAGTATTAATTATTGGTGTGTTATTTGTTTTTATAAAAATGCTTTATAAAACAGCAATAAAACCATGAACCTAAAACGAACTTTTGGAGCCATCTTAACCGTACTCGGTATCATTGGCTTAATTTATACCGGGCTGGGTGTCATCAATCACAGCGGTCAAACCACAACATTGGTTGTTGTAGGTATTATATCCATACTATTTTTCTTTACGGGGATAAGCCTCATCCGTAATACCAAAGACGAAGCTTAGGCTTCGTCTTTGGTATTCTGCTTTTTTTAGTTTAGAAAAGCCCGAGTGTCATTTCGAACGAGGAACGAGGAGAAATCTTCTGCTGAATAAAGGGAAAGCGTATTACAGATAGTAGAAGATTTCTCTTTCGCCCCTCCCCCTTTTGGCGCAAGTCTTGCGTTGCAGTTTTGTGGGTAAAGGCTGACTTGTGACTTCAATATAGCCCAATGAACAAGCACAAGTCATCAGCCACTAACAACCGCATAAGACTTGCGCTAAAGGAAGAAGGGACAACACCAACAAAGCAAAAATACTAATATCGTTAAATCCAGCTACCGGTCACCGGATGATTGTGTCATTACCTCTTGTACACCACCAATCCATTTACGGCCCGTCCTATCGTAAGTTTTGAAATCACCCCCATCGTCCCACGCAAAAGACCCAAAACCATGCGAGCGGATATTTTCGACGTAAGTTTTATAAAATAATACACGCCACTCCTGCAATTTACCTGCCGGACAACCATATTCATTTACCATAACCGGTATGCCTTTAGGAGCAAAAAAGTTATGGACCCTGTCAAATATTGCCTTAATCTCGTTCTTCTCGGCTGGTGTGCCCCAGGAAATATTCTTATCTTTTCCAGAAACCCAGGTCCAGGGGCTATAGCAATGAAAATTCGCGATCAGATATTTATCCTTAGGAATGTCGGCCTTTAATAACTCAGAATCACTGCTCCATTCTGTGCCCGCATAAACGATGATGCGTGTAGGATTGCTCTTTCGGATAACTTTAAAGATGCGCTTATTGAGATCATTAAGATTTGCCAAACTGAGCGGGTGTGGCTCATTCAATATTTCAAATAATAAATGATCGGATTTATTTTTAAAACGAGTGCCAATCTGGTTCCATATGGCTTCAAAACGGGCAACATTTTTAGGCGAATAATCCTTTTTAATGAGATCCTCGTGATGACAGTTTAATATGATATATAAGCCCCGGCTCAAACCCCAGTCAACCACCTGTTCTACGCGTGCAATAAACTCAGGATTGATAGCATACGGGGCTATGGTATCAACATGTCTTTCCCAGGTAACCGGAATACGAATTGCCGTGAATCCGGCAGCCTTGTAATCATCAAAATAATAAGGTTTAATCAGGGGTTGTCCCCAACTGGTTTCACCGCCGGGAGCATCTAATGTATTACCTATATTGATCCCTTTCTGTAAATGAGCAATAGCCTGCTGCGGCGTGATTTGAGCATTAACCCGCTCAATCTGAAAATACGCCAGCAGTAATAAGAATACCTTTAAAAATGTTTTTTTCATTTTTTTGAATGTTTATTTCGTACTATTCCGCGGATCAGTTTTAGCTTTTAGCAAATACTCCTGCGGTGGCTCAGCGCCTGCCAGGTTCTTCACAAAATAATCCCAGCGGCGGCGCATCATGTAGTATGAATTCTGACCATAACCGTGAGCATTATTCGGGAATACCACCAGGTCATAATCCTTATTGGCTTTTTCCAGGGCTTCAATAACCAGCAAGGTATTGTAGGGTGGTACATTATCATCCATTAAACCATGAGCAAGCATGAGTTTCCCTTTCAGGTTTTTAGCATAATTTTGATTGGCCTGCGCTTCGTAGTTGGATGTACCATCAGCCTGCGGGGTTAACAAACCAATATAACGTTCGCCCCAATCATCCTCATAATTACGGTTATCATGGTTACCCGATTCAGATATGCCCACTTTAAAAAATTCCGGGAAACGGAACATAGCTGCGGCGGTCGCAAAACCACCACCGGAATGGCCCCAGATGCCTGCTTTATTGATATCGATATATGGATATTTTTGAGCCAGTTGCTGCATGGCGGTAACCTGGTCGGGCAGCGTATTTTCAGACATGTGACCATAATTCATATCATGGTAGCTTTTGGAACGCAGCGGATTACTGGTGCCTTCAATTTTAACAACCACAAAACCCAGTTCGGCTAAGGCCTGGCAATCGCCATGGGCTGATAAGAAGCCCCAACTGCCTACACTGCCGCCCTGTGGGCCTGGGTAAATATTATTAATGATGGGGTACTTTTTATTGGGATCCAGATGGGTTGGCACAAACATTACTCCATAAATATCGGTTTGGCCGTCATGTGCTTTAACCGTTACCGGGATAGGCGCTTTCCAACCCGAAGCCAGTAGCCTGCTGATATCTGTTTTCTCCAGTGTACTGATCAGCTTACCATTCAGATCGCGCAGCACGGTTATTGGCGGCACATCAGTTTTTGAATAGCTATCAATAAAATAGTTCTCATCTGGCGACAAAGTAATCTGGTGAGTGCCTTCTCCAGGACTAAGCAACGTTAGCCCCTTGCCATTAAATCCTACTTTGTACAGATGGCTAAAGTACGGGTTACCGGGTTCACGGCCATCAGCCAGGAAATAGATCTGGCGATTTTTTTCGTCCACTTTCAACAGTTCGGTAACCGCCCAATCGCCTTTGGTGATCTGGTTTTTAACCTTGCCGGTTAGCGCGTCATATAAATACAGATGCCCCCAGTTGTCGCGTTCAGAAAACCAGATGATCTCGTTAGTTTTAGCCAGATATTTCCAGTTGATAGCACCCTGGCCCGACTCATATTGTGTAGCTACGGTTTCTTCAAAAACTTCTTTTACAGCCCCTGTAGCAGCATCGGCAATCCGGAATTTTTCTTGTTTGTGATCGCGTGAGGTGGATACAAAAGCCAGCTTGGCAGCATCTTCTGTCCAGTCCACATCATCAAAAGTACCGCTGCTGGCAATATCGTCGCTCAGCGTAGCACGGTGCGGATCAGGCGCGACCTGGATATTGATCACTTTGGGTTCATCTACATTAATGATCACCCGTTGTATAGTGGCGATTTCCTTATCCCCTGGCAACGGGTATTTCCAGGATTTCAATGTAGGATGGCCAACATTGGTAGTTACCAGGTACATATCGCCCACATTACGCTGATCCTGCTTAAAGGTGGCTATCTTTTTAGAATCGGGCGACCAGCGAACGATAGGTCCGTCTGATGATTTCCAGCCGGCATTATCAGTAGCATAACCAAAATCCTTTACTCCATCGGTAGTGAGTTGTGTCTCTTTCCCTGTTTTTATATTACGTACCCAAAGGTTATAATCTTTAATGTAGGCTACCTGGCTACCATCCGGCGATGCAACTTCGTCATCGCCGCCCCTTCTACGGGAATGTGAGGTATGCTTACCAATTATGGCATTATCTGATGTACATTGATAAGTTTGCAGATCACATTTCCAGGATTTTCCATCGGCTGCAAAAGAGATCGATTTCAGATCGTCCGAAAAACTGAAGGTCTGAAATGGCAGCTTATCAGCTTTGTAAGTTTTACCCGTAGCGGTTGATATGGCCATTGCCAGTTTTTGCTGATCAAATGCCCCTACACGTGTTTTTTTTGCAGGATCAACTAAAATAAATTCGCTTCCTTGTGGTGTTAGTATCCGGTACCAGAATTTATCGCCCGGAAGCCAGTTAGGCATCACTTTGCCATGATCAACCAATTGCTCGGTATTATAGCTCAGGAAGCTTTCGGCATGGGCATAATCTTGAGCGGTTAAGGTTGGGATTTGCTGTGCATTTGCTGTCCAAACAAATGCCGCGGCAGTTAATGATAATAAATATTTATTCATACGCTGTTGAAGGTGCGGAAAATAAGATGTTAATAGTTAAAGTTTAAACCATGCAAATTAATGCTTTTTTTAATAGGCTATTGGTTGGGCTCTGTAACTTTTGTGAGTGAATTATCAAAGTGGGGAATGGTGGTTATTTCTCCACTATCGGCAATGCTCAAACCGGCATCAGGAAAGTCTGTTTCAGTTAGCATGCGGATGCGACGCGTAGCTTGGTCCAGGGTATCTCTTATCAATCCTTTATCATGTGCCTGTTTAAAGGAAATAATACGACCGCTTAAAAATTCACCCCGCTTATTTACGTAAACCTTAAGCAGGGGAGCCATGCCGCAAATGCCGCTTACGCTTACACATTTGTAGGTACAGAAATTGCCAAGACTATAGGCTATCAGCCTGTTCTTATACATTTCCATTGCGCGGTTCACGTGCGGGCCGTTACCAAATATCAAATCGGCACCGGCATCAATGGCATTATGGGCAAAGGCATGCACGTCACCCCGTTTTTCGCCGATGAATGACTCTACCGCAAAAGGCACATGCTCATAATCTACTCCTTCACCGCCACCATGGAATGATACGATAACAATATCGCTGCGTTGTTTTAGTTCCCGTATAATGTGGGCAGCACCTTTCAGATCATGTATAGATACTGTGTTTGCATTGGGAGCAAAGGAACAAAAGCCATAGCGCACACCATTTACCTCAAATACCGTTGAAGGCCTGATCTGTAATCCGGCATAGTTTATACCCAGGCTGTCCAAAGTTTTAGTAGTGCTTTTGCGACCATGCGCGTCAAAATCATTAATGTGGTTATTAGCCAGGCTCAGTAAATTAAATCCCGCGTTTTTTAAAACCGAGGCGTACTGGGTAGGCATCCGGAATAAATAGGCTTTACTTTTTTGATGAAGCTTGAAATGAGCCGGTCCTCCGGTATCAACAAGTGCGCCCTCCAGGTTTCCAAATGCTACGTCTGTATTCTTTAATTCGGCGGCAGCAGCCTTAAAACTGTTACGGGCACTATCGGGGGGAAGCGTGGTGCTATCCGGATACGAGGTACCCAGCATGATATCGCCAACGGCAGCAATACAAAGTGAGTCGTGTTGTATGGGTGTTATCTGAGGTGTTAAAACTTTGGCTGCGTGATGCTTTTTGTGTTTAACAACCGGCTGCCTATCTTGGGCCGGGCTTTCACAGGCCTGCAAAAACAACAACAAGCAAGCTGTTAAAAGCAAGATCCGTAACCTTATGGCAAAAAAAAATCCCCTCATGTTCATGAAGGGCCTAAATTAATTTTTTTATTTCGGATTGTTAGTAATGCGTTTTTGGCCAAATCCGAAATCGAACATCCGAATTCCGATATCGGAATTAATTATTCTTATCGTCGTCCGTTTCTGTAGCTGATCCGGTAAATTCATTTTTGAATGATGCCAGCAAACGACCGCCTTTGTAAAAATAACGGCTGTAGTAATTGTCATCCAGGCTGCTGATAGCTACACCTTTTGATGAAGCATGTGCAAAACGGCCATTACCCAGGTAAATACCCACATGAGAAATTCTGCGGCTGTGGATCTTGAAGAAAACCAGGTCGCCTTCTTTCAGATCATCTTTACCAACAGGGTTTACCATGCTGAAAATATCGCGTGAACTTCTTTTAATATCCAGGTTAAAAACCTCGCTATATAATTCTTTTGTGAATGCCGAGCAATCGATCCCTCTTCTTGACTCGCCGCCGAAATGGTAAGGGGTACCTATCCAATCGTAAACAAAGTGAAAAAGTTTCATGTTTGAGGTGGCGGATAACGCGACACCCATAATCTGAGATAAATAAGTTTTAGCTAAACTTTCCTGCTCATCAGGAGCCTTGTCGGCAGTGGTGTTCGGAGTACTTGCGGTTTGAGCTTGCGAAGCTAAAACGCTGAAAAGTAGTACTATAGCAAGAGTAATTTTCTTCATTTAACGCGTTAGTTTGCTGTTAGGGGCAACAAATTGTTTATTAAATCAGACACTTATGTCCACCAGTAGCTACAAAACTATCTATATTTTTTAAAATTGCAAATAAATGGCACTTTTTTTTCAAAAAATATAAATATAACATCTATACTAAAAATCTTATCAATCAAAGCCGGTCACTATTATGCTTATGATACTTTCAGGGTTACCTTTTGGGCTAATTCTTTCGTTTTTTGTAAAAATTACATGTCACAAACGCGTTAAAAACGTTTTAAAATACCGTTAAACTGTGTTATAGGGTCAAAAAGGCTTCGGCAATATGAACATAAAGCCATATAATGTTTGGTTAAACTTACAAAACACGGTTAAGCCTGCTCATTTATAGCTCTTTCTTAAAATAAAAGATAAAACATCACAACAAATTTGCTCCAGTTTCGATATTTTCACGGATATATTTAGATTTGCGCTTTACTCCAAGATTATTGATTGTTTTAATTACATGAGTTCAATCGAAATTAATAAAGACACTTACCTGATGTGGTACGAACAAATGCTGTTAATGCGTAAGTTCGAAGAAAAAGCAGGACAGTTATACGGACAACAAAAAATAAGGGGCTTTTGCCACCTGTATATTGGGCAGGAGGCTGTATTGGCCGGAGCCATGTCTGTAATTAAACCCGAAGACAGCATGATCACCGCTTATCGCGACCACGCTCATGCGCTTGCCAAAGGTGTAACCCCCAATGCGGTAATGGCCGAGTTATATGGCAAAGCTACCGGATGCTCAAAAGGCAAAGGTGGTTCTATGCACATGTTTGACAAGGAAAAACATTTTTATGGTGGCCACGGCATTGTAGGCGGCCAGGTACCACTGGGTGCCGGTATTGCTTTCGCCGAGAAATATAAAGGTACCGAGTTTGTAAACATTGCCTATATGGGCGACGGCGCTGTACGCCAGGGTGCGTTAACAGAAACCTTTAACATGGCTGCTTTATGGCAATTACCGGTAATTTTTGTTTGCGAAAACAACGGTTACGCCATGGGTACTTCTGTTGAACGTACTACTATCCAAACAGATATTTATAAATTAGGCTTGCCTTACGGCATCCCATCACAAGCTGTTGACGGTATGGACCCAGCCGCGGTACACGTAGCTATGGACGAAGCCGTACAGCGTGCGCGTCGTGGTGAAGGACCAACCTTTTTGGAAATGCGTACCTATCGCTACAAAGGTCATTCCATGTCCGATCCTCAAAAGTATCGTACTAAAGAAGAACTGGAAAGCTACAAGGCTAAGGACCCAATCGAAACAACCAAACAAGTTATAGTAGAAAAAGGTTATGCTGATGAAAAATGGTTTGAAGAGATCGATGCCAAAATAAAAGACATCGTTGATGAATCAGTTAAGTTTTCTGAAGAATCACCATGGCCGGAAGCTTCTGAGCTATACACTGATGTTTATGTTCAGGCAGACTATCCATACATCAGAGACTAAGTATTAAGTTCTGAGTCTTGAGTTATAAGTTTTAAGTCTTTTTTGACTCAGAACTTATAACTCAAGACTCAAGACTAACTATTATATTTATAAGAAATTTTAAAACATATAAATAGTATATGGCCGAAGTAGTTAAAATGCCTAAAATGAGCGATACCATGACCGAAGGGGTATTGGCAAAATGGCATAAAAAAGTTGGCGATAAGGTAAAATCCGGCGATGTACTGGCCGAGATCGAAACTGATAAAGCTACCATGGATTTTGAATCGTATCAGGACGGCACCATTTTATATATAGGTGTTGAAGAAGGTAATGCTGTTCCGGTTGATGCTGTTATTGCTGTTTTAGGCAAAGAAGGCGAAGATTACAAAGCAGTTCTTGCACAGGCTGGTGGTGGTTCTGATAAACCTGCTGCACCCGCAAAAGCCGAAGATAAACAGCCTGCGCCAGTTGCGGCCGCAGCACCAAAGGTTGATCTGTCAAGCATCCCGGCTACCGTAATACGTATGCCAGCGCTTAGCGATACCATGACCGAAGGTGTTATTGAAAAATGGAACTTTAAAGTGGGCGATAAAGTAAAATCTGACGATTCACTGGCTGATGTGGCAACCGATAAGGCTACTATGGAAGTTGTGGGTTATGAAGCAGGCACACTTTTATATATAGGTCCAAAAGAAGGTGAAGCCGCACCGGTTAATGGCATTATAGCCATTGTTGGTAAAGAAGGCACCGATATTACACCTTTATTACAGGATGCAACAAACGCACCAGCCGCTGCCGCACCTGCAGAAGAGGCAGCCCCTGCTACGGCAGAAACACCGGCAACTGCCGATGCAAGCCCGGCTTCATCTGCTGATGACAGCCGTGTTAAAGCATCTCCGCTTGCCCGGAAAATAGCAAAAGATAAAGGCATCAACCTGAATGATGTAAAAGGCAGCGCGGAAGGCGGCCGCATTATCAGGAAAGATGTGGAAGGATTTGTAGCACCGGCTAAAACTGCCGCGCCTGCTGCTGCTCCAGCCAGCACCGAAGCAGCCGCTTCATCTGCTCCGGCAAAAGCACCCATCGTATTGCCAACTTATACCGGCGAAGAGAAATTTACCGAAAGAGCAGTTACACAAATGCGTAAAGCCATTAGCCGTCGCTTAAGCGAAAGCTTGTTTACCGCTCCGCATTTTTATGTAACCATGAGCATTGATATGGATCAGGCGATTGCCGCCCGTACCCGCATCAATGATATTGCCCCGGTTAAAATATCATTTAATGATTTTGTAGTTAAGGCTGTTGCCGTTGCCTTAAAACAACACCCGGCCATTAACTCTTCATTTCTGGGTGATAAGATCCGGACCAATGAGCACGTACACATCGGTGTAGCCGTTGCCGTTGACGAAGGTTTGCTGGTACCGGTAGTTAAATTTGCCGATGGTAAATCATTAAGCCACATCTCTGTTGAAGTAAAAGAGTTTGCCGGCAAAGCAAAAGCTAAAAAACTACAACCGGCAGAAATGGAAGGTTCAACCTTCACCATATCAAACTTAGGTATGTTTGGGGTTGATGAATTTACAGCCATTATTAACACACCAAACGCTTGTATCCTTGCAGTTAGCGGTATACAACAGGTTCCAGTTGTTAAAAACGGTGCTGTGGTACCAGGCAACGTAATGAAGGTTACCTTAAGCTGTGACCACCGTGTGGTTGATGGCGCAACAGGTGCCGCGTTCCTGCAAACCCTGAAATCATTACTGGAAGAACCGGTAAGATTGCTGATTTAATTTCAGAGTTCGGAATTTCGATTTCGGATTTATCATAAGAAAAAGCGGTGAAGAAATAACTTCATCGCTTTTTTATTTTTATGACGATTGCAGATGATCAGTAATATTCCTGAGCTGCTGCGTGTGCCGTTGTGCGTGGTAAACAGCCTGATAAGCCCACTCCAACCGGGTAAGGTAACCGATGGTGGGGAATTCCCAAAGCAGACAGGTATCTGTCAGGTCCTTTGTTTCCACCAGGTAGATCAGGCTGTTATATACTGTTCTGAGCTTTTTGATCAATATATCCCTATCATAAAGTTTCTTAGCTGGCGTGATGGAGGGCGCTGATTTAAATTTCAGGTCGAAATTCAAAAACATATCTTTTACACGCTGTACATATTGATCGGGAGCTCTGTCGGTATCGCAGATGGGGCCGCTCAATACATCCACAGAGCTCGATATGGATAATACCATATGCTCTATCAGTTCGGCGGCCGTCCAGCTACCTTCAAAAGGGATGCGGTTAACTTCGCTTTGTTTAATGGGTTCAAATAAATTCAATTGCGCCTGTGCCACAGATCCTATCAGCACCGGTAAGGGTTGTACCAAAGCATTTTTTTGTTGTTCCATATTTTTCTTTCCTGATACTGTTCTTTGATATTTCAAAGTTCGGTACATCGGTTTAAAGACATGGGTGGCAATAAAGACAATTTCAGGGTGATTTGCGACAAGGACGCCCCCCTCTTTCGGCACGCTATTTATTTTACCCGGCAACCACCTCTGAATGGTAATAAATCCGTTAATCAATTGTCAAATAACCACCTTGCTTTTACACCTTTTGCTTTTATTGTATATTCACAAAAAATTTATGTTATGACGCTTTATAGCTTTCTTCAGCATCTTCATTCCGGTTTCAGGTACATTGTAGTGGTGCTTGTTATTGTGGCCGCCCTGTTGGCGCTTCTTGGTCTTACAGGTAAAAAACCTTACACCGATGGCAACCGCAAACTTAACCTGTTTGCCATGATCTCGGTGCATACTCAACTGCTCATCGGTATTGTGTTATATTTTGTAAGCCCGTTTGTACAGTTTACTAAAGACACGATGAAAAATCCCGCTACCCGTTATTTTACTGTAGAGCATTGGGTTATGATGGTTATTGCCATTGTACTAATCACTATAGGTCATAGCAAATCAAAAAAAGCCGCTACCGACGAAGAAAAGCACAAAGCTATTTTTGTATTCTATATATTGGGTTTGATCATAATTTCGAGCGGTATCCTATTAATTCCACGTGGCTAATAGGATTTAGCAAATAAATAATTTCAGAAAAAATTTGACAATTCAAATTTCTTTCTAAATTTGTGACCACGATGATTAAAAGCACTCATAAAAACAGCTGGTGGCACCAATTAAATTTGGCAGCCGGTTGCGTTTTTAGTCAGAGATAACTAATCAATTGTAAACCTAAATAGGAAACCCGGCGACCCCAATTCGCCGGGTTTTTTTGTTTAATACACTTTTTGAATATAACATGAACAAATTTAAAATAACTACTACCCATAAAAAGCTACTTGCAGATACCACTACGCCGGTAAGCATTTACCTGCGCCTGCGCGATGTGTTCCCGAACTCGCTGCTGTTGGAGAGCTCCGATTATCACAGCCGCGAAAATAGTTTAAGCTACATTTGCTGCGAACCCATCGCCGGTCTGGTACTCAACAACGGCATCCTCAAAAAAACATATCCGGATGGCAGCCAGGAAACCCACGAAGCAGGGTCTTTTGACCTCATTGATCAGATCAATCAGTTTATAGCGAGTTTTGATACCGATGCCAATCCGGGTAAGATCATATCAAACGGGCTCTTTGGTTATTTTACCCACGAGGCCGTAGAACATTTTGAAACCATCAAGCTCAAACAAAGCAGCGATACCACCCGGCAGATCCCCGTGATGCAGTACCATGTATACCGCTACATCATCGCGATTGATCATTTTAAGAACGAATTGTACATCTTCCATAACCAGGCCGAAGGCGGCCTCACCAACGGTGGTATCGAAAAGCTGGAATACCTTATCAAAAACAAAAACTTTCCCGAGTATAATTTTAAGAGTAAGGACGCCGAGCAATCAAACCTCACCAACGAGGAGTTTATCGCCATTGTAGAGAAGATGAAACAGCATATTTACCGCGGCGATGTTTTCCAGATCGTGCCTTCGAGGGCATTTTCGCGCACCTTTCAGGGCGATGAATTTAATGTTTACCGTGCCCTGCGCTCTATCAATCCTTCGCCCTACCTGTTTTATTTCGACTTTGGCGATTTCCGTATTTTTGGTTCATCGCCCGAGGCACAGATTACCATCAAAAACAATGTAGCCAGTATTTTCCCAATCGCCGGTACCTTTAAACGCAGCGGGGATGATATAAAAGATGCTGAAATTGCCCGTAACCTGGAGAATGACCCCAAAGAATCGGCCGAGCATGTAATGCTGGTTGATTTGGCCCGCAACGATTTGAGCCGCCATTGCGAGCAGGTGCATGTTAAGGCATTTAAGGAAGTACAATATTATTCGCACCTGATACACCTGGTATCGCACGTAAGCGGCAAATTGCTGCCGGGCGTATCATCGTTTAAAATTGTGGGTGATACCTATCCTGCCGGAACATTGAGCGGAGCACCAAAATACCGGGCTATGGAAATCATCGACGAAAACGAGAAAGCCAAACGCAGCTTTTACAGCGGCGCCATTGGTTACCTGGGTTTCAACGGCGATTTTAATCACGCCATCATGATCCGCTCGTTCCTCAGCAAAAATAATACGCTGCATTACCAGGCCGGTGCTGGCATTGTGGCTGGTTCCGTAGCCGAAAGCGAGCTCAGGGAAGTAGATACCAAAATATCGGCACTAAGAAGAGCTGTGGAGCTGGCGGAGGAGCTGTAACTCATTTCGGAATTCGGACTTTCGATTTCGGATTTCGTGTTTAGAATTTAGAATTTAAGAAAATGAACAAGATATTAATAATTGACAATTACGATTCCTTTACCTATAACCTGGTGCATTTGGTTAATGAACTTGGCCTGCAATGCGAGGTTTGGAGGAATGATAAATTTGCCCTGAGCGATGTGGACACATTCGACAAGATCATCCTATCGCCGGGGCCTGGTATACCATCCGAAGCAGGTTTACTGTTGGAGGTGATCGAAAAGTATGCCCCCACCAAAAGCATATTTGGTGTGTGCCTGGGGCAGCAGGCCATTGCAGAGGTGTTTGGCGGTAGTTTGTACAACCTGAGTCAGCCGATGCATGGGATAGCCACACCTATCAAGATAACCAACAGGCAGGAGGAGCTTTTTAAAGGCCTGCCAGATAGTTTTAAAGTTGGCCGCTACCATTCATGGGTAGTAAGTGATAAAGACCTGCCAGAAGTGCTCCAGGTAACCGCTATCGACGAAGAAGATAACTCCATCATGGCACTGGCCCACCGCGAATATGATGTACGCGGTGTGCAGTTTCATCCGGAATCCATACTCACTGAGTACGGCAAGGAAATGATGCACAACTGGTTGAATTAATACAACCGCGAAAATGATAACTTTGCGTTAACACAAATCCGCGCGTCATTGCGAGGTACGAAGCAATCTCTATGCTATACAGAGCATGTATAAAGGATTGACCTGCCTGTGTAGAGATTGCTTCGTACCTCGCAATGACGTGACTAATATATTTTGATACATGAACATACTTGATAAAATAGTTGCCAATAAAAAAAAGGAAGTAGCATCTGCTAAAAAACGCGTTTCCTATGTTGAACTGGAAGAGTCGGAATATTTTCATCGCGATACTTACTCCTTCAAAGAGTTTTTACTGGATCCGGAACGCAGCGGTATTATAGCCGAATTTAAACGTAAATCGCCCTCTAAAGGCATTATTAATGATAAGGCAAGGGTTAGCGCGGTTACCAATGGCTATGCCAGCGCGGGCGCCTCGGCCCTGTCTGTTTTAACCGACCGCAACTTTTTTATGGGCCGCAAGGCCGATCTGGTGAAGGCCCGTTCGGTAAACAATATACCTATCCTGCGCAAGGATTTTATGATAGATGAGTACCAGGTGATCGAAGCCAAATCATTAGGTGCCGATATTATTTTACTGATAGCCGCCATACTTACACCTGCCGAAATTAATACCATGGCCACACTGGCCAAAAGCATTGGTTTAAATGTGCTGCTGGAGGTGCATAACCTGGAAGAGCTGGAGCGCAGCATCCATCCCAAACTGGATGCCATTGGCGTAAATAACCGTAACCTGGCCGATTTTACCGTATCTGTAGAAACTTCGTACCAACTGGCCAAACATATCCCGGCAGAGTTTATGAAAATATCTGAGAGTGCCATCAGCGATCCGGAAACTATCCGTCATTTGAAACTGGCAGGGTTCAACGGGTTCCTGATCGGTGAAACTTTCATGAAACAGGCGGACCCGGCCCAGGCCATGCGCAATTTTGTAGCCAAGTTATAAACAGGTGCAGTAAAACTTTTTAAACCTTAAATTTTAACAAATTTCTGCTCAAAATCGGGGTAAAATGGGTCGAAAATCGCTTCGAAAATCCTCGTTTTAACACATTTAACAAATTCTAACACGATTTTTAATGTGTTTGAAAACTTTAAAAAGTATTAATTAAACAGCCCGGCTTTCTACTCAGAAAACCGGGCTGTTTGGTGTATATAAATATACGACTTTTTGGAGCAAGGATTTGGAAGTAAAGACTCGCGCCTATTCACGGGACATTTCCCGCACGCCATTGCAATGACATGTGGTTTTATTTATCTTTAGGAAATCAACAGATAGATTTCAGCAGCCTAAAAACCTTTTTTAGTTAAAAAGTCATGCCCTTTACTTTCGCACACCCCGCCTTGGTTTTGCCGTTGAAGTATCTCCCCAAGACCTGGATCTCCATGATTGGCCTGGTAATCGGGAGCATGACGCCCGATTTTGAATATTTTTTCAGGATGCGGGTGCGCAGTATTTATAGCCCTACCCTACCCGGATTATTTTGGTTTGATTTGCCTGTGGGATTATTACTGATTTTGATCTACCGTAAGATCTTAAAAGACAAGCTGATCGATCACCTGCCTGTTCAGCTTAATCAGCGACTTTCTAAATTTAAGGGTAATACCGAAAACCGCATTTCACCGGGATACATCGCCGTAATTATTGTTTCGATCCTCGTTGGCAGCGCCTCTCATTTACTATGGGACAGCTTTACCCACCCCACCGGCTATTTGTTACAAACATTTCAGCTTTAACACATACGATCCATATTGGGAGCCGTCAGTTTTATGCATATAAATTAGCACAACATGCCAGCACGTTATTGGGCGGTTTAGCCATTTTTTGCGTCCTCTATCGGTTGCCCAAAGGCCTAAATACTAAGGTTAGTAATATTGCTGCTTACTGGCTAAAGTCGGTTGGCATTGCTGTTATAGTAACGGCCATTCGGTTGACATGTGGGCTGAATTATCATGAGTTAGGCAATCTGGTGGTTACCACTATCGCAGGTATGTTTATTGGGTTGACGGTTGTATCTTGTATATACTCCACCGAAGTCTCACAAACCAAGTAAGAATTTATTTTTGTCAGTTAAACGGTTGAAGCATCTATTAGGCAACATACATAGCTCAATAATAGATCCTTCGTTCCTCATGATTACAAATATATATTGGTCTTTTTCCCACCTCCTCTTTCCAGCGAAGCTGAAGAGAGAGTGACCGAGCGCAGCAATGGTCGGGTGAGTCGGCTCTTGAACTTTTCAATTTTCGCCCCCCTGTCGGTTTTGTTCTATTTTCCCATTCCATGGCCCTATAATTTTGATAAAAAATTAAACACCATGAAAAATCAGGAAAACACCAAAAAACAAATACTGGTACTGGGTGGTACCGGAAAAACCGGCAGCCGCGTTGTGAGCAAGCTACAACAACTGAACTGGCCCGTACGTATCGGCAGCCGTAACGCCACCATACCTTTCTACTGGAACGATCAAAGCACCTGGGCCGCCGCATTGCAAGGTATCGATTCGGTTTATATCTCTTATCAACCCGACCTGGCTATTCCGGGAGCGGCGGACACTATCCGTGAACTGGCCAAATTAGCCATAGCAAAAGGGGTTACCCACCTGGTGCTACTATCGGGCCGGGGCGAAGAGGAAGCGCAGGCCTGTGAAAAAATAGTAATGGATGCCGGCACCAACTGGACCATTTTACGTGCCAGCTGGTTTAACCAGAATTTTAACGAGGGCTACTTGCTTGACCCTATTCTGTACGGACAGGTTGACTTACCCGTGGGTGATGTTCCAGAGCCTTTTATTGATGCGGATGATATTGCCGATGTAGCCGTAGCAGCACTGACTACCGATGGCCATGCCGGGCAATTATATGAACTGACAGGTCCACGCATGCTTACCTTCAGCGATGCCGTACAAGAGATAGCCATTGCCCTTAACCGCCCCATTCAATATAACCAAATTTCAATGGATGATTATAAGGCCATGATGCGGGAGTACCAGATTCCTGATGACTATATCTGGCTCATCACCTACCTGTTTACCGAGGTGCTGGATGGCCGAAATGCCAGCCTGGCCGATGGCGTTCAACGTGCCTTGGGTCGTAAACCCACAGATTTTTCGGAATATATCCGCAAGGCCATTGCCGCTGGGGCGTGGAAAGTGACCGCATATATGTGTTCAAAACAAGGGTATCACCCTGAGCTTGTCGAAGGGTTGAGCGCAGAGGCCAGCCCACCATACTTCGACGGGCCCTACCATTATGGATCCTCCCTTATGTCATTGCAAGGAGGAACGACGAGGCAATCTCGTAGCTATTCCTATCCATGAGAACACGAGGAGGTTGCTTCGTACCTCACAATGACATATCTTATAATTTAAAAACTTCCGAAATTTTAAAATTTCGGAAGTTTCATATCCGCTGCATGGGTACTATTTCTTCACCGGGTAAAGCGATTCGATAGCCACTACATCGCTTGCCGTAAACGGACGGTCGGTACCATCGCTGCAGGCCAGCATCCATGATCCGGGTTCGCCTCCTATGGGGGTGCCTGGGATATAAAAAGCAAGGCCGCCTTCGTCAACGGGCAATTTAAAGAAAGCCTGTAATATCCCTATCCATGATGACGTATCATAACCGCAACTATAGGCTCTGTTTTGGAAATCGGTATGCCTGAAACCAATTGCGTGGCCAATTTCGTGTGCAATAACGGTAGTCAGCTCTCCCTTATCCACAAAAGTCTTGGTATATCTGGAACTATTAAGCGCGATAGGCGTTGCCGGCCGGCCATCAGCTCCGGGAAACCCCGACGACTGACCCAGGATGTTGGGATCGCCAAACTGCTGCCCCTGGATCAATATATCCTCTTTCTCTGCCGAGGCCGAATCCAATAGCGTAAACGTTAATGTTAAGCCCAGGTCGTTATACCGTTTTATGGCATTTTTAGCCGCCGTGGTAAATACCTGCTGCGACGCACCCGCGCTCACCTTTACCTTGATCGCATTGGTTAAGCCGGTAACAATAAACAAAGTGCGGTACTGCTCGGTAACCGGTTTTTTAAAAATGATCTCACTCACATGCTGGCTCTGAAAATCGAGATCTGACTGTTTTAATAAAATATCCCCTTCAACAATAAAGCCCCCTTTTACCCGCACAGCGTTTGCGGGCGAAAACCCGGCTTTGGCAATACTTAACTGCTCATCCTGGGTAAGTGCTGTGCTTACAACCGGTGGTTCGGTGGTATTACTATTCTTTTTGCAGCCAACAGCCGCTGCGATAGTTAATAAGATTGCCAGAATAATTGTTTTTTGATTGAGTAAGGATTTGTTTTTCATTTTTAGTCGGTAAATAATAATTCGTTATAGTAAATAGATGATTGCCTATAGAGCAATAAACATAACGATTATTATTACACACATTTAAAAATGCACAAATTGAATAAATATTATAACCAATAGTTAATAATAGAGACGGGTCAGCTGCGTATGTGCATAAAGCCCGGCAACGCTTATTGGTAAATATTTACCAAATGCAATTATTCCTATATTTATATAAATACTATACCTATGGAAAAAACAAAAGTAATTGGACAAACCAAAGACGCCGGCTTTGAAATAGGCGTCCGGAAAACATTCCCGGTTTCTGTGGAGCAGGCCTGGAATTTCTTGTTTTCGGACCAGGGACTTGCTATCTGGCTCGGGGGAATAAATCCTAATGAGTTTGACATTAACCAGGGCTACAAAACAGCCGAGAGCACTGCAGGTAAACTAACCGTTTTTAAACCGTACTCGCACACCCGCTTAACCTGGCGAAGAAAAGATTGGGACAATACATCAACCCTTCAGCTTCGGGTGATCAATGCCAAAGGCAAAACCACCATAAGCTTTCACCAGGAAAAACTCCTCAACAATAATCAGCGCGATGAAATGAAGGCTCATTGGGATGCGGTAATAACGCAAATAGGCAGCTATTTGAAATAAGCATATGAGGCTTAAATCGTAGTAAAAGAATAAATTCGGCCTGCTTAAACTATCTTTGCGGTTTATGGTCCTATTGATAGAATGGATGTGCTATTAACATCCATTTTTTATATACCCAAAGCTTGCATCGTGAAACTTAAACCGATATTTTTATTACTTCTCTTACTAAGTACTACCCTGTTTTGCAAAGCCCAAATATTTAGTGGAGGCCGGGAATTGAGTGTAAAACCTGTTGATGTTAATAATGAACAGATCATCCTGTTCTTGTTGCTCAACGGAAATATTCCTGTTGATAATAATTTAAATGGCAAAGCCCTTTACCGCGATCAGTTTGATGGCTTTGATAATACCGGTAAATTAAAATCTATCGGCAGCACCACTTTTACCTATTACGATCGCTTTGACTGGGAAGAAAATTTTGGCAAGGTCAAATCCATCAACAAGACACAGATCACTTATTACGACCGCTTTGACTGGGAGGAGAATAAAGGCAAGATTAAAACTGTGGGCAGTATCCGCATCACGTGGTATAACAGGTTTGACCGTGCGGAGCTTTTGGGTAAGCTTAAATCGGTAGGCGATATGTCGGTAACTTACTATGATGCATCGGATGGTCGTGAAAATGCCGGCAGAATAAGATCTATTGGGGATACGGTGTTTACTTATTACGGCAAATTTAATAGCGACTATACAGGCAAGCTTAAATCCATCGGCAAAAATTTGATCACTTATTATTATAGTGGCACCGATAGCAATGCCATATACGGCAAATTAAGATCCATCGGCCGCGCCAGGATCATCTATTTTGATGTGTTTGACGCTGACGAAAGCAAAGGCAGGATCAAAGCTATTGCCGGACCGTTTACGGATCCGGAGAACCAGTTTTAAAGCGCAGGTTCATGGCGGCAATGCCATAATGATGAGCGCCACACCGACCCATTGAATAGGTGTCACGCTTTCGTTGAGTATAAAGTGTGCAAATAAGATGGATTCCGGTATCTCTACCGATGACACAATGCTGCCCAAACCAATACCTGTTTTAGGCAAACCTTTGGTAAACAGCAGCGGTGGCAATATGGTACCAAACAGGGCCAGGAAAGCGCCCTATTTCCAATGTCACTCAAGCGTAGACGCTTGAATGGGCGGGTTCAAAAATCCTTGTTCCTTATTCCCAGATATTCTTTGTTCTAAAAACCCTTGCTCCTTGCTCCCAAAATCCTTGTTCACTATTCCTTAATCCGTATCAGTATTACCCTATTCTGTATAAATTATCCCGCGCGGACCCCTATACCTTTGTCATATAAATTAATTCAATCATTAAAACAATGTCAAAGACAATTTTTATAACCGGAGCTTCCCGTGGATTTGGAAAACTTTGGGCCGAAGCATTTTTAAAACGTGGTGATAAAGTAGTAGCCACCGCACGCAACCTGGACACCCTGGCCGATCTGGTAAGTACTTATGGCGATGCCATATTACCTTTACAGCTTGATGTAAATAACCGTGAAGCCGACTTTGCAGCTATTGAGCAGGCAAAACAACATTTCGGAACTATCGATGTACTGATCAACAATGCCGGTTACGGCCTGTTTGGTACTATTGAAGAAACCAGCGAGCAGGAAGCCCGTGAGCAGATAGAAACTAATGTATTTGGCCTATTATGGCTTACCCAGGCTGTATTGCCGGTGATGCGCGCGCAAGGCCATGGCCACATTATACAAGTGTCAAGCGTGTTGGGTATAGCTACCTTACCTGTTTTAGGTTTATACAATGCCTCTAAATTTGCGGTAGAGGGCTTGAGCGAAACCCTGGCAACCGAGGTTGGCGGTTTTGGCATCAAAGTGTCTTTAATTGAACCAAACGGCTTTGCGACCGACTGGGCAGGTGCCTCGGCTACTCATACCCAGGTTTTACCGGAATATGAGGGTGTAAGGGCGGCCTTCCAGGCAGGGTTAACAGATACAGACGCATTTGGTGTGCCAGAAGCTACGTCAGAAGCGGTGCTTAAACTGGTAGACAGCGCTAACCCGCCATTGCGCCTGTTCCTGGGTAAAGTAGCTTTGCCATGGGTAAAACAGGTTTATGAACAACGCCTGGCATCGTGGGAAGAATGGCAGCCTGTAGCAGCTGCCGCACATGGAAAATAAGCGTTGTTAATTTTACTTTAACTCAACTAAATAACCTGGCATAATTCATACTTTTATTAGTGTGAATTATGCTTTAATTATTTCTGCTCATGAAACATTATAAAAGCCTGGCCCAGTTAAGTCACGACAACGGTTTTCCGCCCCCGGAAAACCCTTTACTTGGCCTGGTGCATTGCGACAAATCCTGCCATGTTGTGGAACAGGAGTTTACCAGTGATTTTTATCTGATCGGATTTAAAAAGCTGATATCGGGTATGTTTTTATATGGCCGTACCAAATACGATCATGATAATGGCTCCATGTCGTTTGTGAAACCAAGGCAGGTCATTGAGTTCAAAAACATGAAATTTGAGGAAAAAGGTTTCCTGATCCTGATTCATGAAGACTTTTTAAACGGTCATCCGCTGCATACCGAGATCAAAAAGTATGGTTATTTTGAATATGAAACCAACGAGGCACTGCACCTTTCGCCAAAGGAAGAACAGATCATCTGGGGTTTGTTCAATGAAATTGAAACTGAATACAACAACAACCAGGATGAGTACAGCCGTGATATTATCCTTGGGCATATCGAATCTATCCTGAAATATTCGCAGCGTTTTTATAAAAGGCAATTCATTAACCGCATTACCGTAGCCGGCAAAGTGGCTTCTAAATTCAATGAGGCGCTTTCGGTATATTTCGAAAAAGGCTATTTACTGGAAAAGGGCCTGCCTACTGTTAAATCAATGGCTGCTGAACTTAACCTGTCACCCAGTTACCTGAGCGATCTGCTGAAACAGGAAACCGGCAAAACGGCCATGGAGCTGATACACATTTACCTCATATCCGAAGCCAAAAACCTGCTCAAAGGATCGGACAATAACATTGCCGAAACTGCTTACACGCTGGGCTTTGATAACCTACCCTATTTTTCGCGTTTGTTTAAAAAAGAAGTGGGCATTAGTCCTGTTCAGTTCAGAAAACAGATCATGAATTAGTTTATCATAGCCAGAGTTAGCCTGATAATATCGTCAAAAACGGTTTTTTCACTGGTTGATTTGGCGGTTACCTGCATGCCTTTTACCGTATTGGAGATAGCCCGGGCAACTGCCCTGCCGTCTTGCGTATGGGCGATCTCCCCGTTATCCTGGCCTTTTTTAACAATCCGGTAAAAAATATCTTCCACCTGCTGGTCGTTCCGGCAAATCATTTGTTTCACCACCGCATCATGTGGTGCAATCTCCACTTCGGCATTCACCATGAAACAGCCTTTGCGGCTGCTATCACCCAATAATTCATCGGTAATAAACTCCAATATCTGTTTAATGGTTTCTTTGGCTGGCAGGTTATTCTCAACAATCTGGATTATTTTACCTGAGGATGTACATTGATAACTTTCCAGGGCCTTGATGAACAGTGTATGTTTATCGCCATAAGTATCGTACAAGCTTGACCGGCTAATGCCCAGCCCATCCACAAGGTCCTGCATAGACGTACCATTGTACCCCTTTAACCAAAAAAGGTCAATAGCCTTGTTCAGCACCTCATTTTCATCAAACTCTTTAGTCCTTGCCATAATTGCGAATAGCTTTGCCTAATAATTAAGCAAAGCTATTAAAAAGCTATTAACTTGAACGCCAGGAATCAAGAAACAAGAGTCAAGAATCAAGAAAAAACTTGCTTTACCTTGAAAAAGCTCTTCAGAAAATGATTCTTGACTCTTGATTCTAATATCTTGACTCTAAGCCTTACCGTACACCGCCACCGGCCAGCAGGGTTTCGCCGGTTAACCAGCGAGACTCTTCCGAAGCCAGGAATACGGCAACCAGCGCAATATCTTCCGGCTGCCCGATACGGCCCAGTGGCGCTGTACGTTCTGTTTCAGCTTGGAAATCGCTGCCGATGAAGCCTGCGGTATGTGTACCTTCGGTTTCTACCATACCGGGGTTGATAGAGTTTACACGGATCTTTTTAGGACCCAGTTCTTTTGAAAGCACGTGGGTAATAGCATCAACCGCGCCTTTGGTGGCTGTGTAAATAGAGCTGCCAACCGGGGCGATATTACTCACCACCGAACCAATGTTGATGATACTGCCACCATCGGCATTAAAGCTTTTCAATGCGCCCTGTGTGGTCAATAATAAACCCAGCACATTGGTGTCAAACTGATTGTGAAAATCTTCGGCACTAATTTCTTCAATGGCGCCAAATTTGTAGACCCCGGCATTGTTCACCAGGATATCAACCGCGCCAAAAGCTTTGGTAGTTTCTTCAAACAAACGGCTGATGTCGTCTGCTTTTGAAACATCACCCTGAACGGCTATGGCTTTACCGCCATTACTCACAATTTCTTCTACCACTTTATCGGCACCTGCTTTTGCCGAAGCGTAATTAACTACTACAGATGCTCCTGCTGCTGCCAGGCTTTTGGCAATACCGGCACCAATACCTTTTGATGCTCCGGTAATTACCGCTACTTTATTTTCTAATTTTTTCATTTTAGGGATGATTAATTTTTCTTATTTGGAATAATCGTTCCGCAAATGTATAACATAACGGAACAAACGTTCCGTTTTAATTGCAATATTATGCTGTCATGACAAATGAAAAAAACTGATATCAGAAAAGATCTTTCGCCAACAGGTTTTTTAGCTTATGATTATTGGCTCCTTACTTCCTTTAAAAAAGATTCCCGATCGCTCATTTCCTCATCATATCTTTTGCCTATAAGAGCATCGGGGCTATAAGCAGGATCCGGGTAGGCGAGTGTGTTAAAACTCAAAACTAACTGGCATGGGATGTCAGCCAAATATTAAACGACAGTTTTTTCATGGCTTCCAGTGGGTAAGCATAATCTTTGGTGATATTGAGTAGGCTTTATAATAAGATCTAATTACTCTTGAGTATCTTAAATACGCTCCTGCTTATCCTTTGCAAAATAGTGGCATCCTGTGTAATGATCTCGGCATCAGCCATCATACCTTGTTTAAGGTGGATCGGTTTTCTCATATCCGATGCGCTTCTTACCTTAAAATCAACCTTGGAAACAAAAACACTGTCTTTATACGGAACATCCGCAATGTAACTGATCTTGCCCCTGATCATACCATATTCTTCAAATGGATAGCTTTTCAATTTTACCAGGACTTCCTGCCCTTCTTTAACTTTACCCATATTATCCTGGGGGATAGCCATTTGACCAAAAAATGCTTCGTTACCCGGGTTTATAGCAAAAACTTCCTGACCGGCAGTGAGTACCTGGTTTTCCTGAACAATACCGGCATAAGAAAGCTTGCCCGATTGGGCTGCTGTTAAAATATACTTGCTTTTCCAATCCTCGGCCTGGCTTATCAGGCTGTTGAGTGCCTGCAGAAATTTGGCCTTTTCTTCCCTGATCTGGTTATCCAGCTCCAATATATCCTTTTGTTTGGCAGCATAATTATTATTCGCAGTGATCAGGGCTGATTCGGTTTGTACCAGGGGTTCTTTCTGGGCCAGGTATTTGCTTTCCTGTTGCCTCAGTTCTGCCGGGGTTTCTACCTTTTCTTTTTCCAGCTTTTTATGCATTTGATAATCATCATCGGCTATGGCAAAATTGCGTTGCTGGATCTGTTTTTGCTGATTAAGCTGCTGTGCCTGTTTGGTAAGATCCATTAGGTCGTTTTGCAAAAACGCTCGCTTCTTTAAATAAAAGCCATCATTAACAGCCGATTTATAATTCAAATATTCCTGGTAAAAAGTTTGATAGGCTGATTGCAGTTCGCCTAACTGAATGTTATCAGATTCCGGAAAAAGCAGCGGACTAACCGGCTTATTTTGTAACACCTGGCTTTGCAATCCTTTTAAATTTGCTGCCAAACGCCAGATCTTATCATGATCGCCGGTGCTTTCCATATAGGCTAATGCCTGCCCGGCAACAACGTTGGTATTTTCCTTCACCAGTAGTTTGATCAGTTTACCCGGCACTTTAGAAACTACCGGCTTAGGAGAGTTTGGCGACTCTATTTTTAGTTGCGTTTTAACAATATCGGGATATTTTACCATTGCCGACAGGGATACGATCAGCACGAGGATACCAAAAAACAAGGTGATACCCCAGCGCAGTATCCACGAGGGTACTGTGGTAATAATATCCTGCATATCGTCTGTATGCCGCTCTTGTCCGTTATTAATATATGTTACCGGCATTTTATCCTATGATTTTTTGTCTGAACCCGAATTAAACGAATCTAAGAATTAACAGAATCCTATCATTTGCATATCTGAAACAACGAAGTTAATTTGCACATTTGAAATTTGCATATCTGCACATCTAATCTCATGCTCCCAATTCCAGTTGATTTTTAACTAACTTATAATAATCGCCTTTTAGCGCGGTTAGCTCATGATGTGTTCCCTGTTCAATAATGCGCCCTTTATCCAGTACGATGATATTATCGGCATTGCTCACGGTACTTAACCGGTGCGCTACAATAACCACCGTACGCCCTTCAAAAAACTCATCCAGGTTATCCATGATCACTCTTTCATTATTGGCATCCAAAGCGTTGGTGGCCTCATCAAAAAATATATAATGCGGATCTTTGTAAACAGCACGCGCAATCAGCATCCGCTGGCGCTGGCCCTGGCTAATGCCGTTTCCTTCGGCACCAATCTTGGTATTCAGGCCCAAAGGCAGTCCGTCAATAAAATCCTGAATATTGGCTATTTTTATAGCATGCCTTAATTTAGCCTTATCCGGATAATCATCGCCTACGGCAATATTACGCTCTATAGTATCAGAAAAAATAAATCCATCCTGCATAACAACGCCGCAACCGCTGCGCCATGTTTTAAAGCCAATATTACCTATTTGCTGCCCGCCAACTTTAATATCTCCTTTTTGAGGCTCATAAAAGCGTAAAAGCAGTTTTAATATGGTTGTTTTCCCGCTGCCGCTCATGCCTACTATGGCTGTGGTTTTACCCTGGGGAATAACCATATCTATATTTTCCAGCACCGGCTCATTCCCTGCACCCGGATAACGGAAAGTAAGGTTATTGATGGATAAACTTTTGTTTTCAGGCAGGCTGTGGCTCCATTCCTTATCTACAGGTTCTTCATCATCCATCTGGTGAATTTCATTCAACCGTTCCAGGCTGATCTTGGCATCCTGAAAACCTTGAATAAAACCTAATAACTGTTCAATCGGGCTGCTTAACTGGCCAACAATGTACTGCACGGCAACCATGGCGCCCAGGGTTAAGTTTCCGGTGATTACGGCCTGCGCACTTAAAAAGGTGATCAATATATTTTTACCCTCATTAATAAACGTTGCCCCGCCTTGCTGATATTGATTAAGGGCCAGCGTTTTTACACTGAACTTAAATAGCCGGGCCTGGATATGCTCCCATTCCCAGCGTTTTTGCTGCTCACAGTTATTGAGTTTAATTTCCTGCATACCGTTTATCAGCTGCACAATGCTGCTTTGGTTTTTGGCTGAAATTTCAAAACTTTTGTAATTAAGCGCCCTGCGCCGTTTTAAAAAGATCACGATCCATGCGGTATAAATAACGCTGCTAACAGCAAATACAAAAAATATAGTTGCATTGTAATAAGCAAGCACTATCGAAAAAACCAGTAAGTTAAACATGGAAAACAAGGTGCTTAACGTAGAACCTGTCAAAAAACTTTCAATCCTTTTTTGGTCGCTCATGCGCTGAAGGATATCACCGGTCATTTTGGTATCAAAAAAACTCATGGGCAGTTTCATCAGCTTGATCAAAAAATCGGTCAGGATAGAAACATTAACCCGGGTACTGATATGCAGCAGGATCCATGAGCGTATAAAATCAACGCTGACACGGCCTATAATAAGTGCCGTTTGCGCAAACAGGATGATATAAATAAAATTAAGGTTACGGGTATTGATACCAATATCAACAATTGACTGCGTTAAGAAAGGGGTAATGAGCTGCAATAAACTACCAATACCCAAACCAAATAACAGCTGAATAACCAACTTACGATAAGTAATAAGATATCGCAACAGAAACGACCACCGAACTTCGTTGCCTTTCTCGTCCTCCTGCTCATAAAATTGAGGAGTGGGTGAAAGTAAAAGTGCAATGCCCTCCATGCTTTCGGTATCACTTTCCCAATTGCGCTTAAAATCTTCTTCACTAAGCGTTATCAATCCGGCGGCCGGATCGGCCAGGTAATATTTGTGGTTTTTTATCTTGTATAATACCACAAAGTGGTTTTGCCGCCAGTGCAGGATACACGGCAGCTCGGCCTCTTTTAACTGGGCCGTATTTAGTTTAACACCTATTGACCGAAAGCCGATTTTTTCGGCAGCATCGCTGATACCCAGTAAGGAAACACCTTCTTTATTGATTTCGCAAAGCCGCCTTAGGGTTTGTACTGTAAAATTACGACCATAATATTTTGCCACCATTCGCAAACAAGTAGGGCCGCAATCCATTTGATCAGGTTGCTTATAGAAAGGAAAGGCCATTAATCTTGGGGTTATTATTTTGTATTATTTTTTTATATGAAGATAAAGATAAATGTAATATCTAAGGTAAGTGAGGGAAATATATCATTATTTCTGTATCAATTTTTTAAAGCTGCCGGTTAACCCCGAGCTATTTATGGCCAATCTGTATAACACAACTGGGTTACAGGATAATTTGTAGATTTATGTACGTTTACCAAATCAGTAAATCGCCCAATATCAACGATGATAGACACTACCCATATTTTAAACTACACAGTTCATTGGATAGCTAAATCCAACTCGGAATTTATTGGAGAGCTATTTTTCGTTGTTAGGAATAGTTCCGGCGGAAGTATAAATACGCCCGTTGGATATTTAATTGGTTTTATAGATCCAGGGGACGATTATTACAGTGCTCACTGGAAAGTATTAATGATAATTAGAGATGCAGTCAGGTATAATGTGAAGAATAAAAGCACTTCTATTTTTGCCAAGAGCGCCTATGCTAATAAACTCAAATATTATGTTGATAAATTGAAAGAATTTAATCAAGAAATAATTAGGATAGATCCCAACCTTCCTAACGCAATACAAGAAAAATTAACGCAATCCGGGATCTGTAGTTCCCCCCTTGAAATACAAATAATAACAGGAAAAGATAAATGTGTTTTTTCAAATATTGAGTTTGATTTTGATTAACAAAAAAAATGATTGCATTAAAAAAAATGATTGCATTAATTGATGAAAAGCTACTCACGATAAAGCAGTTTCCAATCAAAAACTATTTTAGTGTAATTAAATTAAACATATTATCCAGATCCGTTCTGTTATTTTCTTATTTCGTAACATAGTTCAACCATGCCGGTTTTGTATGCTGTTACGTTTTTCAGGTGCAATGTCTGTTCTTTTCCTATCCGGTCAAAAAACGGTATCCCGTCGCCTAAAATAACAGGCAAAATTGACTGTCGTATTTCATCAGCTAAACTTAAACAAATGAAATCTTTAGCAAGCTCCGCGCCGCCTACAAGCCAAACATTCTTGTAATATGGTTTTAGCCGTTCATCTACAAAATGGTTTAGATCGCCAGCATAAAATTCGATATTAGGCCTGTCAACCGGCAGTTTCCTGTGCGTTAAAACTATAGTCGGCACATCCCCGTAAACCCATCCATATGATTTTGAAAGTTCCAGCGCGTGTTCATATGTCCGTGCACCCATTATATAACAGTCTATTGTTTTAAGAAACTCCTTAGCATCCTGTTCGGTAATATGAACTCCTTTCTCGTAGCTGTCGGGTGTTTCAAACCAGGAAATACTATTGTCTTTTTTGGCAATATAGCCGTCGAGACTCGAAACCATATGTATGGTTATTTTAAATATGTCTGTCGCCATCTGGGAATATTATTTGCGGATATACATTGTGACAATTTGTTAAATATGTTAAAGCCCAAGGCTAAATACAGATTAAAGTGTTAAATTAGGGCAAAATTTAAACGCTCTAACGTAACTGAATGACTGAATAAATACCCACATAATTTTTTATTAATAAATTATTTATTCAGTTGGCATTTATTTTTTGGAATCCGCTTATTCGATTGGCTTCCGCTGTGTGGGCGATAATCCCATCGCAAAGCGTTTACAAACTTAAGAAACTAAGTTTTTTATACTTTATTTTTATTTCGCTAAGCGCATCAGCACAACAAAGCAATACCATAGTGACACAGGTAAGCGGGCGTATTACCGACGCCGTATCCGGAGCACCACTTCCATTTATCCGTATTAGTTTTACCGGCAGTTCTTACAGCACTGCTTCTGATAATCATGGCAATTACTTATTAAGCGCTCCCGGTTCTTTTAGCCAGGTAACCTTTTCGTCAATGGGATATATGCCAGAAACCAGGAAAATTAATCCAGGGCAGCTCAATAACGTATCCATTAAACTCAGGTACGCCGAAAACCAGCTCAAAGAAGTTAAAATAACATCGGGCAAAAAAGGCAGGTACCGCAATAAAGGCAACCCCGCGGTTGAACTTATTCAACAGGTTATTGACCATAAGGAAAGAAACCGGATGCAAAGCTCAAACTACCTGCAATATGATTTGTATGAGCGTATCGGGCTTTCAGTTTTCAACCTTTCCAATAAATTCCTGAACGGGCGGTTTTTCAGCAAGTACAAGTTTATGCTGGATACAACTTCAAAAGTAAACGGGCATACGCAAACCACGCTACCCGTTTTTTTCAGCGAAAAATTGTTTCAAAACTATTATCGCAAGGAGCCTTCAAAGTCTATCCAGATCCTCAACGCTCAAAAGCAAACCAACATCATTAAGTTTATAGATACCGCGGGGCTCGATATTTATGTCAACCGTCTCTACGGCAATAGTATCGATATCTATTCCAATAATATCTTTATTATCAACCGGCAGTTCCTGAGCCCGATCGCCAACCACGCCCCAGACTTTTATAAGTTTTTCATCACCGATACCATTAAAACAACCGCCGAAAAATTAATAGAGATCAGTTTTACCCCACGCAACAAGGGCGACCTTTTGTTTGAAGGCAAATTATATGTGACGATGGATGGAAATTATGCTGTCAAATCGTGCGAGTTGAATGTAAATAAAGAGATCAATATCAATTTTATGCGCAGCCTCAAGGTCCGGCAGGATTTTAATAAGCAGGATTCGGGCCGCTATTTCCTGGTAAAAAGCAATGTTAAAGCTGACTTTGGCCTTTTAAAGAATAAAGGGATAGGAATATTAGGTGAACGCACTGCCGTATTTTCCAATTATAAATTAAACGCCCCTCAGCCCGACGCTTTTTATGAGGGTAAAAGCGAGCAGGTTGCAGCAAATTCATACCAAACCGATACCAGTTATTGGGCTCACCATCGCCCGGATACGCTAAGCCATCAGCAGGCTACAGTATACGCGCATATTACCCGGTTGGAGAAGATGCCTTCATTTAAAAGAGCCACCTGGATCGCCTCGGCATTAACCGGGGGCTATGCCAATATCGGACCGGTGCAGTTAGGGCCTCTTGGTTCTACTTTTGCTTATGACTCACAGGAGGGCGCCCGGCTGCAGCTGGGCGGAAGGACAACGCCCCAATTTAACAAGACCATTTACCTGGAAGATCACATTGCCTATGGCTTTAAGGATAAACAGGTAAAATATAACCTTAACACTTATTTTTCGCTAAACAAGGTATCTCCTTTCCGGTATCCCCGCGACTATTTTAAGTTAAGCTACCGGTATGATGCCGACCTTCCGGGGCAAAGCCTCACCGTTATTCCGGAACAGGCCGCACTCACATCATTCAGTACAGGTAAAACAGATTACTGGCTATACAACAAAACTTATACGGCTGCTTACGTAAGGGACTTTGAAAATCATTTTTCCTTTAACATTGCCCTTAGAAACTGGAACCAGCAACCAGCAGGCACGTTGGAATTCATATCAAATAACGCTGACAATCATACCATACATAACTTAACTACCAGCACGGTTGAGCTGAACCTAAGATATGCGCCGCATGAGCAAATAATACAAGGTACAGAAGTACGGCATACCATCCATAGCCGATATCCGATCCTGAACCTGCAGTTTAGCCACGCGTTTAAAGATGTACTTAACAGCTCATATACCTATAATAATATTACCGCCAATATTTACAAACGCTTTTACCTTTCCCAGTTGGGCTACTCGGATATTACTTTATTGGGTGGAGTTACCACAGGGAAAGTACCGTTCCCCCTGTTGAGCATTCTGCGGGCCAACCAATCCATAGCCTATGATCCCGATGCGTATAACAAAATGAACTACCTGGAATTTGTTAGTGATCATTATATAGGCATCAACTTTACACATAGCTTTAGTGGGTTTATCCTTAATAAGATCCCACTGATCAGGCATTTGAAATGGAGAGAATATCTTTCTTTTAAAGTATTATATGGTGGTTTACGTAATGAAAACAACCCTTTGTTTTCAAAAGACCTGTATCAATTCCCGGTAGCTTCAAACGGATCAAACGGCACCTTTGCCTTAGGCGATACACCGTATGTTGAAGGAGGTGTTGGTATCGGAAATATTTTTAAATTTTTAAGAATAGATGTGATCAAAAGGTTCAATTATCTCGATCATCCCGCGGTTTCGCCCTATGGTGTAAAACTTAGCTTTGATCCGCATCTTTAAATTAGTTTGATAATTTGTTATGCCTATTCTATTAATTGAAAGCCAATATTTAACGGCTGATGGGATCGCCTTCAACATACCACCTTTTGAGTATTAAAAAAACAAAGGCAACCGGATCCTTATGCCCGGTTGCCTTAAAAGTTCTTACGCTATCCTGCCCCTACTCGTCCTTCGGTTCCCAAAGTTCAATAATGTTGCCTTCCGGATCCAGCACATGAACAAATTTGCCATAGTCATACTCGGCAATTTCATCAACAATGGTCACGTTTTCTTTTTTTAGCTCGTCAACCAGCGCCACCAGATTTTCTACACGGTAGTTGATCATAAAAGGCTTTTCAGACGGATTGAAATATTTGGTATCCTGCGGAAATGTGCACCAGGATGTTGATCCTTTTTTTTCCGGATCATCATCTTCCCTCCACTCAAACGTTGTTCCATACTCGCTTTGGGGCAATCCTAAATTTTTGGCATACCAGTCATTCATTGCTTTCGGGTCATTGCACTTAAAAAATACGCCACCCAGGCCGGTTACTTTTTTCATATTTAATCAGTTCCTTGTTAGGTTTTAAATCTTAGTCAAAATTATATTATCTAAAAAACCCTATGGTCATACTTTAGGGTGAATTTTAAAAAAGAGGCTCTAATACCTTGTTGTTCAGAAATAACATTCTAAAAATACAGCGATTTAATTTGATATAAGAATAAAAGAATCATTGATAAATGGCTGATTACCTTTCTGATACTGGCACACTCAGGTCCATATTTCCGGACAGCGGGGTTAAGCGCAAGGCTTGTGTTGCAGAGGGGAGTATGTTTCGGCGAACATATCAATGGTTAGATTTACTTTATGGGTTTATCAAACAAAGGAACGGTGAACTGGCTATCTGCATCTGTTTCACTTGTATTGGCATAAGGCGAAAATGTTTTGACCGATAACTCATTATTCTTAACGGAGAATTTATACAGACGCATTAAACCATTACCACCGTTTGGCCGGTTTTGATAATCGTTAAGGAAAGTTTTAATGGTATGTCCGTTGAAAGTTTCGGTACGATAACCTTCGCCATTGTCGCCTACGTGCCCGCATAGCATCATAAACAGGTTTGGATTACCCTTAAGGCTTTCGTAAATGGCTTTACCCTGCGCGTTAAAAGGGGCCTGTGGTGTATTGGAACCGGTTACCGGATTAAAATGTAAAATGGAATGGCTCACCACAATTGCCTTCCGGGTTGCATATTTAGCTAAGATCTGGTTGGCCCAGCTGTACATACCTGCCTGGTCTTCGTTAAAGACATCAAATTCCAGGAACAGCACCATAAAATCAACACCGCCAGCGGTGAACAGATCATAGTGGCTATCGTTATTACTGCCGTAATGACCACCATAATAAGAGCGGCCCTCAAAATGCTTCACCCCAAAATATTGATTATAGCCGTTGGTAGTGCCCTTAACCGGGTATTGCGACGGAAACTGGTCATGGTTACCAACAGCCAAACCGTAAGGGATGCTTACTGGATTTTCCAGGCCGTAAAGCGCGGTTTTGGCCAGATACCATTCGCTTTTTGCCGTAACCGGGTTATCGCCATGCTCTGTAATATCGCCCATGTGCGCTACATAAGCGATGTTTTCCTTAACCTGGTTCTTTTTTATCCAATCAATCTGGGCCTTGAACATATCAAAGGTTCCGCCAAGCTGGGCCTGGGCCAGGTAATATTGGGTATCGGGCAGTACCGCGATGCAAAAATCACCCGGTTTAACCACCGCGTCGGGACCTGGAGTATTTAAAACCGTATCTGCCAGGGGTAAATTGCTTTCGGCACTTGCATGATAATTCAGTAATAACAGGCCAAGGCAAGCCCCGGCTATAAATGTTTTTCTGTAATTCGGCATTATATTTTTTGTTTAAAGATTAATAATATCCCCTCCTGCCTTACGTGCACGAGGGGACGTAAAAAATATCAGATCAATAACCAGGGTTTTGTGTAAGCAATGTATTCAAGCCTATTTCAGCCTGAGGTAAAGGATATAACAGTTTATTACTATTAACAATGTATGAATCAGGCGAGATGTAGTTGATCTGGGTTTTTAGTTTAACACCAAAAGCGTTCATTACATTAACTGCATTACCGGTGCGCACCAGATCGTGCCAGCGCTTGTTTTCGAATGCCAGCTCAACACGGCGTTCATGCAAAATAGTATTGCGCAACGTTGTCTGATCAGCACCGGCAATTGGCGCCAGACCTGCGCGGGCCCTAACCGTATTTAAAGCCGACAGCGGTGATTTACCCTGCTCGTTTTGGGCTTCGGCCAGTAATAGTAAAGCCTCTGAATAACGGTAGATCGGAAAATCATCCGCAGAGCCGGTTATGGCGCCTGGTGTGTGCTCATATTTCTTGATATAAGGCACTGCTGTTTTTCCACTTGGGGGCCCACTGTAATTTACAACGCTCTTAACGGCCGAATAAGTAAAATAGCTACTGCCATCATATGTACCCTCGGCCATACCGATAGAGGCATCCAGACGTTTGTCTCCGGTTTCATAATCACTGATCATGTCCTGGGATGGTGTATTCCAGCCACCGGTTGTAGTATTGTCAATAGCCAGTGTAGTAATTAACGATGTATTTTTACTTCGGGGCAGGAAATGAAAACACAATGAATCAGGCGTGGAACCGGTGACTGTTCCATCTAAAAACTGAACCTCGAACAACGACTCTTTGCTGTTTTTATTGGCAGGTAAAAAAGCATCGGCATAATTGGTGTTTAAGCTGTAACCCATAGCCGCTAAGGTGCTTAGTTGCGCTTCTGCATCAGCCCAGCGTTTTAAGGTTACGTATACATCGGCCAGCAACACGGTAGCCGAACCTTTGGTAGCTGCACCCGTTTGCGGAAATTTTGTTGGCACCGGCAGTTCGTTTATGGCATCTGTAGCATCAGCAATAATCTGTTTATATACATCATCTACAGACGATCGCGGCAAAAAGGCACCCTCCGGCGTAGTCACTTCTTTAATAAACAACGGAACGCCACCAAACAACCGTACCAATTTAAAGTACATCAGCGCACGCAGAAATTTACATTGCCCGTCATAACTTTTTACTGAAGCATCAGCAATGCCTGATGCCGTCTTTAGCCTGGAGATAACAATATTAGCTTTGGATACTACCCAGTAAAGCTTTTGCCATTCGGCTGCAGTATAACTATCGGTTGAAGCATCCATAAAATCGGAAAGTTTCTCGCGATCCGTATATGCCGTACCCCTGTTATTTAAAAAAGATTGATATATAGTGTTATCCGAGCGCATCTCAGAAAACAGATAATCTGTTGACACCACAAGCCGCAAGCCAGAATATGCAGCTGTAACCGCCTGCCCAAATTGGGCATCGGTTTTATAATAATTTTGATCGCTGTATGACGATTGGGGTGTTAAATCAATAAAGCTTTTTTTACATGAGGCAGCTGTTAGTAATAATAGCCCCATCAAAATATATATTCTTTTCATTGTGCTCTTTTTAAAGTTTTGCTTTTGATTATTTTATGGAGGCTGAAATGCCTAATGAGAAAGTCCTGGGTATGGGATATGCATTTTCATCAACACCAATACCCTGGGTTGGGTCCTGCCCGCTCAGGTTAATTTCGGGGTTCATACCCGAGTAACCGGTAAATACAAAAGCCTGCTGAACTGAAGTATAAACACGGAGAGATTTAAACGCGAAATTATTTTTGAAGTGCACCGTGTATCCCAGCGAAATGTTTTTTATGGCGAGGTACGAGCCGTTTTCGATCCATTGGGAGTTTACAGCACGTCCAAGCGCTGTAGTGCCCGTTTCGGTGCGAGGATAAATGCCCGAACCCGGGTTCTCAACCGAACGCCAATGGTCAAGCGCCGCAGCAAGTGGCACACGCGAACCATCCATGTTGGTTTGGTAAGCCCATTTTGCGGCATTAAGGATCTTACCCCCTACAGAAAACGAGGTATGGATATTCAGGTCGAACTTCTTATAGGTAAAGTGGTTGGTAAAGCCGCCGGTAAATTTAGGTGTAGGATCACCTATAAATGTACGGTCGTTCACATCGTCAATCACGCCATCACCATTGATATCTTTAACCTTGATAGTGCCTATATCTGATACTCCCTTAGGCGAGGTAGCCGTAGCCTGATATTTTGGAGAATTGGCCAGATCGGCCGCGTCTTTATACAAGCCTTCAAAAACAAACCCGTAAAACTCACCTAAATGATGACCAACCTGTTGCCTGAAGTAATCGGATGATACCGTGTTATTGCGACGGATGTATCCTGGTGATACCAGGCTCTTGATCAGGTTACGATCAAACGATACATTGAAAGAACTGCTCCAGTTAAAATCACGCTTGTTAATATTAACCGTATTGATCGTGATCTCATGACCCCAGAAAGCCAGCTTACCTACATTATCATAAACAGTTGTATAACCCGATGATGTTGGTAGCGCCCTGGCTTGAATCAGGTGGTCAGAAATTTTGTGATAATAATCATAAGTCAAACTGATACGATTTTTCAGCAAACTCAGGTCAAACCCTAAATCAAGTTGTAAACTCCGCTCCCATTGCAAATTGGGGTTACCCAAATTACTAAGTGTAGTACCCTGGGTAATGGTATTATTATAATTGTAATAGTAATTTGAAGTAGTAGATTGTGCTACATAATTATTCGAAAAGAAATTATTACCTGTTATCCCATAACTGGCGCGAATTTTAAACAGGTCAACAACTTTTAAACGTTCCATAAATTTCTCGTCACTTGCTATCCAACCGGCCGATACAGAAGGAAAATTACCGTACCTGGAATTTACACCAAAGCGGGAAGACCCGTCGTTACGGAATGCTCCCTGCAGCAGATACTTACCTTTATAATTATAGTTGATACGGCCGATAACCGATAATAACGAATAAGCTGTGTACGAGCTATTACCGGTTACGCTGGTGGCCGCGGTCAGGTACGGGATATCATCGTTCGGGAATCCCAGGCCGCTTAGCGTATTTGAAGTTGATGAATACTTTTGGACAGAATATCCACCTAATATTTCGAAATGATGATCCTGATGAAAAGTTTTAGTATAGTTCAGATAGCCCTCTGCTGTATATGAACCATTATCCACCGAGCTGCTGGTACCCGTGGGGTTATTAGCTGTAGACGTTACAATACCAGACTGGTAATAGTTACGTGTTTCGCCACCTTTATCAACGCCTACGTTTACTTTTAAAAGCAGATCTTTTATAACCTCGTAATTGAGGTAAGCATTTCCAAGTATGCGTGTAGTTTTGTAATTATCATTAGTAAGATTAAACTGTGCCAATGGATTAACATAGGCTACCATGCCTGGCGAACTCACATTGCGCTGATAAAATCCATCGGCATTGAAAGGAGAAATCAGCGGGCTGGCTTCGAAGATGCGCTCAAATAAGCCACCCACACCATCCGTTGTTAAACGGTTGTTATGATCCAAACGGTAGCTTGGTGCCAAATTAATCCCTGCTTTTAGTTTGCCATTGGCTACAGACAGATCTTTATTGAAACGTGCAGAAAATAAACGTGTCCCCGTGTTAATTAAAACACCTTGCTGATCCTGGTAACTTACTATGGCAGTAGAAGATGATTTTTCGGTTGCCGATTGTATCGCTACATCGTAACTCTGAATAGGCGCGGTGCGCGTAAGCAGTTTATACCAGTTGGTTCCGGTACCATAGCTTGATGGGTCGACATCGAGGTAAGCGGCTTTATAATCATTGGCGATGGTATAATTCTTTTCATATAACAAACCATCCTGTGCCCGCTCTCTCATAAACTCCGCAAACTGCTCGCCGTTCATTACTTTCGGTACCCGGTTACCGGGAAGTACCTGCACGCCATAGTTAGCATTAAACTCCACCGAAGTGCCTCCTCCCGGTTTAGCGTGGCGGGTGGTGATCAATACTACCCCGTTAGACGCCCTTGAACCGTACAAAGCCGTGGCAGACGCATCTTTCAGGATACTAAAACTCTCAATTTCATCGGGATTAATATTGTTGATGCTACCGGTTACAGGCATTCCATCAATTACAAAAAGGGGCTGGTTATCCGTAAAAAAAGATGCAGCGCCACGAATACGGAAATCTATCCCTCTACCTGGCTGACCACTGCTTTGCACAACCGATACACCGGCTACCTTACCTTGCAGTTGTTGCGCAAACTGCATTACCGGCATATCCTGTAATGGCGCGGCATTAACCTGTGCTATTGAACCTGTAATTTCGCGGGCGCGCTGCTTACCATAACTTACCGTAACCTCTTTAAGCTGATTATCCGCCACCAAACGGATATTTAACACCGTGGCTTGATAAGCAGTAACTTTTACATTGGCCGATTCAAAACGGTTGTAACCCACAAAGGTGACCGCTACGGTGTAAGCGCCTTCAGGCAGAGTGAGGTTATATTTGCCATCAAGATCGGTTATCATACCGTACGAGGTACCCACGATACTGACCGACGCGCCTGGCATGGGTTCGCCGTTTTCATCGGTGACCCTCCCGTTTATCCGCCCGGAAAGTTGGCGGTAGAGTATGATATTACCGGCCTGCTCTTTAAAACCGATCTCCTGCCCCTTGAACAGGGCCATAAGAATGTTTTTCAGGCTTTCATTTTTATAGTTCGCCGCATCGGTATATTTGCTGGCGAGTTTTAAAAATACATCGTCATAGGCAAATACCACGTTGGCCTTTTGCTCCAGCTTTTTGATAACCGAAGAAAGATCCTCGTTGCCGAAGCTGATATCTACCCGGGTATTCACCCCCTGAGCGGCTAACTCAGTGGCCTGTACCGATACCAGGCCTATGGTTATTGATATGGAAATAAGTAAAAAAGAGATACGCATAAACTGTCTGCATAACTGTGTATGGAAATTCATATTTTTGATTGCTTTGTAATGAGTCAAATAGTTGCTGAGCATGGCAGGCGGGGTCGGCAAACCTTCACCTGCTGAAAACTAAAGCCGGCTCCTGCTGAAACAGGGACCGGTTTCTTTATTAATTAGGGCTAATAAATAATTACGTTAGTGCCCTCCTTTCTGAAATGAGCATTATGTATTGCGTTGATAAGTTTTAGCGCTTCTGAAGCGGGCATACCATGTTTAATGCGCAAGCTAAACAGATAGTCATGTACATGTTGGTTGTCGGCTTTTAAAGTAAGGCCGTACAGGTTTTTAAAAACAAGTGATAATTCTTCAAATTTTACGCGGTTCACATAAGTATCGCCGTCTTTCCAGCTTTGGCTCTGACTGGCATCCGCTTCTTTCAGCTCAAAAATACCCTGGGCGGTCAGATAAGTGATCTCATGCCCCGGTGTAAGAAATGACAGTACTTTTGCGCCCTTACTCACGCCCACCTTACCGGTAACTACGGTGACCTTAACATGGGGCAGGCCATGATAGGCATTGATATTGAACGAGGTTCCTAAAACTTGTACCTGCAATGGGGAGGTAATAACCCTGAATGGTTTATGGCTGTTGTGTTTTACTTCGAAAAAAGCTTCACCTTCATCTAAATAAACCAGGCGTATGTTTTTATCAAAATTAGAAGGGATACGCATCCTGCTTTGTGCATTCAGCCATATAACCGAGCTGTCGGGCAGAGTCAGCTTCCTGATCTCTCCGTTAAGCGTGCGTAAAGTAGTAAAGGTTTCCTGAGTCGGAGCCGCAGGCCTAAGCACGAAATATATCAATAAGGATAAAGCGCATAATAATAAAACACTTGCCGCAATGCGGTATTTGGGCCATAAAGGACGTGCTGACGTATGGATAGATTGGTGGATGTTTGTTTGCATGGCATTTCTGACATGCGCACGTTCTTCTGTTGATAAAGCTTGCTTTTCACTTTCTGCGCCGTATGAATCATACCAGGCTTCAATGATGGCTTTTTCAGTTTCATTAGTTGTACCTTGCTGGTACCGGCGAAGTTGTTTTATAAATTTACGTAGCTCCATGTTGGGGTTTTCAACAGTAAGTCGTTAAAAAGCCATGGAGGTACTTATAATTTACATCAACATTTTGTTAATTAATTGTAAAGCACCAATAATATCAGGGCGATATAAGCGGCGCTTTGTTCGGGGTGTTTTTCAGAAACAACAATGCGTAATCTTCGCAACACTTCGGAGATATAATTTTTCACCGTTTGTTCGGCCAAACCCAGCTCACTGGCAATAGCCTTTACCGATTGATTTTCGCTGCGTAGCTCATAAACCCTTTGCAGCATTTCGGGCATATGTTTAACGGCCTGTTCAAGAGTTTGCTCCAACTCAAGATAGCCGGCATGGTCATGGATCGAATTTTCAAGCAGCTCTACCCGTTGTAAGGCATCCTCCATACGAACATGCGTAACTTTTTGCGATCTGAAATAACTGATCACGCTAAAGCGCACAGCGCTTAGTAAGTATTGCTCCAGCGTGGTTTGAATGGATAAGGTATGCCTCCGCTGCCAGAGTTTAATAAAAATCTCCTGTACAAGGTCTTGTGCCTGCGCTTCATCATTAAGTCTGAAAAGGGCAGCTCTGTACAGCCGCTCCCAATAACGTTCAAACATCTGGTCAAAAGCCGAATGATCGTCTTCCCGGATACGCGAAAGTAAAATGGCATCAGCAGTTTCCATGACTTAGTGGCACAAACCTACACTACTAATGTTAACTGAACTTTAAGAAAGCAAGTATGGCATGGTTGTTAGGCCATATTCTGGATTGGATAAGGCATATGTGAATGCTCAAAAAGTTCCCGTACAAAAAATCCATTAAAAAATTCGGTGATATGGAAAACTACCGAGCTTTTTAATGATCCTTAAACTACAAAACTCGAACTTCTTTATGGTTGATTGTGTTGTGCTGGGAGTTTGGAGGAATTAAACTGAAATTTTTCAGGAATCCATTTACCGCTCTTTGACTTTTTCCACAATCGCCAGGAGTATTTAGAAAACTTGAACGGCAATAGCTCTTGGATACCTTGTATATATAATAAGTTATCTGCTGTCAAACTACTAAACGGAAATGCGAACCAAGCAGATGCTGTTGACTTTAGTGCAGATAGAGATATATATATTTGTGAATTGCTCAGTCGAATATCAATATTAGGGATCTCATTTTGTCCGGGCAAAATCTCTTTACTATTAAAGTCTATAAATTTAAATTTCCATAATATATGCAAACTCAATTCATCGGTTTCGGCAATATGATTAATATGCTTATCGAGATTCTTACTATAAATCGGCCAATAAACAACTTTTAAGCCGTTCGCTAAAAAATTATTCCATTCAAAAGATGGCATGCCAAATTTTAATGAATACTTCAACGCAGTTTTAAGGTTAAATTTTAATTGCTGTATATAAACTTTATCAGCATAAATACTATCTGTGTATTTTTCTAAAAAAGTAAAGGTCGAAGCATATATTTGATGAGGTGATTTTGTCCGTAAATGATGGGCACCACCTGAGCTAAGTGGTAAACCATCATATGTAATAAATGCTTCCATTATTGGCTACAAAATTTTCATAAATTTAAAAATAGTTTCCAAACAAAAGCCTTCAGACTTTCATCTAAAGGCTTTTCAATTTTATTCCCATACTTGGCATACGGTGGGTCATTTTGTGGTCCCGACGAGAATCGAACTCATATCTAGAGTTTAGGAAACTCCTATTCTATCCGTTGAACTACGGGACCTTTATGGCTTGCCGAATGGTAAATCTGCAAACAGTTTGCAAAGGTGCAAATTATCAATGAAAAATCACACCCTCACTTGCAAAATTTGTTAGTGACCTGTTTCCATATCTGCACATTTGAAATATGCACATCCGCATATCTAATTACCTGATAACTGCTCCGTTATGAAAATCATCTACAGGGGTTACAAAGCTAAGCTTGCCTGTACTGTCTTCGGCCATCAGGATCATTCCCTGCGAAAAAATACCTTTTATTTCACGGGGCTCCAGGTTTACCAGTATGCTCACCTTTTGACCGATAATAGCTTCTGGTTCATAGTATTCTGCAATGCCAGAAACTACTGTGCGTACGTCAATACCTGTATCAATGGTCAGCTTGAGTAGTTTCTTAGTTTTAGCTATTTTTTCGGCCGCCAGAATAGTACCTGTACGGATATCCAAAGTGGCAAACGTTTCGTAATTGATACTTTCTTTAGCCGGTTGCACATCTATTGACTTTGGTGGCTCTGCTGCAGTCTTTTTAGTCTGTAGCTTTTCCAATTGATACGTTATCACCTCATCCTCTATTTTTTCAAATAACAGTGCCGGCGGGTTTAACTGGTGCCCATTGTTAAAATAGATCTCCTGGTCATAATGGATCACCTCATTGGGCCAGTTCAGCATACCGATGATCTTTTTAGCCGTTGCAGGCAAAAATGGCTGTGCACAAGTTGCTAAATGCCCTATCAGCAGCAGGCAATTGTGCAAGGCCTGTTTAGCTCCATCCGGATCAGTTTTAATGGTTTTCCAGGGCTCTTTTTCGGTCAGGTAACGGTTACCCAGGCGGGCTATATCCATTACCGCCTGCAGGGCCTGCCGATAACGGTAAGCCTCCAGGTTCTTTTCTATTTCATCATAATAATCACCTAATTCAGTGTTCAGCGCCTGGTCAGTTAGTTCAATACGGTCAGTTTCACCCTCTATTTTGCCCTCATAAAACTTGTGCATTAATATCATCACCCGGTTCACAAAGTTGCCTAATATAGCTACCAGTTCGTTGTTGATCCGGGCCTGGTAATCTTTCCAGGTAAATTCGCTGTCGCTGGTTTCAGGCAGTATAGAGGTTAGCACATAACGCAATTCGTCCTGTTTGTTGGGTAGCTCTTCCAGGTATTCGTGCAGCCAAACGGCATGATTGCGCGAGGTGGAAAGCTTATCGCCCTCCAGGTTCAGAAACTCATTGGCAGGCACATTCTGCGGTAAAATATATTCGCCGTGTGCATGCAGTATGGATGGGAAAGTGATGCAGTGGAACACGATATTATCCTTCCCTATAAAATGGATCAAACAAGAGTTATCCTGCTCGTCGGCTTGCTTTTTCCAGTATAATTTCCAGTCTTTGTTGTTATCAATAGCCCATTGTTTGGTGGCAGATATATAGCCGATAGGCGCGTCCATCCAAACATATAGTTTTTTGCCTTTGGCATCTGCCAGCGGAACGTCGATGCCCCAGTCCAGGTCGCGGGTCATGGAACGTGGTTGCAGCCCTTGTTTAAGCCATGATTTGCATTGCCCAAAAACATTTACCTTCCAGCTCCCTTCTTTGGTATCAATCCATTGCTCCAGCCAGGGCTGATATTTATCCAGCGGCAGGTACCAGTGTTTGGTTGGTTTCAAAACCGGCGGTTTTCCGCTCAGTGTTGATACCGGGTTGATCAGGTCGGTTGGACTTAGAGACGTACCGCACTTTTCGCACTGATCGCCGTAGGCATTCTCATTATGGCAATTGGGGCAGGTACCAATAATATATCTGTCGGCCAAAAACTGGTCAAAATCTTCATCATAATACTGCTCGCTTATTTTTTCAATAAACTCATCTTTCTCATACAGGTTCAGGAAAAACTCCTGCGACAGTTCATGATGTATGGGCGATGAGGTGCGGTGATAGATGTCAAAAGCTATCCCAAACTGCTCAAAGCTATCTTTTATCTGCTCGTGATATTTATCTATAATAGCCTGTGGCGTAGTGCCTTCCTTTTTAGCCTTGATGGTTATGGCGGCGCCATGCTCGTCAGACCCGCAAACGTATACTACATCCTTTTTTTTGAGCCTCAGGTGGCGTACAAAAATATCGCCCGGGATATACGCCCCGGCCAGGTGACCAATATGTAGCGGACCATTAGCATATGGCAGGGCAGATGTTATAGTGAATCGTTTGTATTTGTTGAGTTGTGACATGAAATATGCGGCAATGTAAATAAGCGGCAAAGATAATTCATTTAAGTCGGAAAGTCCGGGGCTGCGGATTTCTTTGCCTTAAAATCTTTTATCAAACTTTCAGGATTACTTGATGAGCCTTATTGTGAAATTCAAACAACCCAAAACTTTTTAAACCTTAATTTTAACACTTTTCGGGTTATAATCGGAGCAAAAACCTTTCAAAAACTGTTGAAAATTGATTCAAAACCATTGATTTTAACACTTTTTAACAAATTCCTGGCAGGATTTATAAGATTTAAAAAGATTCATAAATTGATTATCAAATACTACATCAGGTTAAAACAGGTCGGATAAAATCCTCTCCAAAAGGAGAGGATTTAGGTGAGGCGCCGCTGCAACGAAAGCAAAACTTTTATTATAATTGTCTATGCATAAACTTGCTGACGCCGCTTCTTCCGGACTTACCGACTTCCCAACTTCCGGACTCCTACCTCCTTACTTAAAAAAGGGCGATAAGATAGCGATCACCTGTCCGGCTAAAAAACTGCCCAAGCCCATGACCGACGCGGTGACCCTGTTACAATCATGGGGACTTGAAGTGGTTTTGGGCGATACCGTAACAGCCTCCTACCACCAGTTTGCCGGCGATGACGATCTGAGAGCGCAGGATCTGCAACGTTTTATTGATGATGACAGCATTAAAGCCATTATAGCGGCGCGGGGCGGTTATGGCACCATCAGGATGATTGACAAGGTTGATTTTAGCCGTTTTGCACAAAACCCCAAATGGCTCATCGGCTTTAGTGATATTACCGTGCTGCATACCCATCTGTTTGCCAATTATTGGGCTCAAACCATACATGGCCAAATGCCGGTTAATATCCCGGATGCTTCCACGCATTCCTTGGATACATTGCGCATGGCCCTGTTTGGCGAAGCCTTAAGTTATCAATACCATGCCCATGCCTTAAACCGAGGCGGCCAGGGCAAAGGAATATTGGTAGGCGGTAATTTATCCCTACTGGTAACCGTATCCGGCTCGGTGTCTGACATCGACTATAGCGGTAAAATATTATTTATAGAAGATGTTGGCGAATATCTTTACTCGGTTGACCGTATGCTGCGCAACCTGAAACGGGCAGGCAAGCTTGCCCAGCTTGCGGGCCTCATAGTTGGCGGATTTACCGACATGAAAGATAACGATATCCCCTTTGGGCAAACCGTACCCGAAATTGTGATGGACATTGTACAGGAGTATGATTATCCCGTATGTTTTGATTTCCCAGCCGGGCACATCCCCGATAATTGCAGTTTAATTTTTGGCAAAAAGGCGCGGCTATCCGTGCAGGGGCAGGAGGTAAGCTTAAAATTTGTTGGACGCTAAGCGAACAAACTTTTTAATATCGACCACAGAATTCCTAATATCGAATGATGAATGGAGATCCATGTTCGATATTTAAGATTCATTATTCGATATTATTTCTTCCATTCCCTGCCCACAGGAGGGGTGCGGATGGCATGAGTGCTAAGGCAGGAGGGGTTTATACGAGCAACAGAATTATCAAGCGATGAAATCCCTTCCTCCCCCTTTCCGAGGGAAGGAATCGCACGGTGCCGGCTTTTAATGGCGTAAAGGCCTCTCTTGATATATATCATTTCCTTCCCGAAAAGAATTTTATATATTAAATCAAAATTCAATTATATTAAATAAAACACCCCTATAATTTATGGCTATACTGAGCAATTTAAGCAATTACAAAAACTTCGGCCTGCTGATCATCCGTTTGGGCCTGGGCATCACTTTTATTACATACGGATACCCCATGCTGATGGGCGGCGTAAACGGCTGGAAAGACCTTGGCCATTCTACCAGATACATCGGCGTACATTTTTGGCCGGTAGTGTGGGGATTTCTGGCCGCGGCCACAGAGGCTTTTGGCGGCTTCCTCATCCTGATTGGCTTTGCCTTCCGCCCGGTATGTATACTGATGATACTGACGCTTATTGTAGCCGCAGCCACTCATTTAGGCGAGGGTGAAGGATTTAAGGGCGCTATTCATGCTATAGAAGATGCGCTGATATTTGCGGGTTTATTATTTGTTGGCCCGGGCAAATACAGTGTGGATAAAAAATAAGTCGTTTTGATTTTAATCTGCAATAAAAAAGGGATTTGCCATAATGGCAAACCCCTTTTTTATTATTTAAACGTTATGGTTAACTATTTAGGCATAACATTTTTATCAAAAAACAGCCTGGTTGTTACCACATCGCCGCCAATGGCCGCAGATGCAGCTTTGTAATTAGCAGGGTTTACACTAGACTCATCAACCGGATATTTGAAACGAACCGGAAAATCAGAGAAAGCTCCAGTTGCTGGTTTATGAAGTACCGGAAAATCTAATCTCCTGGTTTCAATCCACGCATCCCAGCCCCTGTTATAATTGGCAACCCATTTTTGAATAGCCAGGTTGTTAAGGCTATACGGATTAAGAGCTAAATAAGCAGATGCATCTCCAGCTTTCCAATAAGCAAATGATTGCTGGACGCCTCTTGCATAATAAATGGCAGCGGCATCTCCGTCTGTTAGTAACCCTTTTTCCTTTGCTTCGGCCAAATAAAACTGAACTTCAGCGTTGTCAAGTAATAAACCGGGGGCTGTAGTTGTTGTTATCGTAGGACCTACATGCGAAAAGCTTTCGTAGTTTGCTTTTACACCTGGATCAGCGCCTAAATATATTCCTGGATCAGTCGGTTTTGCCTTATAAAGGGTAAAAAATACTGCTGCACGAGGGTCAAGGATCCCATTACTGTTATTTAACTGGTTAACTAATGTAGCATTGGCCACAAAATCATTCCTGCCGCTTTGAACAAGGTCAACCCATATCGGATTGGTATTTGGTGTAGCAGCCTGGTATACCAATGTAGCATTATCTGCATTATCTGTGAAAACACCAGCCGCAAATGCTGCCTTAACGGTTGTGCTGGCCAAAGCTGCGTCATAATCAGCAATGGTCATACCCATTTTTAATTTAAATGAGTTACCAAATTTTTTCCATTTAGCTACATCACCACCGTAAATAATGTCAGCACTGCCCAAACTGGTTGTACCACTTAATGCAGCAATATCGGCATCTAAACGTTTTAACAGATCTTTATAAACTGTTGCCGCGTCATCATATTTAGGGAAGTTGTTTTTAGGATCAAATGCCTGTGTATACGGAACATCACCATAAGTGGTAACCAGGTAATAAAAGGTATAAACCTGTAATATATCCGCGATAGCGATATCATTCTTTTTTGCAACATCGCCCACTATAGTCGGGTCGCCAGGGATAATGTCTTTAGCTAACTTTAAATTGTTTGCTACATCCCTGAATAAGCTATTCCACATAGCTCTGTTGATGTTACGGGTATCAAAGTTATAAAGACTTTCGTCGTTATAAGTGGTTTCCTGCCATTGTTGTTCTACCAACCTAAAAACGTTATTATTTACGTTTGCTGATGTAAGCGCATTTGAAAGCACCCGCTCGGCCTGCGTAATCAATGTTGGGGCAGGTACAGTAGGGAAAAGCTTAGGGTTGGTATTCAGGTTTTCAAAATCCTTTTTGCACGCTCCCAGCATAACCAGCGGAAGCAGTGCCCATATATATTTTTTCATATTGGTTAAAATCTTACTTTTAAGTTCAAGATAAACGTTCTTATTGTTGGGAAAGCACCACTCTGATAACCCTGCAGGTTACCGGCACCTAAAGTTTCTTCAGGGTCAGAATATGGAACATTTTTGTGGATGATCCATAAGTTCCTGCCGCTTACAGCAAGATCTACACCTTTAATCGGGCCCCATTTAGATGTAAGGCTTTGAGGGAACGAGTAGTTCAATGACGCTTCGCGCAGTTTAACATAGCCTGCATCATAAACAAAACCAGCTGCCGGGTTATGCTCATAACCATATAAACCGGTAGCGTCATTACGTACCCTGATCGCGTTTTTTACTCCGGCTGGAGTAATACCCTGTATAATTACACCGCCACCGGTAGCCAATGAGTTTCTTGAGGGGTTACCCAGGTCATTGTTGCCAACAGTTTCAGGATATAAACCTGTATCCATACCATAATAGGTATCTAACGAGAATACATCACCACCTTTACGAATATCGATCAGGAAGCTTAAAGTAAAGTTTTGCACACGCACAGAGTTGGTAATACCACCTATCCAGTCGGGGTTAACATTACCTATAGTGCTATTACTTGGTGATTGCTTGTAATATCCGGCATTGTCACCAGTTTGATCAACTACACGGCCGCCATCTTTTTTGGTGTATGGCTTTCCGTTAATGTCAGTATAAGCGGTACCGCGAATATCACCATAAGCATGACCCAATGTAGCATTCAATGATACGCCACCCTGGAACGGAGATAGCAACAAATTTGTTGATTGCTGACCTGTAGGATCAGTATACAGCTCCACAACTGTATTGTTGTTCTTGCTAAAGTTAACACCAATTTTCCAGGTTACCAGTTTACTGCTTACCGGAGTACCGTTCAGTGAAACCTCGATACCCTTGTTGCGTAAAGTACCTGAGTTGATGTAGGTAGCGTTATATCCTGTAGCTGTTGATATAGCAACAGGCAATAATCCGTCAACCGTTTTATTATCATAGTAAGTGAAATCAAAACCTAAACGGCTGTTAAAAAACTGCATCTCTAAACCAGCTTCTTTTGCCTTTGAACGTTCCGGTTTTAAGGATGCATTATTTTGTGTTGTTCCGATAGACGATTGTGGGTTTGAACCAAATGGTGTTCCAAATGCATAGAAGTTTTTGGTATTTTGAGCCTGGCCGCCATTGCCTACTTCGGCATAGTTAACCCTTACTTTACCATATGATAACCAACTGTATTGTTTAAGTAATTCTGAAAAGGTAAAGCCCAGGTTAATTGATGGATAATAAAACTTGTTACTGTATGATGGTAAAGTGGAAGTGACATCACGACGTATTGTTCCGTCTAAAACCAGCATCTTTTTATAAGTAAAAGTTGCATCGGCAAATAAGCCGTCTACCTCGTACCTGATATCATTTTCAATTGGGGCAGCCGGCGCGTTTTTAGAGTTTGCCAAAGCATAAACGTCCGGGATGATCAAACCTCCATTGGTAGTTGCTGAAATTAACTCAAAACGGTTTTTACGGACGTTAACACCCGCCAAACCTTTAAAATTCAAGTCAGGATTAATATTTTTGTCAACCGTTGCCAGGAAGTCTAAATTGGTTTCGTTGAAATTGATATTTCTTCTGGTATAACCAGATACGCCCTGCGAACCAAAGGCACGTCTTTCTTCCTGTAGCGTTGAATAATTATCAACTGTTATACGGCCCATTAAATTTAACCAGTCGTTAACCTTATAATTCAAACTCACATTACCAAAATAACGGTTAAGCCTGTCAGCTTCGAAGTTTTTATAACGGGTCCAGTATGGGTTATCCTGGAAATTAGGAACCAGGTTGGTTGGGCTTTTCCAGTTCCAGGTTATATCTTTTCCACCAGATGCAAAATAGGCATCTTTTTGCGCCAGAATATCCGTATTCATCTGCCACCATTGTCTAAAGTTGCGCACAACATTCTCAGCCTGGTAACCACTGCCATAACGCCCGAGACCATCGGTCCTTGTGTAGTTAATACTTGCGCTCGCGGTTAACTTGCTGTTTATTTTGTAAGTACTTGCAAAATCAAGGCTATTGTTCAGTATATTACTGTTTGGCAAAACACCGGTTTGGTTATTACGGGTATAGCCTAATTTAAAGCTTCCGTTATCGGTACCATTGGTTATAAATAAGCTTTGATTGTTGCTCACCTGGGTTTTGAAGAACTTAAGCGGATCATTTGCGGCCGCAACCCATGGAGTTGCTTTTCCAAAATTTGGAGAAGTAGGAACAAAAGAATCCCATTGATAAACCAATAAATTAGGATCAAACCTGTGGCCATAAGAGGCATCTTCATGCATTGGAGAAGCCAGGTCAATGGTTCCATCGCCGTTAACATCTTGTGTCAGGAAATAGCCGCTTGGGTCAATACCATCTTTTTTATTATAAATTGGACCATAACCTGCACCATATTCGTGCTGATAGGTTGGTAATGTTTTCTTATCGACACTACCTATACCAAAACTGCTATTAAAGGAAATACCTAAACCCTTATTTGGCTTTTTAGTAGTGATCATGATTACACCGTTGGCACCGATAGAACCATATAAAGCGCTGGCCGCCGCACCTTTAAGTACAGTAACTGATTCGATATCATCCGGATTAATATTGGCAATTGGCGAGCCGTAATCATAACCGCCCCTGCCTTGTTCAACATTACCGGTGTTAGCTCCGGTATTGGCGCCGGCATTGTTGGTACCGGCATTACCTGCACCGGGGCCGCCATTGTTCATAGGCACCCCATCAACAACAAATAATGCCTGGTTTCCGCCTAACAATGATTTTGTACCCCGTAAAACCACATTGGTTGAACCACCTAAGGCATTGTTTTGCCTGATCTCTAAACCGGCAACCTTGCCCGATAGGCCGCTTACAAAGTTTGAGCCACGCTGTTTGCTCACCTCATCACCGCCAACCTGCTGGGCCGCATAAGCCTGTTGGTTACGGGTTCTGTTTAAGCCTAACGCGCCGGTTACAACAACTTCGCCAAGCTGCTTGCTTGACATAGCAAGCCGTACGTTTACAACAGGGCCCCTTACCTGTACCTCTTGTGTTGCATAGCCAATAAAGCTAATGATTAGTGTTGAACCCTCCGGAACACTTAACGTGTATTTTCCGTTGACGCCGGTTTGGGTACCGGTTGTAGTTCCTTTCACCTTGACGGTTACTCCCGGGATAGGCAGGCCGTCTTCCAGGCCTGTAACCGTACCGGTAACTGCACGATTTTGTGCAAATGTTTGTGTAATTGACAACAGGAAACACAAACTTACTAGTAGAAGTTTTTTCATTTTTTGTGAATAAGATCAATTAATAGTTAGAACTAAGTGAATTTTTGGGTTGTATTATAATATATTTTGCGGGATTATAACACAACGCCGGGCCTATATTACATAAAATATTAGAGAAAGCCGATTATTTTTCCAAATTATCAATCCTTATTTATTGCATATATCACCTATAATGTCTACCTAATATATATTTTATTGCGGCTGTTTTTTGGGCACAACTCCCTTGTTGTATTTTGTGTAAAATGGACACTCAGGTGATGTTTTACCGGCCATGTGACGAGTGTTGTATTTGCAGGTTTGTAATTGGTTGGAGGGCTCCTCTACCTCGGGGCTTCCAGCCCCTGGTAAACGTAGGTTCAGCTTTCAGCTTAACTAAAGCCGGAGGCTTTAACCATGCAACCCACGAGATACGCTACGCTAATCTCGCGGGAGCAATGAGCAATTGTTTAATAAACAAAAGAGGCCGGCTTATTATGATAAGCCGGCCTCTTTTGTCTTAATAACTATTACTGGTTCAAATAATCACCCAGCGCTTTCAGGTAATTATCGTCAATCTCCCCTTCATTATCTGACAGGAACTTTTTTAATTTATCAGCGTCATCAGCAAATACCAATTTTAAAGCTTTGGTTTTAAGCTCGGTCTTTTGAGGTTGCCCTCCCTGCTTTACAACGTAATAAACACTTTCGTCCTTGTATTCATCATAGTTATTACCGCTTGAGGTAATACCGTTGGTTACAAAATTGGCTTTTATAAAAGTTGTGCCCAGGTCTTTGTATATTTTGTATTTTTTTCCGGCAGATAATACCTCCACGTAGCGTTTGGCATTTATAGCGGGCACATCCTCAAAAACATAAGGCACTGCATTTTCGTCAAACAAGGTAAAACCCTTTATTTCCTGCTTTACCACCAGCATGGCGGTGGTTTTATTACGGGTAAATATGAGGTTACCTCCTACTTTATCATAGTTAAATAAATAAACATCGCTTTGTTTAAGCGAATCCTGTGGAGTTACGGCAAAACCATGTACCCAATCATTAAACAAAAAGCGGCTGCCGTGCAGGCCTTCCTGTCCGGTGCCTATCCGGTTAATAGACACGTTATGATCAACCAGGTTTTCATCGGGTTTAAAAAAGTTGGCCACGGTTGTTTTGGTTGTTACATCTTGTTTGGGGGCTTCCCCGGCAGTCATCACCACTTTAACATTGGAGGGGTTATCCAGCTTAACCCGCGCCTCATTATGAAAATTGGCGGTTACAATGAGGTTAGAGGCAGGGTCGGCCTGTAAGCTGAACGCCCCACTCTGATCTGAATAAGTGGCATAGGGATGCTGAGAATCACTTACAAATGCAAAAGCAACTGGTTTACCTGCTTGGTCGGTTACCGTTCCGTTTACGGCAATGGTTTGAGCGAAACTTATTTTACATAATACAGTTAACGCTATAAGAATTATTTTTTTCATTGGTAGCAATAGAATGTGATATAGTGCCTTAAAAGTTATGTATTTTTTTTCAATTAGCTTTAATCCTCACTTAATAAATACAAAAGGTGCTTCAATAACTGAAGCACCTTATATTAATCGCTTTTTTTATTAGTTACTTTTTTACCAGCGTTTCGGAAATCAAACGAGGAGCCGCTGAATTGTAATAGTAATTTAGCGTAAACGTTTTGGTTGCCGGGTCATATTTATTAACAGTTCCTGGTTGTAGGGCAACTGATGGTTGAGAAACACTTGATAATGTAACTGAATTATCCGGATTTACAGTAATCTTTAAATCCGTTTTTAAATCGGCTAAAGCGCTTCCTGAAACTGATGTGGCGCCAGCTGTTCCCATAGCTACATCATAATTAAATGTGAAAGTACCAGCAGTTGGGTGAATCCTTGAACCAGAAGCGGTATAAGTACCATCATATTTGTTCTTAACCTGAACATTGAACAAAACCGTTTTATAATTGCTGATCTGCTGTCCGCCACCATCCGTAATTGTTAACGGTAACACATAGCTTGTATTGGTGGGTGATATTAAACTTGATTTAACATTGATAACTATGTTAGACGAGTTTTGATTAGCTGGAATTGTTGTTGTAAGGGTACTGGTGTAATAATTAGCTGGCAACAGTACATAACTCGTACTATTATCCGCGTTATACTTAGTTAAGGCAGCCTGATCAACAGATATTTTCACCGTTAAGGGTGTCGATAAAGGTTTAGGCGCAGCCACGTTAACCATTAAATTAATAGGAATAGGGGTATCAGAAATATCAAGAGCAACTGCTTCAAATAAGCCGCCATTTGCTCCGACTCCCGTAGCGGCCGGTAATTCTACCAGCGGTTTTGCGCTTGCAAAATCCACATAATGCTGGTTATCCTTCAGGCACGAGCTTAACCCCGCCATAGACACCAGCGCGACAAAAGCTGTTTTAATATATAATTTCGTTTTCATTTTTCTTTTCGTTTAAGTGTTATTTAGCCCAAAATATTTTAGAGGTAAATACCGATATATTGCCTTCTGCTCCTGCGTTAGCCGCGTTGGTTTGATACTCAATAGCAGGATAAGGAACGCGTGTAACCTGGTTTGGAGGATTAGCTCCCGGGTAAACAGAAAGCGGGATATTATTAGGGTAACCGGTTCTGCGGAATTCGTTAAATGCCTCAAATGCGCCATAAATAGCCAGGGCTTTCCATTTTTCGGTAATGATAGCCTGTTCCTGTTTAGCATCTGTTGCATCTTCACCTGTAGGATATGGATTAGCTGCAAGATAAGTAGCTGCCTGCTCAGTGGTTAAACCCAATTCGGCATATGAAGCATTGACACCGGCATTGTATAATGCTTCGGCGCTGCCACTGGTAATATATCCGCTTTTAACACCTTCGGCCTGTAAAAATAGAGCTTCAGAGCCCGACATGATCACCGCATCCATGGTAGCAGATTTCAACAAGCCTGTTCCAACTTTACTTGGGGCAACCACTGGTGGCTGTGTTATACCCAAAGCAGTTGCGCTGATGGCGCCTGATGTTGTTGTATAAACTACAAAGCCGCGAACATCGCTATTTGACGTAAGCACGGTAGCACCGTAACTATTAGCCTGATATTGGTTTTTGTTGCCTTGCGCTCCACCATTTTGCGTTGTCCCGTAGTTTCTCCAAAGCGGGCTTTGCTGACCGTTGAAGGCATCGCTATTCAGGTAACCAGGGTTTACGTTACCTGGCATGGTAGCGTCAATATAACCGATGCTTTGTGTTGCCGCTACAGCTGCTTTAAGAGCTACCGTTTTTGATGCAATATTACTTTGGCGTATGGCTAAACGCAATTTAAGGGTATTGGCAAATTTTAACCATTTGGTCATGTCGCCCTTATACATGATATCTGCAGTACCAGGAGTGGCTGGTGGCACGGCTAATTTTTGTGCAGCCTGGATAGATGCCATAGCCGCATCTACACGTTTCAACAAATCGTCATATATAGCCGATCCTTTATCATATTTAGGATTCAGCACTGCTGTTCCTTTTAAAGCGTCGGTATATGGGGCATTATTATAGTTATCAACTATCGCCTGAAAATCAAACGCGATCATGATATCAGCAATGGCCTGAAAGTACGGATTTGTAGTTGAAGCCTTTAACGCATTATAATTGGCTACATTCAAATATAGCGGTGTCCAGTAATTATAATTGGCAGAGGTTATCTGGTATGATAACAGGGCCACATTAGGCTGATAGCTTGTGCTCCAGCTCAGGTAGCCCATCCAGCAGGCATAATTAACGTATGACGTTACTGATCCTCCCCCCGGACCAACATTGTTGGTAATATCGGCAGTGATCTTTAAAGCGCCTGATAATGCCAGGTTGGGTGTTGTTGTTACGGGCTGGTTGGGGTTAGTTGATAATTCCAGGTAATCCTTTTTGCAACTGCTTCCCGCTAAAGCAAGCGTTGCAAATATTATAGATAAATACTTTTTCATCGTTTTGTTAGTTAAAATGTCACTGTTAAGTTAGCTCCGTAAAAACGGCTTGCCGGCATTTGCTGGGTGCTGTTAACACCAATATCGCCGTTAGTAGCACTGTTAGCAAACTCAGGGTCGACCCAGTTATTGGTTTTTGGCCGCCACATAAACAGGTTACGACCAATAAAAGCAAAATTAGCACGTTTGATAAATCCGGTTTTTTTGATCCATCTGGAAAGATCGAAGGAAAGGTTGGCTTCACGCAATTTCCAGAATGCGCCGCTGGTTATATAAGTACTTCCGGCCTGGAAATACGCGCCGTTATCCCAGAAGCCTAAACCACCATCCTGAACGCTTACAGTAGTATTAGGGGTATAAACCGGGTTATCAGCAGTACCTGTGTTGATCACTGAATTCGGGAAAATAAAACGCTGACGATCTGAAGATACAGAGAACTGGGATACACCTGCAGCTGTAGCTGATTGTAAGCTTTGGCTATAGATAACGTTACCTGCGCGGTATTCTTCCGTTACAGCTAAGGTAATAAATTTATAGCTGATGGTTTGCGTTAAACCCAATACGTATTTAGGTGTAGTTTGGCCGGCATTTACAAGGTTACTGTTTAATGAAGGATAGCCTGTAACCGGATCAACAATGGCACGCCCCTGCGGATCGCGGTTAAGATCAGTTACGAATATAACACTATAGGGAAGGCCTACTACTGCACTGGTAGTAGCATTGGTATAACCACCTAAAGTTAGTTGCTTGGTTTGGCCAAACAGCGATAACACTTTTGAGTTTTGAATAGCGAAATTACCGCTTAAACTAACCCCAACGCCGTTTGCTGTTTTTTGCAGCGGGGTTACGTCCAGTTTAAACTCGTAACCCGTGTTTTGTGTTTCACCAATATTAAGAATTGTACTTTGGTAGCCGGTTGTTGGCGAAACCGTAATAGGTAATGTTTGATTTTTAGTGTGTGTATTGTAATAGGTGGCACTCAGGTTAATACGGCCATCAAAAAAGCCCAGGTCGGTACCAACTTCCAACTCTTTTGTTAACTCAGGTTTCAGGTTCTGATTATTTAGCTGCGTGCTCAGGTTCAATCCGCCAAGGTTACCATAAGGGAAACCGCTTGTTGATGCAAATGTATTGAGCAGGCTATACGGGCCAATGTTTACATCACCCACCTGACTATAACCACCTCTTAATTTAGCGTAGTTAAGGATCTTGTTGTTTTTTAAGGCATCAAAAGCAGAGGTAAGCACAAATGATCCTTTTACTGATGGATACCAGATAGAACGGTTAGCTGCAGAAAGTCTTGAATCATGGTCGTTACGTAAGGTACCTTCCAAAAACGCGAAATCTCTCCAGCCTAATGAAAGATCACCAAAGTAGGCTACCTGGCGGATCTTGAATGTTCCGGCCGAAGCGCTTGGCACACCCAATAAAGACCCTACATTATAGAAATCTTTTACCAGGAGGTTATTTGATCCGTTTTGAACAAAGCTGGCATATTCCTGCCAAATGGTATTACCTACTAATAAATTAGCTTTCAACTGATCATTCAGAAATGATTTATGAAAGTTGGTTAAGATGTCCTGTTGTAAACGGTTATATCCTTGAGGACCGGCAAAAACGCTGTTGGTTGGGAGACTACCGTCGCCAAAAACTTTAATATTATTTACAGTTCCGGGGTTGATCAACGCGCCATAGCTTGAACCAACGGTGCTGCCACCATGAGTAGGGTCGCTAAGTGCATACGGGGTATAATCAATCTCGGCGCGGGTATCTGTTTGCTGATAAGTACCGCCATTATAACTTAAGCGATAAGTAGCATCAAACCATTTGGTTGGGGTTAAAGTACCCGAGAAACTACCATTAAATACATCAGTACGTCTTATTGATCTTGAATTTTTGATACTCCAGTATGGATTAATACCATAAGAGTTAAAATAAGTGCTTGGATCAGCAAATGGCTTAGTTGGGTCCTTAAAGTTTTGAAGCGGCACCCAGCTTGGGGTATTGAATATGGTGCTCAATATGTCGCCATAGTTACCGTAAGTGTCGGTATTTCCCTGTGAAAAACTGGCTGTTCCTTCGGCTCTAAAAATACCAGCTGTTTTGGTTCCTGAGATCCGGACCTGTGTTTTATTATACTTATCATCCGGTACAATGCCTGTCTGATCTACGCGAAAAGCGGTCAGATTGAAGGAGTTATTGGCATCACCAGCCGCATATGAAAGGCTATGCTGATCCTGGTTACCGGATACAAAGAAACGGCGCGCATAGCTTTTTCCTGACGGAGACTGATATGGATATGACTGTGTGGTACCATCCTCCAACGGAATACCCAACATTTGCATGTGACCATCATAAGCAGGACCGTATGACTGGTTTTCATAAGGTACAGTAGTAGTAATAAAACCGGTTACCGCATCCTGATAAGGAGTACCTTCACCGCCATAACCGCCAAATTTATTTTGCAAAGCCGGCATGTAAGCAACAGACTCGCGAAGATACGTATTGGAGTAGGTGATGGTTGGCTGGCCACTTCCGCTTCCGTGTTTGGTGGTGATAACCAAGGCGCCGTTTGACGCCTCAGAGCCATAAAGGGCAGCTGCACCTGCACCATTCAGCACGTTTACGCTTTCAATATCATCAGGGTTAATAGTGGTAACCTCATTTGGTGATATCGGCGTACCGTTTAATACCACCAACGCATAGTTGTTACCTGTAATGTGACGGTTACCGCGCAATGTAAAACGGGTATCGGGATTAAGACCGTTGTTTACCGTACTAATAACCAAACCTGCAACCTTAGCAGTTAAACCGTTAGTAAAGTTGGTTGGACGGGCTTCGGTAAGTTGCTTGTTGGAGATGTTTGTAGCGGCATAACCAAGCTCTTTAGCCTGGCGCTTAACACCTAACGCACCTGTAACCTGAACCTCACCAAGGCTTTTAGCCGAAGATTCCATCACAACAGTAATAACACTTTTAGTACCTACAGAAACTTCCTGTGGGGCATAGCCAATAAAAGAAAATAAAAGTTTGCCGTTTGCCGGTACATTAAGAGTAAACTTTCCGGAGGCGCTTGTTTGGGTACCTGTTGTGGTCCCTTTTACCCTTACTGATACTCCCGGAAGGGGTAAGCCATCATCTTTGGCCGTAACCGTACCAGTAACTGTACGGTTTTGTGCAAAAACCTGCGTAATAGAAAACAGCAGAATGCACAAACTTGCTAGTAGAAGTTTTTTCATTTCGTTAATAATAAGATCAGTTAATAGTTAATTAATCATAAAAGTAATGTTACATTATCAAAAAGTCAAGTAAATTCTTACAATTCAATGATTTTTTTTTAAAAATTCAATTTTTAGTAGTAAAATTAATAATTATAGTACTATGTATTGCATAATACAATTTAAAACATATATCTTTGTATTATGATTGTAGAAAACACACAAACCCAAATGAGGAAAGGCATACTGGAGTACTGCATCCTTTCCATCATATCCAGGGGCGAAATATATGCATCAGACATTATTGCTGAACTTAAAAAAGCCCAACTACTTGTAGTTGAGGGTACTCTGTATCCTCTGCTAACCCGTTTAAAAAATAACGGCCTGCTCACTTACAACTGGGTGGAGTCGGTTTCAGGCCCACCGCGCAAGTATTATGTGCTATCGGAAGAAGGAAAAAATGTATTGGAACAGCTGGATAAAACCTGGCAGGAACTGGTTTATGCCGTGCAAACCGCCATCGGCGAGAGAAAATAAAGACCTATAAAAAAATCACAGATCATGAATAAAACTATCATCATAAATATAAATGGCATCGTATTTCATATAGAAGAGGATGCTTACGAGGTACTCAAAGCTTACATGACCGACGTAAAACGTCACTTTTCAACGTCGGCCGATAGCCTGGAGATCACCACCGACATCGAAAACCGTATTGCCGAAATGTTTAACGAGCTACTGGCCAACCAAAACAAACAGGTTATCGTAGAGGCCGATGTTAAAGTGGTTATTGAGCAAATGGGTTCGGTAGAAGATTTTGAATCGGCCGATGATGAGGCCAAACCGGCTGGAAGCAATCCTTTTGGTTATAATTCAGAACGCCGCCGTCTTTTCCGTGACCCGGACGATCACCTGGTGAGCGGGGTTGCCGCGGGTATAGCCAATTATTTTGATATCCCGGCTGTATGGATCAGGTTGGCTTTTGCGCTCTCTTTAATTTTTGCGGGCAGCGGCCTTATATTATATGTTATATTATGGATAGTGGTACCCAAAGCTACCTCGCGGGCCGACCGTATGGCCATGAAAGGCGAAAAACAGGACTTGAAAGGTTTTAAAAAGAACTTTGAGGACGAAATGAGCCTGGTAAAAGAAAACCTATCCAATTTTCGCCACGAAGCCCGCCCCTTTGTTTATAAAGTGCGCGATTTCCTGGGCGATTTTTTTGAACACCTGGGTACTTTTTTAAGAGGCACCGGCAGTTTGCTGGGTAAACTCATCGGGGTTGCTATTCTGCTGGCCTGTTTTGGGTTAGCCATCGCGCTTATTGTAGTGTTTGTGGGTTTTGTCGCCTTCGGTAAAACAGATATATATCATATATTCCCATTCAATATTGTTAACGAGAATACTAACCTGATATTCCTTGTAGGTGGTTTCCTGCTTTTAGCCATACCTTTATTAACACTTATATTAGTTACCATTGGCTTTTTATTCAAAAACGCCACCTTTAACCGCTCCATTGGTACTACCTTATTATGCGTATGGCTGGCTTCGCTGGGCGCGGTTGTATACTATGGTGCAAGAGCTTCGGCCGATTTTAAGGAAGGCGCTAAACTGAGCAAAACCATCAACATTAAGGCAACACCCAACAACACCTATTATTTACAGCTGAATGATGCCAAGTATTTAACCAACGAGGATAGTACCCGCCTGCGCATTAAGGAAAGGTTTAATGGCATGATCATTCTTGATGATGATTATAACGGCGACGATTTTGACCATCAAGATCGTGTACATATCGATATAGAAAAGAGCGATGTGCCACAACCCATGCTTGTCGAATCCTTTACCGCAAGAGGCCGTACCGATGAAGACGCGCTGATCAACGCCCGCAACATTAGTTACCGTTTTATACAAAAAGATTCGGTATTAAAATTTGATCGTCACCTGGAAAGACTTGGACGTGCCATGTGGCGCGGACAGGAGCTGCACATCACACTAAAAGTCCCACTGAACGCCAAGCTGATTATTGACGAAAAGCTTGACCGGAATCTTGACCTTAACATATATGACTGCGGACAGGCCAATACACCAAAGAACCCTAACGGCTCTGTATACATTATGGCTGCTGATGGCTTACAATGTAAAATAGATACTGCGGCCATTGCTGCCGCTGCAAAAGCCGATAGCATCAAAAATCATTTGGTACCTGATACTGCGAAAACCCAGGATCAGTAAACGACTCTGCCTAAACCTATTATTATATCATGAGAGCCCTGATAAAATACATAAGCCTGCTATTATTTAGCGGGCTTATTATTCCCTTTTGCTTTTCTCTAAACACAAAAACAGCCGTTCCACTAAAGTCCGAACAATTTATAACGGCATCGAATACTTCGCTTAAAAACCCTACACGCGGAATCCTGTTTATTGCCCACCTGGTTAAAAATGCCTTCCCGGTATTAAAAAGTTTAAATACTCTGTAACCTTATCTCCACTTTTAGCATCTTAATGTAAAATCCACACAAAGCTGGGAATTTAACCGGGCTGGATAACATAAAAGTAAAAGAGTTGTAATGTTCATCGGTGTTTTTGGGCCGTTTACCGGAAGTTTAGATGTTTTCGCCTAAAAGCATTACTCAAAAACCGGATCTGTTTGCACATTTGAACTATAAAAACAAACACAATGAAAAAATCGGCCTATATAAAATAATATACTAAAACTATTACCGGTAAACGCCGGATAAACTAAAACATTCATTCACAAATTTTAAAAAGAAGCAAACTCTTTGATGGCTTTTTACTGCCCAAACATTTTTAATACCAAAACCATGAAAACTTTTATAAACAACATATTTTGTACCCTCCTGCTTGTAGTTATCAGCTGGAGCGCTTCCTTTGCCCAGGGGGGTAAATCTGGAGGTGCCAGGGTATCTGGCTCATTGCTTAATGAGCAGGGCAAACCGATGGATTACGCCACCGTAAGCCTCATCAGGGCGACCGACTCAACCGTGGTTAAAGGCGCTTTGAGCAATGACAATGGCGTTTACACCTTTGACAACATCCGTTCAGGAAAATACCTGGTTAAAGCATCTGTAGTGGGTTATCAAAAAGCGGTAACCACTCCTTTCATCGTTCCGGAGAGCGCCGCAACCGTTACCGCACCAGCGCTAAGCATGCATGTAGGCAGCACCGAGCTTAAAGGTGTAACCATTACCGGCACCAAACCACTCATCGAGCGCAAAATTGACCGTACGGTAATGAATGTGGAAAACAGCGTACTGGCAGCTGGCAACACCGCATTGGAGATCCTGGAGAAAGCGCCTGGCGTTACCGTTGATAAGGATGACAACATCAGCCTGAAAGGCAAACAAGGTGTAACCGTGATGATCAATGATAAGCTTACTTATTTAAGCGCAGCGCAATTGGCTACCCTGTTACGCTCAACAGATGGCAATACCATCAAATCCATCGAGATCATTACCAACCCGTCTGCTAAATATGATGCTGCCGGTAACTCAGGTATCATCAATATCAAGCTAAAGAAAAACAGTCAATCGGGCACAAACGGCAGTATTACTGTTGGCGCCGCCCGCGGTGCGTTTTGGAGGGATAACAGCAGCCTGAACTTAAACCACAAAGAAGGCAACCTGAATGTATTTGGTACCTTTAGCCGTGGCGATAACAAAAATACCCGTGATATCTATATTGACCGTGTTACCAGGGCAAAGAACCCTCAAAATACAATAGACACGACTTATTTTACCCAGTTTACCCGCATGCCGCATGTTTATCATTATAACAACTACCGCGTAGGTGCCGATTATGATGTTACCTCAAGAAATACTATTGGTTTTGTAGTGAGCGGCTATTCGAATTCTGAGGTTGACAATAATGATGGCAATACCAAATTAGGCGCCAAACCTAACCGTGTCGACTCATATTTGACTACTGTGTCCACTATTGATCAAAGCTATAAAAACTTTGCGGCTAACCTGAACGACAGGTTCAAGATCGATACCAGCGGCCAGGAATTAAGCGTGGATCTGGATTATTCAAAATTTAAAAACAACTCTATTGCTGAATATAATACCAATTATTTTTTAGCTGATGGCAGCAAACAACGTGAACCAGAACTGCTGCGTAACCAAACACCATCAAACATTACTATATATACCGGTAAGGTTGATTACGCCAAACCATTATCAAAAACTGTAAAATTGGAAACCGGTGCAAAATTCAGTAGTGTTAAAACCGATAACGACCTGGAGGCCCAGATATTTAATGGTAACAGTTATGTGAACGATACTACCCGCACCAACCGCTTTATTTATACCGAAAAAGTGAGTGCCGGTTATCTTAATCTGAATAAACAGTTCAAAAAAATGTCTATACAAATAGGCCTGCGTGGTGAATATACCCAATCAAACGGAAACCTGTTAGGTAGCACCCCGGTTGATCGCAGCTACTTTAACTTGTTCCCAAGCGCATTCATCAACCGTACGCTAAATGATAAAAATGAGCTAAGTTTCTCTTACAGCCGCCGTATCGACCGCCCGGGCTATGATGACCTGAACCCTTTTGTATACTATCTTGATCCGTACACCTTTTCAAAAGGTAACGCTTTCCTGAAACCACAGTACACCAATAACTTTGAGTTTAACTATACCTATAATAAAAGTATCAATGTAAGTTTAGGTTATAGCCGCACCACGGATGTGATCACCGAGATCATATTAACAGAAGGTCAAAAATCTTTCCAAACCAATCTTAACCTGCAAACCCAAAACTCCTATAGCCTTAATATCAACGCGCCATATACCATTACCAAGTGGTGGACCGGCAATATTGACGTGAATACCTTTTACCTGGGCTTTAAATCAGACTCTGTAGGAACCGGTAAATTAAACGACGGCCAGGTAACCGTACAGGTTAAAGCCACACAAACATTAACCTTTGGCAGCTATAAGTTTGAGATCAGGGGCGATTATCAGTCACCGCTTACCTATGGCATCTACAAAATAAGACCACGTTATGGCATTGATGCCGGTGTAAGCCACTCATTTGCCAACAAAAAAGCGAATATTAAACTGGCCCTCGACGATATTTTTTACATGCGCCGCAACAACCTAAGCAGCCGTACCCTGGGTAACGATTTCGATATCCGCCAAAACTACGATTCACGCGTTGGTCGTTTAACCTTTACCTATAACTTCGGTAACAACAAAATAAAAACCCGCGAACACAGAAGCGGCGCCGATGATGAAAAAGGAAGGGTGAAAGGAGCGAATTAACCCCCCAGCCCCCTGAAGGGGGAGCTATAAAACAAAATGGCCTGCATTGTAAAGATAATGCAGGCCATTTTTTTATATTGAATTTGCTAATCAAAAGTTCCCCCTTTAGGGGGTTAGGGGGCTACTGCCCCACCATAAATACCGCGTTGCTGAACAGCAGTTTGCCGTTTTCCCAGAAACTGCGGAACAGCGGATCATCAACCATATAGATCACTGAACCCCGGCCCAGTGATTGTACACCCAGTAGCAAGCCGTTATTAATTTTGTGTTTAGATTGTGCACCTACAAAGCCCGATACATAACTGTTCTTTTTCACTGTGCCTACATTCCAGCCATCCTCGCTGCCTAAATAATCATAAATATCATCATTCAGTTTTAATGAGTAATAATAGTTGGGTAAACCGAAGCCAAGTGGATGGGTATTATCCATCGTGAGTTTAAATATAGCGCCGGGAATCATGGAGCGGATGGCATCACGATCACGGTCGCCATATATTTTAATGTTTTCCTTTTCTTTAGCTTCCGCTTTCTCATCTTTTTTCTCTTCTTTCTTTTTCAGGGCGAAACCTTTTTTGTCGGCCAGTTGCACTACCGCGTTGTCCAGGGCAATTAACCTGCCTCCCTCGCGGATCCAGCCTTGAAGCTTTTCTGATGGAAAATCATCATAATTACCATCCGGGAAAATAGCCACGTCAAAATCAGCAAGGCGGGTACGACCAAGACTTTGGTAGTTTATTAGCGTAATGGGATAGCCCAATTGCTGTTCAAACAAATGCCAAACCTCGCCCATCGCTTCGGCGTTTACACCATCGCCTGATATGAGCATTACCCGTGGCTGCCGGATATACCGCACCGCGTCTGACCCCAGGTCTGAGCCTTTATCAACAAAGCCCGATGCCAAAGGCGTGAGCCCTTCATTAAGGGATGCAGCCGTTTGGGTAACCACCTGGTCAAAATCGGCCCTATCATTACTGGCGCGGGTGATGAGCAATGAGCCAGCCGTGAATTTTTTGCCGGCCGCTTCAAAAGGTTTTTCGGAGTAGCGAACTTTGATATGTTTTTTAAACAAAGCAGCTAAAAACCGCACATCATTAACCGATTGCCAGTTGGCCACGTAAGCATAAGCGTGGGTATTAGCCAGTGGCTGCGGCTCAACAATACCCGAGGTAGTAGCCGTTGGTTTTAACGACTCTTTTACGCCATAAGTTTTTAACCCATAAGCATAAGGGAGTGCCCAGCCTGTAATATCATAGGTGTTGGAGTCGGCAATAAAGGTTTTGGGTTCCAGCAATACATGTAGCAGCACAGCTTTGGGCTGATGTGCATTGATCACCATATCATTAGGGCCTACTTTATATTGCTCGGTTTTGCCTGTAAAATAATCATACCCTATAACCGTTTTGTTCCCTAAACCAAAACCATACTGGATGCCATTGCGGCCCAGCATTTTGGCCAATGTATTGATGTTATTGTTATTATCATTTTTAATAACATAGGTTTTATACTCGCCCGGAGGGTTAGTGCGGTTATTATCATAAAACTTTTTAAACTCATCCAGCAATTTTTGAGCATTGGCCGATGCTATTTCCACTGTACTTAAGCCAGTAGTGTGATGATGCGCTATACGCTGGGCAAAAGTAAGCGTATCGCCGCTGCGGGTAAGTACAGCCAGGCCAGCGCTGATGCCGCCCTGCTCATAAGTCATACCGATGGAGCCATTGTACAAAGGATAGGTATCCCCGTAAGATGGATAAAGCAGATCGAACTCCTGCTTGGTAAAATACATCCAGCCATTCTGATCAAAATATTTGGCATTGTTTTTACCTATGGTTACCTGGAAATCGCGCTGCCATTTGGTAATATCCTTGTGATAGGGCTCGGCAGCGGGTGCAAAATAATAGGGAGCGTTGTATCCCTGTTCATGATAATCTACATGAACCTGGGGCAGCCATTGGTTAAACAGGCCTACGCGTGCCTGTGTTTCTTTTTGTGCCTGCCAGGCCCAGTCGCGGTTCAGGTCAAAATAAAAATGGTTAACGCGTCCGCCGGGCCATGGCTCCACGTGTTCACGCGCAGTGGGGCTGGCATCGGGTACGACGCCCCTTACCGAATTATAGAAATGCACATAACGATCGCGTCCATCTGGGTTTAAACATGGATCGATAACCACCACGGAATTTTTGAGCCAGGCTTTGGTAGCCGTATTGGCTGGGTCCACAAGATCATACAAGGTCCACATAGCGGCCTCGCTTGATGCCGGTTCGTTACCGTGCACATTATAGCTCAGCCAGGTAATTACAGGGGCGTTAGCTATAACGCTGCCGCCTTCCATACCAGCCAGGCGCAGGTTGTTGTGCCGTATCTCTTCCAGGCGACCAATGTTCTCGTCCGAAGCAATGAACATGGCCAGCAGCGGGCGCCCTTCGTTGGTACTGCCAAACTGTTGCAGCTTTACATTTTTTGATGCCTGGGCAATGTATTTAAAGTAATCAACAATGCAATAATGCGGCGTAAACTGGTCGCCCAGTTTATACCCTAAAAACTCATCGGGCGATTGTATTTTTTGCGCAAAAGCAGCCGATGTCGAAGCAACGGCTATTAAAACAAGGAGTAGCTTTTTTATCATAGTAAAAATATGGTTATGAGATACGCTAATATGGTGATTTTTTGTCTGAACCGGAATTTGTAGAATTATTGAATTAACAGAATATAATCCGATTATTCTGTTAATTCTTAAATTCTATTGATTCGAGTTCAGACATCATCCAAAATTTGCACATTTGCATATCTGCACATCCGCACATCTAAAAACATCTGCACATCTAATTATATGACCCCATTACAGGCTCTTCAAAAATATTTCGGTTACAGCAATTTCAGGCACCAGCAGGAGGCCATTATTCAGCATGTTTTGAACAAGCAGGATGTGATGGCGTTGATGCCCACCGGTGGTGGTAAGTCCTTATGTTATCAGCTACCCGCAGTGTTACTTAACGGGCTCACTATCGTGATATCACCATTGATAGCTTTGATGAAAGACCAGGTCGATAGTCTGAATGTGAGCGGTATTCCGGCAGCGTTTTTGAACTCGGCCCAAACACCCGAGGAGCAGCGCCAGCTGGTGGAACGATTAAGAAACAATCAGATCAAACTGTTATACCTGGCCCCCGAGCGTCTTTTCGGCCAGGAAAACAAACTGGTACCTTTTTTAAAAACGCTCAACGTAGTACAAATAGCCATTGACGAGGCGCATTGCATATCCCAATGGGGTCACGATTTCAGGCCCGAATACCTGATGCTTGCCCAACTGAAAAACGAGTTCCCGAATGTGCCGGTGATCGCTTTGACGGCTACTGCGGATAAGCTTACCCAAAAAGACATTCTCGAAAAACTGAACCTGCACCAGCCGGCGGTATTTGTATCCTCATTTAACCGGGCTAATATCACGTACCGGGTTACGCCGAAAAAGAGTTGGTTTAAGCAACTTATCACTTTTTTAAAGGAGCGCCCGGATGAATCGGGAATCATCTATTGCCTTTCGCGTAAATCAACCGAAGACTTGGCCGCCGACCTAAAAGATGAAGGCTTTGCAGCCGAAGCCTACCATGCGGGCCTCAATAATGAGGTTAAGGCCAAAAACCAGGAGGCTTTTCTACGCGACGATGTCAAGATCATTGTGGCTACCATCGCTTTTGGTATGGGTATCAATAAATCGAACGTGCGCTATGTGGTGCATGTAGATCTGCCTAAGAACATTGAGGGCTATTATCAGGAAACCGGTCGTGCAGGCAGAGATGGTTTAGCGTCGGAGGCTCTGTTGCTTTATTCGCCGGGCGATGCCGGTAAGCTGCAGCACTTTGCCCGCATTGAAGGCAACGAAGAGCAAAGCCGCATTATGCTCAACAAGCTGAACGATATGGTAAAATACTGCCAGCTACAAACCTGCCGCAGGCAATATCTCATGAATTATTTCGACGAGGCTTTCCCGCCAAACTGTGGTTCCTGCGATGTTTGTTTGACCGAGTTTAAACGGTTTGATGGTACGTTGATCGCCCAAAAAGCATTGTCGGCGGTATCCCGGTTGAATGAGCGGTTCGGTGTAAATTATGTGATCGATTTTTTACGGGGATCGAAAAATGAGAAGATCCGCGAAGAGCATAAGCAATTAAAAACCTACGGCATCGGTGCCGATATCAGCAAGGTCGACCGGCAGCGTTACATTAGGGAATTGATCACCCTGGAATATCTGCAGGCAACCGACGATGGTTACCCGGTATTGAAACTAACCAGCCAAAGTTCGCTGGTGCTTAAAGGCCTGCAAAAGGTTGAATTTATTGAGACACAAACCACCGAAGAGCACCATACCGAAGCTGCGCCGCCACATGAGGCAGAATTGCTGAGCAGGTTAAAAAACACCCGCCGCGATATTGCCGAACTGGAAAATGTGCCGGCATACATCATCGTATCTGACGCTACCTTACTGGAAATGGCTACTTACCTGCCCCAAAGTTTGGATGAGCTGAGGCTGATATCCGGCTTTGGCGATGTTAAATTGGCCCGTTATGGCCGCGAGCTTTTACAGCCGGTTAAGGATTATTGCAAAGCCAAAGGCCTGGAATCGAAGATCGCCTATAAATCGCCCAAGCGGGAGCGCAAAACCAAAACGGAGCGCCCTGCACGCACCCCCCGAAGCGGAACAGACACCCGTACCGAAACTTTTAACTTATACCGCCAGGGTAAAAACGTTACAGAAATCGCGGCGGCGAGGGGTCTTTCGCAGGTAACCATCGAAAGCCACTTGAGCTATTTTGTACAAACCGGCGATCTGGATGTTAAAGAACTGGTGGCAGAAACCAAATTGCCCATAATTATAGAAGCCGTAGAAAATTATGGCGCTGAACGCCTGGCCCCTCTTAAAGAAGTTTTAGGCGATGCCTACACCTACGGCGAAATTAAAGCCGTAATAAGCTGGATGAACAAAAATTAGTTATTTAGTATCAAGTAGCGAGTATCAAGTATCAAGACAAAAAAATGCATAATTTTAAAGCGTTTTAATATGCCGGTAAAGATATCCACTTCTAAAAAAAGTCTTGATACTTGATACTCGCTACTTGATACTAAAATATGACTACTGAACAACTATATCAGTTATACCTGCAACACCCTGTAATCAGTACCGATACCCGGAAAATTGGCATCGGCAGCTTATTTTTTGCTCTCAAAGGCGCTCAATTTGATGCTAATACTTTTGCCAGGCAAGCCATAGAAGCCGGGGCAGCCTATGCTATTATAGATAATCCGGAATATCAACTGGGTGAGCGATATTTATTGGTTGAGGATGTATTAAGCGCTCTGCAGGACCTGGCCAGGCACCATCGAAGGCAATTACAAATACCAGTCATCGGGCTTACGGGTACCAATGGCAAAACCACCACCAAGGAGCTCATCAATGCTGTACTATCCCAACATTTTAAAACCCAGGCTACGCAGGGCAACCTGAATAACCATATTGGTGTGCCGCTCACCCTATTAACTATTGATGCCACGCATGAGGCGGCGGTAATAGAAATGGGCGCCAATCACCAGAAGGAGATCGAACTGCTTTGCAGCATCTCGCAGCCCTCACACGGGTTAATTACCAATGTGGGCAAGGCCCATTTGGAAGGCTTCGGCGGTGTTGAAGGTGTAAAAAAGGGTAAAGGGGAATTGTATGATTTCTTCCGAAAGTCCGAAAGCCCGAAAGTCGGCAAGTCCGAAAGCAATTCTGCTGTTTTTATCAATAGCGACGATGCGGTGTTAATGGAAATGGCCGAAGCACGGCATTTACACCATGTGGTTTATTATGGCACGCAGGATATTGACAACCTCATCAGCGGTGAGATCATCGAGAACGCGCCTTTACTTACTATTCAATGGACCAACAATACAACCGGCGAAAACTATAAGGTTAAAACACAACTTACCGGAGCCTATAACCTGAATAATATTTTGGCGGCCATCAGCATCGGTACTTATTTTAAAATTTCAGCACAGGAAATAAACGCGGGCATCGAGAATTATCAACCTAAAAATAACCGCTCGCAGATTGTGCAAACTGTTACCAATACGCTCATCTGCGATTACTACAACGCCAACCCCAGCAGCATGGCCGTAGCCATCGAAAACATGGACAAAATTGATGCGAAACGAAAAGTGCTTATCCTGGGCGATATGTTTGAGCTGGGCCATGAATCGCCGGCCGAACATCTTACCGTTCTTCAAAAAGCGTTTGATACACCTGTTGATGAAAGGATATTTATAGGCAAGGAGTTTGAAAATCAAAAGTCAAAAGTCAAAAGTCAAAATCTGGTTGCAACTTTTTATTTAACAGCCGAAGATGCCATTACAGGGCTTAAAAGTCATCCGATAAAAAACTCCACCATCCTGATCAAAGGTTCCCGTGGAATGGCTTTGGAAAGATTGGTGGAGTTGTTTTGAGTCATAAGCACTAAGCCATGAGTCCTAAGTCAAAAAATACCATCCAAGACTTAAAACTTAACAATTAAACCCACCATCAATAGTCATGATGGATCCCGTGGTAAAGCTTGCCGATGGGCTGGCCAGGTAGGCTACAACTTCAGCTATCTGCTGCGGATCGCCATATTGGGGAATGGCCATTAAGCTGCGTGCATGATCAGCATGACTACCTTCTGCCGGATTCATATCGGTATTCACAGGGCCGGGTTGTACCAGGTTTACCGTAATGCCTTTCGGACCCAAATCTCGGGCTAAACCTTTAGTAAGGCCAATTAACGCCGATTTACTCATGGAGTACAATGTGCCCTGCGCCGCAACAACCCTATCGGCCATATTACTACCTATGGTAATAAATCTGCCTGCTTTTTCCAGTTTTTGCGCGGCGAAAATCGCTGCCTCAAAAACCGCTTTCACATTTACATCCATAGTAAAGCGGTAATCATCCAGTGTATGTTCTTCCATCGGTTTACCCGTATAAACTCCCGCATTGTTGACCAGGATATCCAGTTTACCAAACTTTTCAACCGTTTGTGTTAAGGCTGAGGTTATTTCACCATCCACCGCGTTATTCGCTTTAACTGCCAATACGTTTAATCCTTCGCCGGTTAATTCGTCTACCAGGATCTGTGCTTTTTCTTTTCCGTTTACATAAGTAAAAACCACCGTGGCGCCTTCCTGTGCCAGGTGTTTTACTATTGCCGCGCCCATACCCCGGCTGCCTCCGGTAACCAAGGCTATTTTATCTTTTAATTTTTGCATGTGCTGTTTGTTTTAATACTGTTGCAAAGCTACCACCAAACCCATACATTTGTACATACTGATAAATTTGTATAGTACTAACATAAATGTAAGTATGAGAAAGGAAACCTCCACCAACCTTGAAAATGAAAAGCTGATCCTGGCCGGCTGCGGTACCTCTTACACGCTCGACCTGATAGGCGGGCGCTGGAAACCTCAAATTTTATGGCGATTGTTATTGCAGGGTTGTATGCGTTACAGTCAGCTCAAAAACTCACTTCCTAATGTTTCTGAACGGATACTGATTTTACAACTGCGTGAACTGGAACAGGACAAACTCATTAGCAGACAGGTTTATCCCGAAGTACCACCAAAAGTAGAATACCGCTTAACCGAATTAGGTCAAAGCCTGAAATCAGTGCTTTACTGCCTCTCCGAATGGGGCGATGCCAACAGGCCGAATAGAGTTGTAAGTTCAGGAGAGGAAGTCATGAGTTCGAAGTCTTGAGTCTTCAGCCAAAAGTCACAGGTTTTTCTCAGTCAGCAGATAAACGGGGCTAATTATTGAATTAGTGATTTAGTGAATTATTGATTAAAGTCTCGCATTCTTCTTGCCTTCCGTCAGTAGATAAACTCGGGCGAAAGCGGACAGAACAATGGTGGCCTGTGCGACTGTAGGGGGCATAGCAAGGTTTTGCAGAAGTCAGGATTTGAGCGACCGAAATGATTTATCCTTTCAAAGTCAGCTCCGCTACTTCCTCACCAACCAAACTCCCCATAGCCACGCCCATACCATTGCAGCGTACAGCGCAAAATATATTGGGTTGTATTTGTTTTATTATAGGAGTAATTTCTTCGCCAAAGCCCATGATGCCGCTCCACCAGTAATCAGCCTCCACATCCTGACCAGGCAAAATCACTTCGTGTAAGTAGCTAATTAAACTTTCTTTTACTGTATCGGTATGTCCAAAATCCCAGGTTTCTTCGGCTTTATAATCCAGGTTACGGCCGCCGCCAAACAATACGCGGTTATCAATATTGCGGAAGTAGTAATAACCCTCGTTAAAGTGATAAGTGCCTTTCAGTTTTAAGCCGGGAATGGGTTTGGTGACCATCACCTGCCCCCTGCCCGGGATCACATTGAGCTCTGGGTATAGCTGACGGGCAAAGGCATTGGTAGCCATTATTACTTTACCAGCCTTAAAATTGCCTTGCGAAGTAATAAGCCTGATATGACTGTCTTCCTGTTCAATGGCTGATATTTCGCAATTGTTTAACACCAGCACGCCTAAATTATATACCTTATATAATAAGGTACGCATCATTTTACCGGTATGCAGTTGTCCTTCAAAGCGGTTATATATTAAATGACTAACATTACCGAAGCCAAAATCTGCAATTTTAGCATCAGCCACTGCATAAATGTCAGGTTGGCCAATAGCTTGCTGCAATAATTTATTCAGATGACTGATCTGTTCTATACAGTTTTGAGCGATGTCTTTTTCGTGGCTCATAAAAAGTTCATGACCGCCATGCTGATAATAATCCATGTAGGCATCGCCCAGGTTTTCCCGTAATCGTTGCAGGCCGCGCCATTTATAGGCTACCAAACGCATGGCTTCTTCTTCGGATGATTGATTGATAACAGAAATTTGCTCGGAAACTGTACCAAAACAGGCAAAACCTGCGTTTTTAGTACTGGCGCCCGATGGTAAAAAGCCTCGCTCCAACACCAATACTTTTAAATTAGGCTGCTGTTTTTTTAAATGCAGCGCGGCACTCAGGCCAACAAGGCCACTGCCAACGATAATCACATCAGCCTGATCAATAAACGCGGTGTGCTCCCAGTATGAAAATGAAGGTTCCAATTTAAGTCAAAAGTAAAAATTCAAAATTCAAAATAGAACATTACACAGAATAAGGTCTTTTAATTTGGCTTAGTAAATGAATCGGAATAGTTTTTGAATAATAAAATTGACAAGCGTTTTGACTTTTGACTTAATAAAATGAATCACTTATCAATAATTATTGGATATATCGGCTACAATTCGGCCTGGTTCCTGATGATCGCGATCGCCCTGATAAGCTTTATTGTGCAGTGGCGGTTTCGAAGCAAGTTTAAACAATACTCAGAGGAGGCATTATTGTCCGGCCTTTCTGGCCAGGAAGTGGCTGTAAAAATGCTGCGCGCCCACGGCATATTTGATGTACAGGTAATTTCTGTTGAAGGACAGCTCACTGATCATTATAACCCCGAAACAAAAACAGTGAACCTTAGCCAGGATGTTTTTTACAGCCGGAGTATTGCCGCGGCTGCTGTTGCCGCGCATGAGTGCGGGCATGCCGTTCAGCATGCACAGGCTTACGGATGGCTAAGTTTCCGCTCGGCTATGGTACCTATTATCAATGTGGCATCAACCCTAACCCAGTGGACCTTGTTCATCGGCATTATGCTGTTATTTTTTGCCAACAACCCATATGTATTGGCGGTAGGTGTTGCCGCGCTGGCATTGGTTACCTTTTTTAGTTTTATAACACTTCCCGTTGAATTTGACGCCAGCAGACGGGCATTGGCCTGGCTGGATAACAATTACAGCATTATGCAAACCACGCAGGAGCATGAGCAAGCCAAAGATGCCCTCTGGTGGGCTGCCATGACCTATGTAGTTGCCGCCCTGAGCGCGCTGGCTACGCTGGTTTATTACGCTTCGTTTTTGTTTAACAGAAGAAACTGAGCCCCCCAGCCCCCTGAAGGGGGAGCGATAAGCAAGTAGAATGCCGGGCCTTTTTTGGTTCCTCTGTCAGTAGAACAGCTTCGGGCGGTTTTTAATTATTGAATTACTGATTTAGTGAATTATTGATTTTTACGCTATTAAGTAGTTCTTCTTTTCCCCGTCAGCAGAACAGCTTCGGGTGAAAGCGGGCAGAACAATAGTGACCTGTGCGGCTGCAGGGGCATTAGCAAACCTTGCCGAAGCATCGGGAATTGAGCGAACGAAGTGGAGGTAAGGTTTAGCAGCCCGTGGTTCTGCCCGGTTTGCTGGGTAAAGGCCTTGTGCGCAAAGAAGCATTTCTGGTGACTTGATCTTTTGGTTACCTTTTGTATCAAGACAAAAGTAACTGGCTTCCCGCGGCCAAGAGCGGGTCTACGCCAAGTCAAGCGGCCCTGTATAGCTTAGAGATTGCTTCGTGCCTCTCAATGACGACTTTATTAACATCACCCTTTATCTATTACAAATTCCCCAGCTTTAACTCATTAACAGCAAAATGTGCAGCCCGCGCGGTAAAGGCCATGTAGGACAGCGATGGATTTACGCAGGATGAGGACACCATGAATGATCCATCGGTAACAAATACATTTTTGGCATCCCAAACCTGGTTCCACTTATTAAGTACCGATGTTTTGGGGTCGTGTCCCATGCGTGCAGCGCCCATTTCATGTATAGCGCCTATATTTTTGCGGGCTATAAATCCTTTTACATTTTTCAACCCAGCCTTTTCAAGCATTTCCACCGCATCATTTAACGATTCGGCTTCCATCCGGCGTTCATTTTCCTTCATCTCAATATCGACAGATAAAGTATTAAGCCCCCATTTGTCTTTAACCTGCTTATTTATGCTGATCTTATTTTCATGATAAGGCAGTACTTCACCAAAACTCGCCATAGACATAACCCAGTTTCCCGGCTCTGTCAACGCGTCTTTAAAATCGGCGCCTATGCTTAGTTCGGCAATTTCCCTGCTCCATCCTTCACGGCCTGCCGAACCCTGGTAACCAAAACCCCGCAGATAATCGCGTTTGTCGCCAAATAAATTACGGTAGCGCGGTATGTATATACCATTGGCTCTGCGTCCAAAATAGTATTTATCCTCATAGCCCTCCATAATCCCTCTGGCCGCACCTCCTACATGATGATCCATCACGTTATGCCCCAACTCGCCGCTGCTGCTGCCCAATCCACCGGGCCATACATCTGTAGCCGAGTTCATTAGGATCCAGGCACTGTTAAAAGTGGAGGCATTTAAAAAAATGATCTTCGCGGTATAAGTATATGTTTTATTGTTTTCCGCATCCAGCACTTCTACACCTGTTGCCTTTTTGGTATCCTTGTTATACAATACCTGGGTAACTATAGACCATGGGCGAACCGTAAGGTTTCCCGTAGCCATCGCCGCAGGCAAGGTGGATGATTGCGTACTGAAATATCCCCCAAAGGGACAACCCAATGCGCACTTATTGCGATACTGGCAATTGGTTCGGCCTGGCAACGACTTCGTAATATTAGCCGTACGACCGATGATCATATGACGCTGGCCCCCATATTGCTTTTTTATACGGGCCGATACCTCTTTTTCTACACAATTTAACTCCATGGCCGGTTGAAACTGCCCGTCGGGCAGGTGCGGTAAACCTTCCACAGAACCGCTGATGCCGGCAAAGCGTTCTACATGATCATACCAGGGCGCTATATCTTTATACCGCACCGGCCAATTGATAGCTATGCCCTCTTTGGCATTGGCTTCAAAATCAAAATCGCTCCATCGGTAACTTTGCCTGCCCCACATTAAGGAGCGGCCGCCTACGTGATAACCTCTCCGCCAGTTATAGGGCTTAACCTGCGTATATGGGCTTTCCTGCTCGTTCACCCAGTAATCCATATTGGCTTCATTAAGGCCATGCGCCTCCTGTTGCACCGTATATTCCTTTATTTTTGATTGCGGAGCTACATCGCGGTGCGGCAATTCCCATGGTGCTTTATTGGCATTGGTATAGCCTTTTATGTGTTCTATATTTCGGCCCCGCTCCAACATCAATACCTTTAAACCCTGTTCGCTGAGCTCTTTTGCCGCCCATCCCCCCGAAATTCCGGAGCCTACAACAATGGCATCATAATGGTAATTGTCCATAAGCTTTATAATAGCATTAATTGGTCTTTGCTAAAATAAAAATACGGTTTGTATCTTTTGCATGTTACATGTGTTTAAGACACATATTTAAAGTCTTATCAAATTTTAAAAACTTCGGCAAGTCTTACTATCTATTGCCCAGACACACCCATGCCATACCTAACTAATTATCAATGCCTTACAATTTATGAAGCTTTTATGAAGAGCGATAAAGCCACTGGTAAATCTTAATGTAATATTCATGTTACCCCGATAGGTTTGGTTAAAATTTATCGACATGAAACCATCATGATCTACCACCTCCCCGCAAGGGCATAAATGTGAAGATCATGATAGCTTCATTACCATTAAAAAACAAATTACTCCAATGAAAAAAACCATTAAAATATTAACGCTGCTTTTGGTTACCACATTAGCAACCGTTAAAACTTACGCGCAGGTAAGTATAGGCTTATCGGTACATATAGCGCCACCTGCCCTGCCGGTTTACACACAACCCCCATGCCCCGTTGACGGCTATTTATGGACCCCGGGCTACTGGGCATATACCGATGATGGTGGATATTACTGGGTACCAGGTGTTTGGGTAGCTCCTCCGCGTGTTGGTTTTTTATGGACACCTGGTTATTGGGGTTATGATGGCGGCATCTATATTTTTCACCAGGGTTACTGGGGCCGGCACATTGGCTTTTACGGCGGTGTAAACTATGGCTATGGTTATGGCGGTGCAGGTTATGTTGGCGGCAGATGGGCAGGCAACTCCTTTCAGTACAATACCGCTGTGGTTAACGTAAATAATACCGTGGTACACAATACTTATATTAACAAAACGGTTATCAATAACAACGTAACAGTAAATAACAACCATACCAGTTTTAATGGACCGGGCGGCGTAAATGCCCAGGCCAGACCAGAAGAACTGGCTGCCGCCCGCGAGCAGCACGTACAACCTACCAACGATCAGATCAATCACCAGCAGGTGGCGGGTAAAGATCACAACCAGTTTGCATCAGCCAATAACGGTCATCCGGCTACAGCAGCTATGAACAAGGTGGGTGGCAACCGTTTTAATACTGAAGGCCGCAGGGCCAGGGCCTCATCGCCGGATGCCACAAATAACAATGCCGACCGGGGTAATCGTCAGCAAGTGAACAACAACGCCGACAACCATGCTAATCAGGATAATGCAAATAGAAATGCACCATCTGCCGATCAGACTGCAAAAGCCCCGCATCAGTGGCAAACGGCAAATAACCTTAATGCGGGCAATAACCGGCAACCGGCCCAAAACCAGCAACGTAACAACATGGCGCGTGCACCAAGACAGTTGGTACGTCATCCTGCACCCGGAAGACCGCATGCCAATCCGAGACCGCAGGAGCACGAAAGGCACCGGTAATCGCTTTCCCCAAATCAATTCTATATATACGCAAAAGCCCGGTTGATAAATCAACCGGGCTTTTTATATGTCTTAATTCTTGATTCTAATTTCTTGACTCTGAATCCTAATTCATCCTGTACAGGGCGATCAGGTAAAATTCGGGTATTTGCACGTTAAAGGAGGCGTTATCCAACAAACGGTTCATCTGATACTCGCCTTTCATGCTGCCCATATCGGTTTTAAGGTTACAGCCAGATACATACTCATGCGCGTGACCCGGCTCAATAACGGGTTGCTGGCCTACTACGCCTTCACCTTCCACTTCACGTTTGGCGCCGTTCGAATCAAAAATATACCAATGCCTGCTGATGAGCTGTATGGCATAGTTACTCATATTTTCGATATTCACCTTGTAGGCAAACATAAAGTGGTCATTAGCCGGGTTTGAATATTCGGGCTGATATACGGTCTCGATAGAAACCTTAACACCCTCAGTTATAGTAGTAACCATGTGAATTGTTTCTGTTTAGTTCCAAATATAAACATCTAAACAAATATTACGCCATTTCAACAGTATATTTTTCGTCAATTTCTGCTAAAATTTCATAGAGCTCCTCCAAAGTACCGGCGGTTACCAGTTTCATGCGATATTCTTTAAAGTTCTCGATGCCTTTAAAGTAGTTGGAGTAATGTCTGCGCATCTCAAAAACGCCCGTTTTAGGCCCTTTCCACTCAATTGATTTTTGTAAATGGGTGGTACAGGCAGCTATACGCTCGGTAATGGTTGGTTTATCCAGATGCTCGCCGGTATTAAAAAAATGCTTGATCTCGCGGAAGATCCAGGGATAACCAATAGCGGCACGGCCTATCATCATACCGTCAACACCAAACTCCATACGCCAGTTAGCGGCTTTCTCCGGGGAATCAATATCGCCATTGCCAAATATCGGGATCTGTATGCGGGGGTTCTTCTTAATATCACGAATCAGCGACCAATCGGCCACGCCTTTATACATTTGTGACCGTGTACGGCCATGAATAGTGAGGGCTTTTATCCCCACATCCTGCAAACGTTCTGCAACTTCATACACGTTTTTGGTATTGTCATCCCAGCCCAGGCGCGTTTTTACGGTCACGGGCAGGTGCGTAGCTTCAACCACGGCCTTGGTCATGGCTACCATTTTGTCAATATCCTGTAATAAACTGGCGCCGGCACCGCGGCAGGCCACTTGTTTTACCGGGCAGCCATAGTTGATATCCATCAGATCGGGCCCTGCAAGCGATGCAATTTCGGTAGCCTCGCGCATATGGTCAATATCGCTGCCAAATATCTGGATACCGATAGGGCGTTCATACTCAAATATATCCAGTTTCTGCTTGCTCTTGGCGGCATCACGGATCAATCCTTCAGATGAGATAAATTCGGTATACATCATATCCGCACCGTTTTGCTTACACACATAACGGAAGGGAGGGTCGCTCACATCTTCCATCGGCGCCAGCAACAGCGGGAACTCACCTAAATCAATATTTCCTATTTGTACAGACATCCTTATCTTTAGCGTTGCAAAAATACGAATTTTACACCAAATGATAAAAGACCCCATTAAGGATATAAAACCTTATCAGACTGATATACATCCGTTATTACAATTACTGCTCCTTTTCTTCTTCCTGATCTTTGTCCCCGGGATAGGTTATTTTGTAGCCAAGGGCATCACCACCGTGCTTTATGGAGCAAAAACCTGGACAGATGTAGGCACCTTTAACATCGCAAACCCAAATGTAAAAAACGGTTTATGGATTTTGCAGATTGTAAGCACCACCATTCCGCTATTTGCCGTCCCGGTACTTTTTGCACGTTTCATTGTGCGTGACACATCAACTTATTTAAAGCCTACCTTTAGTTTTCCGCCTGTTTTATTTGTATTGATATTCTCGATCATGTTGTTTTCATCCCCGGTGATGGAAGTATTGGTAAATATCAATCAAAAACTAACCTTACCCGCCCCGCTTAAAGCCATTGAAGATCTGATGCGCGCCATGGAGCAGCAAGCCCAAAAAGCTACTGAAGCCATGCTGAGCATGAAAAACATCGGGGACCTGCTTTTTGCGATACTTGTAGTTGGCTTATTAACCGCCATTGCCGAAGAATTCTTATTCCGTGGATGTATCCAAACCATATTTATTAAATGGACAGGCAATATCCATGCTGCTATCTGGATCACGGCCATCGCATTCAGCGCTTTTCATATGGAGTTCTTTTCGTTTCTGCCGCGTGTGGCTCTGGGAGTTTTCTTTGGTTATTTTGTTGCCTGGAGCGGCAGCGTATGGACAAGTGTATGGGCGCATTTTTTAAACAATGGCTCGGCGGTGCTTATTACTTACCTGTATCAGCACAAACTTATTAACCTAAACCCGGATGACCAGCACGTATTTAATTATGGTGCCTATGTGTTTAGCTTAATATTTATTTTAATTTTGCTTTATATATACAGGAATATAGCACGTAAAAAGCCCATGTTTGATTTTTAATGGAAAAAGGCTGGATCAAAATTTTTACCTCGTCCAATTTTTATCAATCAGAAATTGTTAAACAGGTACTTACCGGCCATCACATCGATACGGTTTTGATCAACAAGCAGGATTCATCACACAAAGCTTTTGGCAATATCGAAGTATACATTCACCAGGAGGATTTTAGCAAAGCCATCGAGATCATGATCCTCAATCAAATTAGTTTATGATTTTGGGAGCAAGGATATTTAGACCGATGGTTTTATAGGAACAAAAGATGAATACAGAAAAGATAAAAAAATCCTTACTCCGAATATTCTTGCTCTTTGCTCCAAAAATCACCCAATCACTAATTCAAAATTAATGAAAGTACGTGCCATTACCGGCTTCTTTTTTGTTATTGTAATGCTGGGCTCCGTTTTGTTGGGCTCTTATGTATTCAGTGCATTTTACACAATCCTTACCTCGTTTTGCCTGTTTGAGTTTTACAAACTGGTGCGCGAAGGCGGCTTTAAGCCCAGCCGCGAAAGTGGCCTGATCAACGGCTTCCTGGTATTCCTGTTTTTCGCGGCTCAATGTTATTTCCCGGCCTGGAAGTTCATCTTTTTTTTGCCGGTAACTTTAAGCGCTGTTTATATACAGGAATTGTATAAAAAATCGCCGGCGCCATTCAGCAACCTGGGTTTTACTTTTTTGGGAATCCTTTTGGCTGTAGTACCATTTCTGTTTTTCCACGCTATGGCATTTATGAATGGTCATTTTAACTTTCATATCCCTATGGGCTTTTTGATCATGTTATGGAGTAACGATACCGGGGCCTATCTGGCTGGTCGCGCGTTTGGGCGCACCAAGCTGTTTGAACGTCATTCGCCCAAGAAAACCTGGGAGGGTTTTTTTGGCGGCGTGCTGATCAGCGCGATAGCCGCATTGATCATGAGCCATTATTACGTGGAGCTTTCCTGGAAACAATGGGTAAGCATAGCCGTTTTAATATCATGCTTCGGCACCATGGGCGATCTGGTAGAATCCATGTTTAAACGGAGTATCAACGTAAAAGACAGCGGCGGCATATTACCGGGACACGGTGGCCTGCTCGACAGGTTCGACGGACTTTTATTAGCGGCCCCTATTGTTTACGCGTACCTCTACTTCATTTCAAATTAGTAGTTTTGCAATAAGTTAGTATCAAGTAGCGAGTATCAGGTATCAAGATTTTTTGAGCACTTTTTTTTATTACTTTGCAAATGGTCTTGATACTTGATACTAACTACTTGATACCAAAAAAATAATCAACCCCATACTATGACTTTTCATAAAGAAGGATATACCTCACTGGCCATTACTGTACTGTTCATTTTTGTATTAAATGCTCTCATACAGTTCTACCTACCACAGGCACACACATTAAAATGGATCGTATACATTTTATCATTCCTGCTGTTTGTAATTATTGTGCAGTTTTTCCGCAGTCCGTTTTTTGATATCAGTACAAACGAAACCACGGTACTTTGCCCTGCCGATGGTAAGGTAGTAGTTATTGAAGAAGCCGACGAGACCGAGTATCTGAAAGACAGGCGCATCCAGCTATCCGTTTTTATGTCGCCGGTAAACGTACATGTAAACCGCAACCCGATGTCGGGTGTGGTAAGTTATTTTAAATACCATAAAGGCAAATACCTGGTGGCCTGGCACCCTAAATCCTCAACCGAAAACGAACGCACTACCGTTGTTGTACAAAACAGAGAAGGCGTATCCGTGTTGTTCAGGCAGATAGCCGGCGCATTGGCCCGTCGTATTGTGTGGTATGTAAAAGAAGGCGATATTGTGGAGCAGGGGCAGCAATTTGGCTTTATTAAATTTGGTTCAAGGGTGGATGTATTTTTGCCCCTGGGCTCCAAAATATTAGTAAACATTGGCGATGTGGTTAAAGGCGGTCGTACCGTACTGGCCGAGTTGCCCAGCGCCTTAACTACTGTTACCGCTGCCGAAGAAACTGCCTCCATTAAACCGGTATCCATGGAATCGTTAACTACCCCGGTAGCAGAAGAAAAACCGGTAGCAGAAGAAGAACCAACCGTAATTGAAAATGAGGTCCATCAAGGCGAATTACCGTTGGTAATTGATCACCCCAAAGCCGAAGAGCCTAAAAAGCCTGTAAAGAAAGCCGCACCTAAAAAACCGGCCGCTAAAGCGCCCAAGCCTAAAGGCAAACAGGAATAATTAATTATTGCGATATATAGTAGAAGCCGGTCAATGACCGGCTTTTTTGTGTTTAATCCGCTATAATTTAAGCTGTTAATCCCCGCGTCATTGCGAGGCACGAATCTCTACTTAGGCAGGTCAATTTGCTTAGTTTAAACTTATCATTACGCTCTGTGTAGCATATAGATTGCTTCGTACCTCAATGACGCGCGGAGAGGGAATCAAACATACAATCGCCAGTAAGCTAAGCGTTAACAAGGCGAATAAAATTTTTCGCCATAAAAAAGGCCTTCCCGGATAAAATATCCAGAAAGGCCTTTTGCAATATCAAATACTTTTCCGCTATAAACGGAGAAGGGAAATTAAACTCTTTTTGATTTGATACGGGCTGCTTTACCGGTAAGGGCACGCAGGTAGTATAGTTTAGAACGACGTACTTTACCTACGCTGTTCACTTCAATTTTATCAATGTTTGGAGAGTTGATAGGGAAGATACGCTCAACACCTATACCATTTGAAACTTTACGAACGGTAAATGTTTCATTATTTCCGGTACTGTTACGTTGAATAACAACACCCTGATAAAGCTGAACACGTTCTTTATTTCCTTCTCTGATTTTATAATGTACACTTACAGTATCACCAGCCTTAAAGGAAGGAAACTGCTTTTTTTCTACTGATTGCTCTTCAACAAATTTTACTAAATCCATGATTTTTAGCTCTTAAAGCGATTTTTAGCCCGTAAAAATCGGATTGCAATTATAGGGATTTTTTTTAATATATAAAAGTGTATTTTAAAAATTTCCACATTTTGTTTTTTACTAACAAAATGCAGACAAAGTTGGGCCCGTTTTTATAAGCCACAAGGGGCTTTTGAGCAGATAAAAGTTAACAAATATAGCGCTAAAGCCATCGAGTAGAAACTTTTTTCAAAAAGTTCTTGACTCTTACCCTACGTGATACCATAGCTTTGCGATCAAACAAATGGCTCAGGCATATGAAATTAAATTATTCAGTTAAACAAATTGCAAAGCTGGCAGGTGTAAGTGTGCGCACACTTCATCTTTATGACCAAATGGCTTTATTAAAACCCGCCATACGTACAAAGGCAGGTTACCGGCAATATGGGGCTGATGAGTTGTTGCGACTACAGCAGATACTTTTTTACCGGGAGCTTGATTTTCCTTTAAAAGAGATCGCTAAAATTTTAAAGGATCCGGATTTTGAACTGGTGCAGGCCCTTGCCGGTCATAAGACTGCCCTGCTGGCCAGGCGCGACCGTTTAAATACACTGCTGAAAACCATTGACAAAACCATTATTAACTTAAAAAACAAAACCATGAACAACCTGGAAGAATTATATGAAGGCCTTCCCAAAGAACAAGCCGCCGCATGGCGCAAAGAGGCTATGGATAAATGGGGCGAAGATACCGTACTCCGATCTGAGAATGCCCTGCGCGAAATGGACAAGCTCGACCTCGATCGCTTAAAGGCCGATCAAAAAAATATCGCTCATCAACTTCAGCTACTGCGTAATCATGAGCCTGAAAGCGATTTGGTACAGGAACAAATAGCCCATCATTATGCCAATATCCGCAGCTTTTGGGGTGTAAGTGATCCAACAGACCTTCGGGCAGAAACGTATAAAGGCCTGGCTGAACTATATGTTGCCGATGAAAGATATACAGCAACCGATGGAAAAACCGACTCTGATTTTGCGATATTTATGCGTAACAGCATGCTTTACTTTGCGGAGCATAAATTGAAGTAATTAACTTTCCAATTAATAAATGCGTCATTGCCTTTAGATTAGCTTCAACAAATAATATAGGTTGTTATTATTGTTGAAGCTTTCTTTTTGCTTCTT
>NZ_JBFUPN010000017.1:0-177613 GCF_041355315.1 Mucilaginibacter sp. RCC_168
ACGCCCTGGTCAAATATCGGCGGAACACATTGCAACATTGCCCCGGAATACATGGTCAATTTCAGCGGTATACCCACGCTTTCAGGCGTTACGGGAATTGTCGTATTTTTATAAAGCAGCGCCAGAATTGTACTGGTTTGTTATTGCTGAGCGAATGCGAAATGAGACAGACGGCGACTGTCTCCATGAAGTTATTCATGCGATGTATTACAAGGATGTCATTACTCAAAATACCGAAAAAGTAGTTGATTCGCTTTGGACGGTTAGTCCCAGAATCCATAACATCAAGGTAAAGAACGAACTTGAAAAAATGTACGTTTATTTATTGCTGGAAGTTATTTTGAACCATGAGAATTCATCAGCACTAGAATTAGTCAGGCACAATTCGGTCAATGAAGATTTTTGCAGGGAATTCATATGGCGCACCTTTGAAATCCTTGATTCTAAAAACAAAGAAAAGGAAGCACTATTAGGCAAAACAAGCGAGCGGGAGCTATATTCTCTGATCGAAGAATTTATACTTGGTCAGTTTGATTTGGTTAAGGGACTCGAACTCAATGATCCTGCCATAACCGCTCCGCTCCATACGATAGACTTATGTATTGATCAACTATTCTTTAAAGTTGATAAAGACGTGAAAAGTAAGTCGAAGCTAGCGATTTTGAAAGACAAAAAGGATTATCTTAAACAAGTAAAGCCATTGCTATCACTAATCCTGACCCAATCAAAAAATATAAAACAAGGTTTTATGGTCGCACATTCAGGTTATTACCTCATGCAGCTATTAAACTTTTTATTTCCTGCCGATCCTGTTTACATTCTTGAGTTAGCTTCGGATACTGTTGCCTGCGCTTCAGCGAATAGTTTTACCTACGACCAGACGACTATGCAGGAAACCATGAAACTGACGGAGAGAATACTTGCAGACCATAAAGGTATATTGAAAGATCAGGCAAACTTTAATCATTTACTTTCCATCCTGAACCACTTTGCAAACTCCGGATGGTTGGAGGCACTGGAGTTAATTTGGAAATTGAGGGAAATTTTTTAGCAACGAAATATTTAAACAGTTAAGGCATATCTGATATTTTGCATCGAGTTATTAGTAATCCGTTAGTATTTAAAATAAGATAATTAATACCTAAGTTTGATTGGTAACCTTTCAAACGACCTTTCACAAACCTCAGCAAATGATTACTAAAATTGATATAGGTCATTTTGGACTATTCAACAGTTATTCCTGGCAAACAGCAATAGGCCGTGATGATATATTCCAAAGATTAAATATTATTTACGGAAGGAACTACTCCGGTAAAACGACATTGGCTCGAATGTTTAAATGCATTGAAGACAACCTCATGCATAAGAACTACCTTGAGTGTAAGTTCCAAATTACGTTGGATAATGGCAAGGTTATATCCCAGGCAAATCTCCATGAGTTCGCTGCTCATCATAAGATCCGCGTTTATAATACCGATTTTGTAAGGGAAAACTTGGGGTGGTTGTACAATGATGACGGTACCATAGAACCATTTACCATACTCGGATCGAAAAATATAGAACTTGATAAAGAAATTACAGCAATTGATGAGGCTCTTGGAAAAGTTGATGATGGCAAAGGTCTTTTATTTGAAATAGACAAATTGCAAAAAGAGCTTGACCGGCTGGCGAAATTAAATGAGGACAGGACCAACACTCTGGATGAAAAATTGAAGAGGCGGGCCAGTGACAAAATCAAGATCGACAGTAATCTCTTCCTGGCCACTAATGCAAAAAAGGCTTATTCAATAACTGACATTAAGGCGGATATCACACTATTGGGAACAGATCTCAATAAACACTTCTTAAGCCCAGAGCAAACACAGGAAAAGGTCAAATTATTAAAGGAAGGTGCATTGGAAGATATTAACCCCTTGTCTGAATCCAAACCAAAATTCGCGGATTATTACAAAGACTGCAAGGAAATTCTTTTAAAGAAGATCAAGCCCAGTACACCAATAGCCGACTTGATCAGCGATAACCTTTTACAGGAATGGGTAAGGCAAGGGATAGATAAACACAAAGGCAAGCGTAAAACCTGCGGTTTCTGCGGCAATATCATCGACGATAAACTCTGGAGCAAATTGGATGAACACTTCAGCAAAGAGTCTGAGGATTTAAGAGCGTCAATAAAGAGCAAAATAGACCTTTTGGAGCAAGCAAAAAAAGGATTAAATGAGTTTTTAACCTTAAAAAAAGAAAGTTTTTACGTGACCCTACAACCCCAATTTGATGGTGCGCTAAAAACATGGAAATCCGCAAGCAAAACTTACAGCGAAAGTATAGATCAACTGATCACTGAGCTTCGGGCACGAGAAAAAGATATCTTTCGCGAGCGTGAACTCCCAGAGATTACTGATGTTTCAGAAAGCATTCTGAATGTATTCAGGCAATTTAATAATATCCTAACTGACCATAATAAAAAAACGAGTTCACTAGCTCTTGACCAATTACGGGCAAGGAAAGATTTACGATTTGCACACATCGCTGCCTATCTCATAGATATCGACTATCTGAAAGAATTGGAAACCATTGATACCAAAGATGCCGAACTACTTAAATTACACACCGACCTTACGCCTAAAAAAGCAGAAATCAAAAGGTTAGCTGAAGAAAAAAGAACTTTAGAAGCGCAGGCTAAAGATGAAAGCAAAGGTGCAGAACTTGTCAATCAGCACCTGACCCATTTTTTTGGGCATAACGAATTAAAGCTGGTCGCGGAAGGAGAATCGCCCAATATGAAATTTATTATCCAACGGGAAGGCATAAATGCTAACAATTTAAGTGAAGGAGAATGCAGCCTTATCTCCTTTTGTTATTTCATAGCAAAAATGGAGGATGAACTCAAAGATCAAGTCAATGGCCACAAACTGGTTATTTATATTGATGACCCAATATCGAGCCTGGATAGTAACCATATTTTTTTTATGTTCAGTCTGATCGAAAGTGTGATAGCTGGCCCAAAAAAATATGGACAACTGTTTATTTCGACCCACAACCTCGACTTCTTAAAATACCTAAAAAAACTAACAACGCCTTATTTTAAACCGCAGCCCGGCAGCAAAAACAAGGCAGATATCAAGCATTTTATCATTGAACGGAAAACAAAAGGTAACACTATCTTGAAACTGGCACCGGACTATCTCAAAAACTATATTACCGAATTTAATTATCTGTTCGATCAAATCTACCAGTGCTCTGTAGGTGACCGTGAAATCATCAACCATAATTATCAATATAGTTTTGGCAATAACATGCGCAAATTTCTGGAAGCTTACCTATTCTACAAGTACCCAAGTCATAAAATGACACCAGACGAGAAGCTGCGCAAATATTTTGCCGGGGATAGCATCACCATTAACCTCATCAATCGGGTTATAAATGAGTATTCTCATATCGGAGAGCATTTCGAAAGAGGCATGGAGCCTATAGATATGGACGAAATCCACCGGGTATCAAACGCAGTTATTAACCGGATAAAAACTACTGACGCAGATCAATATGAGGCACTCATGGACAGCATAAATCAATTGGCTTAGAGAAAAAGGAAAATGAGTAATGAGTACTTTCATTTTTTAGCACAGTTCTTCTAAAAATGGCTACCGAAGAGCGCTTAAATGGTTCACATAATTCTATGTTTTACGCATATTATCTGTTTGGATCAGACCAAATTGATTGCACTGTGTAGTTCGTATCGACTTACTGTATCCCAAATAACGATTGATCAAAGCATGTTGACTAAGAAGCAAAAAATAAATATTACCTTAACAAAAAATATTAAATGACACTTGTAGTTTCTTGGATCGGTATGGATTCCAGAAAAATTTCATCATTAAACATTGCAAGTGATAGCCGAATATCATGGGGAATAACCGCAACTTATGACTTTGGACGGAAAGTTTTTGGCTGTAAAAATCACCCTGTAATAATTGGTTATTGTGGAGACGTATTATTTCCGTCTATCGTAATTAACCAGTTGATTGATCTTTCTGATCAAGGCTTTTTATTCCCTGCTATTTCCACGAACGATGAAAAATTTGATGCCTTTTACCAAAAATTAAAAGAATTGTTCGCGGATTACCCATCACAGACAATCGGTATTGTCGACGACACTATTCAAATATTATTTGCTTGTAGGAGTGGAGAGATAGATTTCCTTTGTAAGAAAATAACCTGGAGGAAAGCTGGCGATTCATGGTCCGTTGGGAACCAAACATTTTCTGAACATTCGGATAAGCTATTTATTATTGGTTCCGGCAGAATTGAGTTTGAAGAACGGTTTAAGGAATTTCAAAAAAGCAATGAGGCCAAAACCAGCCGTGCCGTTTTCCAGTGCTTTTGCGAAACACTTGAGAATATTACCAATAACTATGTTGGAGGGCCTCCTCAGTTAGTTGGGCTTTATAATCGATTTAATGCTATGCAATTTGGCATTATTCATAAAAATAAGCGATATTTCCATGGAATTGAAGTTAATAATAGCGTTGACTATAACAGAGTCGAATGGCGAAATAAATTGTTCGAAATCTGTGATGGAGAAACAAAAAAAATTAGAATAAATGCGCAAAAGCAACCGCGCGCTAAACGGCATTAAAAAAGCGATTCCCTGGACGTCCACCATTATTAAAAGAAATTGGGCGTGCTAGTGCTGGGAATACCTGGTAGTTTCTGCTGGGTTTCCTACCGGGGTTTAATCCAGACGTTAAAATGTCCTTAATCTCCATTATTCAAGAAGAAAAGGAAAAAACTGGCAAGATATGAAAAACGATATCATGGAAACAGTTCTGAAAGGCTTATTAATCTATTTATTTCATTCAGTTTATAATAGGCCAATACCACCCTCTCCACATAATTATTGTACATAAACAAGGTTTAAACCGGACTAAAATTTATAGCGGCATACAATAAGGATCTCAATGCAGCATATCAATCATATTTAATACTTCCTGTTCATTTTCAAATGTTGTGGCCTTGATGTAATAATCGGTAACCAGGTCCTTTTCATACCATCGTAAATAAACTAGGTCGGGATTTTGCTTGGTGAGTTCCTCGATCATGGCTTCATAACACTGGAGAGAAAAAAGCATTAAATCGTAATGCTTTACAGCCAGTTGTCTGATTAATTGAGTGACGAACCGTTCGCTCAAATTTGGCCCATCTTGTCTATGTTTAAGCACCGATGGGCCAAGTATTTTGATACATCGCCTGATCATCTCTTTAGGATTGAAAGAACCTATGGCTTCGAAATCTTTGGCATCAATATCGGCGTAATCACTCCAGCTTTTATTACTGCTTAGGTATTTAAAGAAATTAGTTGCGGCTCTTGTTGACCCAAGTTTAAGAGATGCTTTAATTAAACGCCATTTCAAACGACTTTCGATCTGATGCTTATTAGCAGACCTCTCGGCAAGTTTGAGACAGGCGTGTTTATCCCATATATTTTTTCCGTTAAGGATTGCATTAAATACAGGTTTGAAAAGCCCCCATTGCCAATCCTCCGTAATAAACTTTACCTGCTTTAGTTCACTGGCTAATATTTCAGGACTGGCTCCGAGTGCCACCAAGGTTGTCACCAAGGAGTCTTTGACATCGTTAGGGGTGGATTTCTTTTGCAAATGATCAATCAGCAAAGGAATCGATTCAGTGATTTGCAAAACGATGCAGATACTACAATGGGTTTCCAGAACTCTGGTTTCAGGGAACCTTTTCGTTAGGTTCATCAATATCCTTTTTTTGAATAAACTGACGTCATCAACCTTTTCCAGGATCCTTTGGAAGAGGTATTCCCTATTAACCGGCATTGGGGTCAATTGTACAAAGCCGCTCGCATCGAATGAAACCATATCAAAAAGAACTACTTGCGGCAGCTGGATTAGACCTTGCATAAATAAGGAGCGAAGATGGCGTGCGCCGTAGGTGCCAACATACCTACCATCCGGCGTTTTTTTAAGCGACTTTTTAAAATCTACTTTCCTTAACATCACCTTGTTAACGTAAGACTGCAGCCAGTCTAGCCAATATTGGGGTAATTCTTTTTTCTGCTCAACACCGTAAGCTGTCATTTGTGTAAACACATAATAATCCCAGTTCCATTCGTTGATCCATTGCATAAACGTGTCAAACCCGTTCAGTTTTTGACTTTCGATCATTCGAAAAATGATATTATTAGTCACGATACTTTTGATCTCTGTTTTTTCGCTGCGTTCAAGCATAAACCAATCCTCGTCAAAATCATTTAACCGAGCTACTTCCTTATAAATTCTTTTCGCTTCATCAACGAATGTTTTCTTGCTTTTAAGGAGTTCGAAATCTCTTTCTGTGCGCTGTCGGTTTATTTCGACCCAATTAAACGCAGATTTGGTTACTGGCTGAAAGAAGTCAGGATAGGCTATCGCTATCTTTTCATCAAGATATTTAAAACAATCCCTTCGATCGAAATGATCAAGGAAAATACGTGTCATTCGCAGTGCATCCTTTTCAATCTGACCGCTCTGAACCTGCGCTATGAGTTGGTCAATTAGGTTATTGTCGACTAAATCTGCCCCAATTGAACTACGGTACAATACACTGTCTTCCCCCCGCAATAATGAAAACAAAGCGATTTCCCTGGTGTTCGTCTTAATGAAAAATAATGCTAGGTTACCCCACTTGTTGCCCTCTGAAAGATTAGCATGGATAGCAGCAATGAACGCCGTATATTCATTCAGGATCGTTTGATCTCCAGTCACTAAATATAGGTCGGCCAGCTTTTCATTAATTTTTTGAATAGTTTGGCGTTCTGACAGATCGTAAATGGAGTCCAAAATGATGCTCAGCTGTTCAATATTTTTTATTGCAAATTTCAGCCAAGTGACCGCTCTTTGGGGATTAATAAAAGCGAGAACAATTTCCAGAAAGTCATTTCCTAACACAGTTGAACTATTTGATTCCTTTGGAAATATTATCGAGGCACTCTCAAGGATATAGTTAAAATATTCTTCTGCCGCCGCAGTTTTGATCATCTTTAATGTGGCTTCCCGAACCATTTTATTATCTGCGTTTGGACATTTTCGTACGCAAAAACGGATATCGGCAAGATCCAAAAACAGATGCTTAGTCATGACATCAATTGCCATGTCGTGAATGGCCGGAGTTTCATCTGACTGTACGATATGCCGTAGCTCCTTCCGAAGTAGCTGCCGGTTACCGCCAGTTATGTTTTCGGTTTGAAAATTGAGTAAAATATCCAGTAAACATCTTTGATGAACAGGTGTGCAGTTAGCGTCCTGAAGTTCAGAGAACAGAAAGCTCAGAGCTTCAGGAGTGTGATCAACAAATGCCAAGAGATCCTGAACCTCGTAAGAACCACGCAAATAATATAACCCTTCTTTTTTTCCTTGAAAGATCAAATGTTTGAAAATTACTAGTCGGGTTTCTAACTCAATTTTATCTTTCTCAAACCTCAATAGTAATTCCGGATTATGCTCTTTAAGGGTATGAAAAAATCTTGAGTATTTGTCGTTCGTCTTTTCCATTATGGTGAAAAGGTAATTCGCAGTGTTCACCAGGCGCGGTTTTAGGATGAGAAATACAGGTTCATGAAACAGTAATCGCTGTAATCGGCCCCAATCGAGGCTATCCAGGTAACTGGCAGTCAAATATTCCTGGAAATTATTATGTTCAAAATAAATGGATAACGCCTTATCATTCTCTTCACAGCTTAATAGTGAGCAATAACGAATATCTCCTGCTCTCAGCATTGTTAATTCTTTGAGCTGTCCCTCGACGATTGAATTTCGGCCGGTGAGTGTCAGGTAAACCGCAAGCTTCTTCGCAAATAGCAGGTAGTCTGCTGTTGGCAACATAAATGGATATTTTATTTTGTCCTCCTCCAGCTTTAGTTCGATAATCTGACTGATGGCTTCTGCGCGGTCTTTCGGAAAAGATAACGAGGGATGTTCAAATAAATCCACCAGATTTTTTAGATAGAAAGGATTGTTCAGCAGATCCATCAACCGGGTCTTTTTACACAGATCGTCGAATTTTTTTATGCTGGCAACCGAAAGCCCCCGATCCTGATAATACTTGGCAATATCATATTGATCTAACGGTTTAAGGTATTGCGGTTTAAGACGGCTCATTTCATCTGCACCGTCTCCTATAGACTTTAATGAAAAGCTGCTTCGAGCAGTGGTAACGATATTGGCCGGAGCATAGTTTTGTAATAGAAAATTAAATTGTCCTATAAAATTCTCAAGGAGATTATTAGGAATTTCATCGAGACCATCGAATAACAGCAACAATCTTTGTTTGGGTACCTGTAGCCAAAATTCATAGAATGCGCTGATTAACTTGTCCAAGTCGCCTCGATATAATTTTAACCGGACAATAATAGGAAAAAGTCGGCTGGTCGTACTGTAATGAAAGGCTAGGTAATCCAGCTCTTTGCTCTTTCCCAACCCTGCATCCGAGCGAATAATTACTCTGGCGGGCCTATTTTCCGCATGACAATCACTGATGTGATCTGCTAATAGCTGTGAATCATAATAGGTATATCCATATTTTTTCGTTGGTCGTTCGGGATTAGTTAATTTTCTAGGAATATAGTCACGAACTTGGCCGTAAACTTTTTTTTCAGGCAATCTAATCAGGCTGGCGAAATATGGTTCATAAACTTCTCTTTTTACAAATGCTTTTACCCACAGCTCTCCAAAAAACTCATATATAATATCAACATCGTTTTTAATTTCCTCAGAAATCTCGTTGCTGCCTAATTTTGAAAGTTTTATTCCTTCTGCTTCCAGCAGTTTCCTTTGTTCTTCCAGCGTATCAACGAAGGAAGTATCAATGAGTTCATTAGAAGAAAACAAAACGAATTCGGCAGTCTTGGCAAACCATTTTTGCTGGCTTTTTACGTCGCTGAAAACGTTTATAGCTTTTATGAGGTCATCTCCTGTGAACTGTTCGACCCTTTTGCACTGATAAAGGATGTATTTTTCGTCATCGGTGCGCACCAAGATATCAAGCCCATACTGTTTTTGGCCAGGATATCCGTACAGAGTACATAGTTCCATTCCATAGTTTTTGTAACAATATTTTAAGCAAAGTTGTTCAAACCTGCGGGGAGACAGGTCACCAAAAGGTAAGCGATCAAAATTATATTTAGCGGGTGGCCTGATGCCAAAATCTTCGTAATCAGTTTGGTAATCTCTCTGGTTTAGTTCTTGATACTGATTTGGCATAATAATAAGGTTGAGTTCAATTACTTTAAACGACTAAGAATACGAGTAGGTAAGTCTCTCAGTAATAAAAGCTACAGATTAAAATAAATACTTAAAATAAGATTTTACATCCATATTAAATTTGAGATTATTCATTTACTAATAAGTTTAAAAATACGACCATAAATAATGCTATTATAAAACATTCAAGATTGAGTTGGTTATTGATCTAATCAAAGGTAGTAGAACAAACCCATCGAATAGGATTTCAAGCATGAGAAAGTTATAAATTCAGAGTCGATGCTATCTGATTTTTTTCACAATGCCTTAAATTTAATAAGCCTTTAACAACGAGTTAGGTATTGTAGTTAAGAGTTCACAAGCTTGTAATTCAAAAGCACAAACCAACAAATATTTATTTTGTTAAATATGCATATAACCTTTTGCCATGAAACAGCAACAAATCATCTCGTCAATTCTTGTTACAAACGCAGGTATGAAGGGTCTTGCCATATTTAAATATTGGATCGGCAGAAGAAGATTTTACAGGAGAAGCATTACAGGACTTGAAGGCTTTAAATCTTATGAGCAAATGAGACTCATCAGATTTATAGAATGGCTCGGGGTTATTTTTGCAAATCTCTTGATAATGGGTGGAATATTGCTGTTTCTGCTGTGCCTTATCCCTCCTTATGGCCACCATAAATAGCCTATATGACCATACTCGCGTTAAGGATTGCAGTAAAAAGCCCACAGCGAAGCGAGGACTTGTAACGAAAAGCCTGGGCCAAAGGCAACGCCAAAAAAATCAGGAAATTTTCTTAAAATTAAAAAGCTCCTGTACTTCGATGTCTAAACCAATAGCTATTTTTCTGAGCGTTTTAAGCCGTAAATCGACTCTTCCCTTTTCAATATTTATCAATTGGTGATGCTCGATTTCTGCAATTAACGCAAATTCACGAACGCCAAGATTCTTCGAAGACCTTAATTCTTCGATTTTCTCCCCTAAGCGTAATCGTAAATCATTTTCACTAATTGGCATCAGCGAAATATCATTCTACTTTGTAAAATAAATGGTACATAGTTATGTACCATTTGGAAAAAATTACTTACTTTAGTGTTTTAAGCATCGATTAGATGTGAATACTTTAATTATTTTTGCGATTCTTCATAGATAAATAGAAGCATTCGCACTTAAAACTCGCTCTGGGAAACTGGTAATTTAATGGAAACGAGTCGATAAGTGGAATGCCTACGCTATAGGCGTGGGCTCACTTATTTGTTTCCCGGTATACCAGTACCTCCAGAGCAATAAGTCGGGTTCCACGCCTTCTTTTGCTCCGGCAAAGCAGCAGAAACCCTTCTTTAACGATATACAGGGATGGACGCAAAACTCAAATCAATCAACCGGATCCAGTTACTCAGCGCTGAAGAAGCGTTAGAGCGGATCTTTGCCGGCATTGATTCTCCCGCGCTAAAAAGTGAGCTGTTCAAATGGTTTGCCTTCGGTACCACCGGCAGAGGCAAAGAACTGCACACCTTAACGCCGGAAGAGTTAGGCGACTTCATGGACAAGCTCCCCGACCTGGCCCTTGCCCTGTATAACTACCACAAAGAAATGCAGAAAGGAGCCGACAAATGACCACGATTCACATGAACCAATGGTTACTTGTCATTTGCCCGCCGGAATGACCAGTAACGATAACGGCAGTCCGATCAGTTAATAGTTAAGCTTCCGGCTGCCGTTATTGACCTATCCCATCCATGCCCGAACGGGCATTTCTTCCCGATTTTTTAAACAACCCCAAACACACATGAAAAAAACGATATTTTTTATGGTGCTGGCCACGCTTTGCCTTTTTTTTAAGCTGCCCGCACAGGAACTCAGCCCCCAGTTTTCCCAGACCCTGACCGGTAAAGTAACCGACGAACAGGGCAAGCCCCTGCCCGGCGCTACCGTGCTGCTACAGGGTACCCGGGTACCGGCCATTACCAGCGCCGATGGTACCTTTAAGCTGTTTGTAACCGTCAAGAGCGGAACACTTACTGTCAGTTTTATCGGCTTCCAAAAAGCCAGTATTCCCTTTGAGCATACCAGGACAGCACCCCTGTCCATACAACTGACACCAGACCTCAGCGCCCTCAATGAAGTGCAGGTCATCGGGTACGGAACAACCACGAAAAGATTCAATACGGGGAGCGTCGCGTCCATATCCGCCAAAGAGATCGAAAACCAGCCGGTCAGCAATCCATTAGCGGCATTACAAGGCCGTGCTTCCGGCGTCCTGGTACAAACGACGAACGGCTTGCCGGGAGGAGGCATCAAAGTACAAATCCGCGGCCAGGGCTCGCTGGCCTCCGGTACAGACCCGCTGTTCATCGTAGATGGTGTTCCATTCCTGTCAACCTCACCCTATGGAAGCGGAGCGCTGAATGGCGCTAACGGCATCATCAGCCCCCTAAGTATCATCAACCCCGACGATATCGAAAGCATCGATATTTTAAAAGACGCGGACGCTACGGCGATCTACGGATCAAGGGCCGCTAACGGCGTGGTGCTGATCACCACCAAAAAAGGAAAAAAAGGCGGGGACCGGGTCACGGTGGACCTCACCCATGGCATCAGCAAGATCAGCCGGATAAACCCTGTATTAGGATTGCCCTATTACCTGAAACTCCGGCGGGAGGCTTTTGCCAATGATGGCGTCATCCCAGATGTGAACACAGCGCCCGACCTGCTTAAATGGGATACGACGAAGTCAACCGACTGGCAGCGTTATTTTTATGGCAAAACCGCACAGGTTACCACGCTGCAGACCAGTATCGCCGGCGGTAACGAGAATAACCAATACCTGTTCAGCCTGAATTACCGGAATGAGGGGACCATCCTGCCCGGTGATGAAAACTATAAAAAGGGCGGCGGTTATTTCAATTTCAACCATAGCAGTAATGATCAGCGGTTCAACCTCACCCTGTCCGTCAACTATAATAAAGACAACAACCACACCCTTTATTCCGCCATCAACAGCGGCGCTTTTTCCATTCCCCCCAATTTCCTGGTCCGCAACCCGGACGGGAGCTATAACTGGGACATCAGTAACCCGGTAGCGGCGCTGGAACAAAAACAGCGCAGCAATACAGATTATATCAATGTCAGCACCTCGTTAGGCTACAAGCTGTTCCCGGGAATGGATGCCAAGATCAGCCTGGGTTATAACCGTTACGCATTAGACCAGGTGGCCACCCTGCCTCAGGATTCCCAGGACCCCTCCTTTGACCCCTTGCCTACCGCCTATTTCTCCAACAGTGTTTCCCAGCGTTATATCCTGGAACCACAACTCAATTACCGGAAAGAGATTTCCGGGGATGTGCTGACCGCCCTGATCGCCGGCACTTTCCAACATGTAGAGAATACCGGATACACCCTGGAGGGCGACGGGGTCAGCAACCCCGCCCTGCTGGGTAACCTCGGAGCCGCTAACACCATCGTCAACCAGATTAACACCTACTCCCTGTATAAATATGTTTCGGTCTTTGGGCGGGTAAATTATAACCGGAAAAAAAAATACCTGCTCGATCTCAACTTCCGGCGGGACGGCTCCAGCCGCTTTGGACCGGGTAAGCAATTCGGCAATTTTTACGCGATCGGTGGAGCCTGGATATTCACGGAAGAAAATGGGATCAAAAGAAGCCTCCCCTTTTTGAGCTACGGAAAACTCCGGGGCAGCTATGGTACGACCGGGAATGACCAGATCAGTGACTACCAGTATATATCCAGTTATAATGCCGGAACCGTTTACGGGGGCACGTCGACCCTGTCACCGGCCCGGGTCGCCAACCCGGATTACAGCTGGGAAACCACCCGCAAGCTCGAAGCAGCGCTGGAGCTGGGATTTATCCATGACCGGATCCTGTTCACTACGGCCTGGTACCGGCATAACAGCAGTAAACAGCTGATCGCTTATAAGATCCCCTATCTCGCAGGATTCGCGTCCTACCAGGCCAACTTCCCGGCAGTGATCCAAAATACCGGGTTGGAGCTCGACCTGAAAGTACAAGCCCTAAGCGGCAAGGGATTGAACTGGACCAGCACGATCAACCTGACCCTGCCCAAAAACAAGCTTCAAAGCTTTCCAAATATCGAAGGGTCCAGCTATGCCAACACCTATATCGTCGGCCAGGACCTGAGTGTCAAAAAAGGACTGAAGCTGTTAGGGGTCGATCCGCAAACCGGTATCGCGCAATTCGCCGACATTAATAACGACGGTAAGATCACCACACCCGCGGACCTCGTGGTATTAGGCAAGACCAGTCCGGATCTATTCGGTGGCTGGACCAATTCCTTTTCCTATAAAGGATTCGCGCTTGACGTAACCATGGAGTTCGTGAAAAGGCGTTACCTGGGTTATCAGCCACTGTTAGGAGCCTATCCCTATAACGACCCCTTGTTCGTGCTGAACAGGTGGCAAAAGCCCGGTGATGTCACCGATATCCCCCGCGCCTCCGTGAATATCGTTTCCTCCCAATACAACTCCACCCAGTTACCGGACGCCTCCTACGGCAGGCTAAAGAACCTGGCCATTTCCTATACACCCAAGGCCGCCCTGCTAAAACGCCTGGGCCTGAAAGACCTCCAATTATATATTAACGGCCAAAACCTCTGGGTGATCGCCAACAAACAGCGCTTTGATCCCGAGATCAGCGGAGGAAGCGGAGGCGTGGCTCCATTGAAAAGCATCATTTTCGGTCTAAAAACAACACTATGAAAAATATCCTGAAATACGGGCTGCTATTGCCCGCGCTGCTTATCTTCACCTGCACCGGGTGCAGGAAGATGGCCAGTACCGATCTTCCCCCTAACCAGCTGACGCCTGACAAAGTATTCGGCGACAGCAGTTCCGCGGTCGCGGCTACCGCCAACCTCTATACCCTGTTCGGTACGGTGGATGCCAACTTTATCCGGTATATCGGCACTTATACAGACGAATTGAAAACGACGACCGTCAGTTCCGTGTCCACCGAGTTTACCAATGGATCGCTAACCACCGGCAATACCGCGGTGCTGAGCATCTGGCAAAACCTGTATGCTACGATCTATAAAGCCAACGCTTTGCTTGAAGGCATTCAGCCGGTGAAAAGCCTGCCACCGACGCTGAAAAACACGTGCATGGGTGAGGCGAGATTTGTCCGGGCCTACTGTTATTACCAGCTGGTCAATATCTACGGGGATGTCCCGCTGGTACTGACCACCGCCGTCACCCAAAACGCCAAAGCCGCCCGGTCGCCCGCAAAAGCGGTGATGACCCGGGTCATCCTCGACCTGACCGAAGGTCAGCGATTATTGCCCGCCGCCTATCCTTTTGGCGGGGAAAAGATCCAGGCCAACCGATGGGCGGCCGCTGCCCTGCTGGCCAAGGCCTACCTGTTCAATAACGATTACGTCCATGCCGGAGCACAGGCGGACCAGGTCATTAGCTCGGGGCAATACAACCTGCTGAGCAACCTGAATCAGGTCTTCACCGCGAATAACGCCGAAGCTATTCTCCAATTATGGAATTCCACGGGAGCATCCACCTTAAACTCGGTCCCGTCATCGGGGATTCCCGTCTATCAGGTGTCGCCGCAGTTGCTGGCTTCCTTCGAAACAGGAGACAAACGCAGGACAAGCTGGGTCAATTCCGTAACCGTTTCCGGCCTACAGTATTATTATCCCTATACGTATAAACAACGTAACCCGACTACAGGCCCGCTGGCGGAATACAGCACCTATATCCGGCTGGCGGAGCTGTATTTGATCAGAGGAGAATCCAGGCTGCGACAACAGGACCTCTCCGGCGCCAGAGCAGACCTGAATACCATCCGGCAAAGAGCGGGTTTGCCCGCAACAACGGCGACTACCGCTGATGAGTTGCTGACCGCCATCCGGCAGGAACGGCAGGCCGAGCTTTTCAACGAAGGCGGCAACCGCTTCATTGACCTGAAAAGGTATCAAACCATCGATCAGGTCTTGTCACCAATTAAGCCCTTGTGGAAGCCATCATCGGCGCTCTTCCCTATACCGCAAGCCGAAATACTGAATGATCCAAATCTTACTCAAAATCCAGGATACTAATGAAAACCTTCTATTATTTAAAGATCACCCTGCTCTTGTTGTTAGCGGCAGGATCGTGCTCCGAAGTCCGGAGCCAGGAAAAAGGAACCCAGGAAATTCATATAGGGGAGCATGTACCCGACATTACCCTTCGCGGCTTTTACGGGGACACCCTGAAAAAAGTCAAGCTGAGCGAACTCTACCGGAACAAACTGTTGCTATTGGATTTCTGGGGCACCTGGTGTGCCGGCTGCCTGGAGGAAATGCCCCGGTTAATTGAGCTCAAAAAAGAGTTCGGGGACCAATTGCAGATCGTGGCCGTAGGTTATGAAAGTTACCAGAAGATCGACAGGCTATTCAAAAGACGACCCGACTTAAATTCCAAAGCTTACCTGACCCTGACCAGCGATTCGATCCTGACCCGGCGGCTGTTCCCGCACAAGCTTTTACCACATATCGTCTGGATCGACCAAACCGGGAAAGTGACCATGATCTCCGAGGGCACGGATGTCACCAGTTCCAATATCAGGAATGCGCTGAGTAACCGACCGATAGCGGCAAGTATCAAGCAGGACAAAATGAACCTGGGCACGTCCAGTATTACTGAACCATTCCATATCATGGACACCAGCTTCCAGAGCCGCTCCATATTTACCCGTGCAGTTAAAGGAATGCTATCTTTTGACGCTTTCCTGGGCAACGACGCGAAGGAACCCCGGAAATTTAACCGGATCTTTATGGGTAACCTGACGATCCGGGACCTTTACTGGAACGCTGTTATCGGTCACTGGTACAGCGCGCAAAATTACAGCCGGCTGATCTTCGAGGTTAAAGACTCTCTGAAATATATGCTCCCCCAGTTAGCTCCGATCAGTTTCCGAAACTCTTCCTATACGAGCTTCAGCGCCTGGGCTGATGCCAATTCTTATTGTTACGACCTGAAATTACCCTACCGGGTGGCAGACACCATTTTGCAAAAATACATGATAGCCGACCTCAACCGGTACCTGAATATAAACGGACGGTACGAGCGGCGAAACATGGACTGTTATGTACTTAAGCTGGCCAGGCAGCCAGCAAACCAAAGTTCACAAGGCCAGGCAAATACCTTACCTGACAACGCAAATAAATCAAGCAATTACCAGCCAATAAATATCCAGCAATTGACGGAGCTCTTAAATCACCGCATCGGCTACGGAACAATCATCAATGAGTCCGGGATATCTTTGAGCAAAATCTTCAACGTGAACGTCCAGATCAAAAAGGGACTTACACCAGAGCAGATCAACGCTGTGATTAATCCCCTTGGCTTTTCCCTGGAGGCAGGAAAACGGATTATTCCCGTTTTCGTGATATCAGAAAACGAATAACAAAAATTAAGGAAGCTGCGTCAGGCAGCTTCCTTTAGCACATTAATTATGCCTGATGTAAAGAGCCGATGGCGTAGGATCTACATCCTGAGCCGGAACCGTAGAGGCGCAGGTGGCAGCCAAACCGGCACACCCGTAATCAGCCTTGGCTTCGGCCAGTGAGCGGTTAGGGTCGTAAATACCTCCATCGGCTACCTTTACCTGGTTACCGCTGGCATCTACGGTCTGCCAGTTGAAGTTTACCAGTTTTCCTGCTTTCGCGTCCGAACTGTTCGCAAAAGCCGCAGCAACCCCAATGGTCAATGCGAGGGCGATTAAGCCCGATCTTACTTTTTTCATGGTTATTGTATTAAATCATTGATTACACCGTTAGTCACAGGCAACGGTACCACCTGCTTACGCGCGTGAAAGTTCTTATGACGTGGCCGTTCGTTTATTGTCTAAACGACCGGAGGATCTTCGAAGACAGGAAATAGCCATGAAACCGATCCCGATAAATACCGCGTTAAATACCAGGTGCTGGCCCCAGCTCATGCGGGATATGATGCCACCGCAGGTACAGGGCAATTCCAACCCGGACAATAACATCCCGGTAATATAGATCTCAAAACTGCACAACAGGATAACCGACGCATAAAGCGCCTTCAGCCGGTATACCGGGATCAGCAGTCCGAGCACGGTCAGGCTTTCCATGGCCGGCATTAGCCAGCCCAATACCGGGGCAAGGGATTTCATGAGCGGCAAGGGAGCCAGGCGCATCTGGAATACAAAACGATAATGATCTAAAAACTTACTGACCGCGGTATAGGTAAATAATAAGATCAGCAGGGCGACACCAATTTCTGACAAGACATCCTTTTTCATGGCTATGATTTGGTTATCCAAATTAACAACATAATCAAAGGGTAAAACAGGGAGAAAAGGGTTGTAACAAATCGGAAGTTAATTTTGGCTTAATACGGCTATTTCCTGTTCAACCAGATCTCGTTTAAACTGCGAAACACCCAAAAAGATGTAAAAAAACCTTATTTATATTACAACCCCTTATCCCCCCATGTTTTAAATTATTTACGCAAAACTACTTTCAGGACAGTTCCCGGCTGATGATCTGCTCAATATCTTTTTTGATCGCAAGGTAATTCGCGAAAATCATCTCGTTATCGATCCGTCTCACCCTGGGTAATGGTTTATAAGCTTTTTCCTCTTCCCTGATGGCCTCATGGTCGTTGATGATCTCGTTGTGAAAAACCTTCAAATTAATTTTATTGTCCGGGTCATCCGCTACCAACCCGACAAATTCCCCGGAAGACAGGGTCGCTATTTTCGATGCCGGCACCGCGAAATCCAATTGTGTTGATTTGCTGACGGAGGTATCCTGGCTATTAATCGTGACACTCTGACGTTCCTGCATGATTTTGCCAAAACGCTCACTGAGCTGCTTTGCCGTATCTCCTGTAACCTGTCCGGATATGATATTCCCTACAATGTTCATGATCACTTCCGCCTGTTCCCGGCCGTAGTCTTTTTTTAACTGGCTGTAATCCTGCAGGGCCAATGTGGTTGCCACTTTATTCGAACGGGCCGTAGCGATCACGCTGTCCATGTTATTAAAGTAAATCGTCGGAAACTCGTCCACGACCAGGTTGCATTTCAATTTGTTTTTTTGATTGACGACCTTAATGGTACGTGACATATACAAACTCAAAACCGCTCCGTACACCTGCTGCTTTAAGGGATTGTTACCCAAGCAAATAATTTTCGGATCATCGGGGTTATTCAGGTCCAGGGTAAAATCATTACCTGACAACACATAATACAGGGCCGGTGAGACTAACCGGGCCATGCTGATCTTCGCGCTGGCCACCTGGCCCTCCAACTGATCATAGGCCTCATTCTGCCAGGCGGAAATAAAGGGGTTGATCAGCACCTCTATTTCAGGCTCCATCTTTAATAGGGCAAAGAGATATTTATAATCCACCTGCGCCAGTTCTATCGCATGTGGCAAGGTGCAATACTTGCCATCCTGGTACTTTTTTAAAAACCAGATCAGCGCGGTCACAAAGTTGATCGGTGATTCCACAAAGAAATCTCCCTGTTTCCTGATCCATTCCCGGTTTAGCCCCAGCATAAATGTCCGCGAGGACTCCATCGCGTCGGTGATATCGCCCATGCTTGCAGGTTCCAGGGGATTACAGCGATGTTTGATATTGTCGAAATCGATAAACCAGATACTGGGTTTTACTTTATAATTACCCGCGTATTTTAACAGCGCATTATAAGCGATAACCGACAGGTCGTCGAACTTAAAATCATAGATCAGCATGCTGAATCCTTTTTTGATATGCTGCGTGATAATGTGACGGATAACAAAATAGGACTTGCCCGCGCCGGGGCTACCCATCACCAGGGTGCCCCGGAACGGATTGATGATATTGATCCAGCTGTTCCTGATTTTACCTTTAAAATTATACCGGGCCGGAAGATTGACAGCATATTCATTTTCGAGTTTTCGTTCCTCCTGCGGAAAAGTTTCATTTTCCCGATTGAAAATGTCCTCGTTCAAATTCACATGGAGTATCCGGAACAATATGCTTATGCCGGTTAAAAAAAGCAAAAATCCGGTTAGCGTCACCGAAATATAGAGCGCAGTTATCACTAAGTACGACACCCGGAGTTTAAATAAAATGCCGCTGGCATAGTACAAGGCCAAACCTAAGCCGGACCAGGTTAAGGCATTCAAAAGTTTAAAATTTTCCGCCTTCTTTCCTTTGGTGCCGATCAATGAAATGATCACAAAGCCGATGGCAACCGATTTAGCGAGCAGAGCGCTTTTAAAAACCGGCAAACGATAGAAGTGTGCCAATATCTGGTCGACAATAGGAAGCGATAGGTGTAATTCGTAAAACACGCCATAACAACTGAAATAGAAATGCAGGATCAATATCAGAATTCCGGTAAACCTGATCAGATCAATGATTTTTCTGAGCGCCTGTTCATTTTCTCCTGTTTGCATATGCGTAAGCTTAGAGATTTAATTTCCTGCGTTTTTTCTTCCTTTTTGTCAGCTCCAATTGATTCGGCTCCGATTGATTGGTTTCGTAGGGCATTAATAACTCATCCAGCAAACCCCGCCCGGCAGACCCGGTCCATATCGATGGATCGCCCGGCGATTCCATGTCAACCTTTTCGAAAACCCTGGCGGTAGCTACAAATCTGCTTTCAGCCGTTTTATAGGATAAAGCATTCATTACCCCCGCAGCGCTATAGGCCTTTCCAAGATCGCTCCCGTTAAATACCACTTTGTTCAACTGGTCGACATAGCTTAAGCCATATATCCTGCCCTCGCTGTTTTCCCTGATGACCAGGCTTATACCGGCCCTTTGGAGCTCACTTTCAAACTGCTTCAATGAGCTTGCGTGTGCTATCGCCTGATCAATCTTCGCCTTTAGTTTTTCTTTCAATGGCTTTCGTAAATATTCATTCAGCTTAAACCTGCCCTCCAATAATTTCAACGTGGGCTTTTGATAGATACTACTCGCTTTAATAGGTACGCCAACCTTTTTCCCCCTTGTATCGGTGATCCAGTAATTCAGTCCTCCATTTTTAAACATCACTGATTCTTTGGAACCCCTACCTGCAGTCACCTTATACAAATGCAGAATGGCGTTTAACTCGGACAAGCTGGTAAACCTATAAGACCTGACCACCTCATTCACGACGTTCGTGATCGATCGCTTCGTATCAGATTTACCATACTCCGCCGGCCTGACCGTTACATCACCCACGTGGTCAAGCACCCTTTTTTGATCACTTGCCTTAACTAAGCCAAACTCCATTTCAACCGCTTTCCTGGCCGGTTCAGATTTTAACAGCCCGATATTATTCAGATTGATGCGCTTGCCATCTGCCTGTATGTTGGTTGTCACCACATGTATGTGCGGGTGTCCCGCATCGTTATGTTTGTAGACCAGGTAAGGCTGGTATTCGAACCCGATCCGGGTCATATACGCATGAGCAATAGCCGCCAGCCTATCGTTTTCTATGCATTCGCCGGGATGGAAATTCAGGGACAGGTGCACCGTATTGGTTTTGGTCCGCAGGTTCCTGCCGGCCAGGTCGGTCAGCCTAAAGAGCTTGTCATGAAAGGATAGCGCATTGTCGATTTTGGTATAGCCGTTAGTCCCTATCAATTCCGCCTTACCCGCTCTGACTTTGTGCTCATTATAGTTTAAAGCGCCCGTCAGGCTTTTTCCGCTTTTAATTTTTGCGACCATAGATCGGTGTATTTATTCATTCCTTCTTTGATCTCCGTGATCGATGGCTCCAGCTTTCCCTTGATAAGTGTTAAGAGATCCATCCATAACCTGGTATCCGGAAACCCATGCACACTGTTGATATTCCTGACCGCCTGGTTTAAATTATTACCTACAAAATTCAGTTCCCGCCGGAGCAAAGCCAGCTCCTCCAGTACATCATCCATCGATCTGTCCCGGTGGATAACCGTCACCGGATCACCCAGCAGCAAAGCCCGGTGATATTCGCTCATGGTTTGAAATGATGTCTTGCTGAACTTTTTTTCTAAGCCTTTATATTCATCCAATTTTAAGCGGATGTTCAGCCACCTGACCCGATTTTCTTCCTGCTTATTCATGATTCTAATTTCTAATCAAACCGACTTTGAAGCGTTTGATCATGTCCCCGGACTGACTCCGGAAGGGAGGGCAAGATTAGTTTGTGACACAAACTTACATCTTGCTAACCGCAAAAAGACAGCGGTTTGATCCCATCATCCATTACCACAAGCACCATCTATCATATTATTAATTTTGTCCATTATTTTTAAGGAAATCCTGCAAAGCTCGTATCGTAATACCCTTTTGCGTTATATCGTGTTGAACTCCGTATGCTTTTATTTTCCTTTTAAGATCTCTCGGGATCCAATTATTGAAACGGACCTCTGCCAAATCCGTAGTAGATGCTAGCATAGGCTTTACAGGCAGTACTTGCTGAATAGGTGTTTGAGGTGTTTCTTTTTTTATCTTTTCCGCAAGAGACCCTAATTTTCTTTTATAATCATCCATGGGAGTTACAATTAATGAACATTTGTAAAATGCTATAAATGCAGAAATGAACATTTGAACACTTCTCCATTTGGAGACACCGACAAATGAACATTTAAACAAATCAACATCGCGACAATTGAAGGTTTATTCAAATGAACAATTGAACAAATATTAGAAATTAGATTTATACACTGATCAAATCGACGATTTCTTCTGCAAGGGCGGTGATTTCTTGGATGGCCTTTTCATCGGTACTTTTTAGAATGCCGGACGTCATTGATGACCGTGCCAAACTCACCCTATCAAAAACGCGTGCTTTTAATAGCGGAGTACCCAGCGTACTCAATAACCCGACCACTTCTGTAGTTATCCCGGATCGCGGCTTGATCATATTCAGGACGATGCCAGCTTTTAGCTTTTGATTCTGTGCCTGGGAAAATCTAACCAATGCCAAAGTAGATTTAATAGCCATGACATCAAAAAAACCAGCTTTGGTCGGAACCAGAACATAATCAGAATGGGTAAATAATTCGTTTAAACGATTGGATAAATAAGGCGGCGTGTCTACTACGATCAGATCATAGTCCAGCTTCGAAAGCTCGCTTATTTTTTCCGGAGCCAGAATATCCAGTTCCGGAAAATCTTCTTTGAGATGATAAATGCTTCCCTGCAAATCCGAATCAATCAGGGCCACACTTAATTGATCTTTGAAGCATAATGCTAGGTTCAGTGCCAGCGTACTTTTGCCGACTCCTCCTTTTTGATGTGCCAATGTGATGATCTTTGCCATAATCTTTCATTTTGCTGCAAATGCACATTTGTTCAAATGCAGTTGTGAATATTTGTTCGACAAAGATGAGAAACGACAAGGGGCAATCGCTCCGAGATTATCCGAGTCGGATACGTATTTTTGTGCAAGCAACAATTACCAGATCCGTCGTACTGAGCGTCAAAGAACCCGAAGATCTGCAATGTTTCATCGTTGCTTTTAGCCTAAAAACCAAAAGCGCTACACGGACTTTTAACCTCATATACTTCCTGGTCCATCGGGCGTTCTAAAAGGAATGAGCCCGGTAAAATACCGAGCTCACCTTATGAATAATTAAATTAAGTTCGTCTAACTTTTGGAGTGCACTTCATTTTTACACAGCCCGCTTTCTTTTACAGATACAGCTCAATGATTACATTATACAAAGACGTATCAATCGCCGAAACCGATAACTATTGCTGTGCTAATCCATAGCCATTGGTTACCTTACCTTTGGATTTGCTGATCGTTTCAGATGGAATGGGCCAATAAACTCGTGGTGGGTCACCGGCTGATGTTATGCCCGAAAGAATGTTTCTTTGGTACACGGTAACAGCCTTGGCCAAATCAACTCCCCAGTTAGTTTTGGCATAACCATCAGCCTGTAAAGCAGCCGCTTCTGTACCGGCAGGATCAATATAGCGGAACAAGCCCTGTATGGCTACGTTGTGGGTTGTACCAACTACCTTACTGGCAACAGTGGCATTTGCACTATAATTGTACTGCCCTCTCCACGCCGGATAGGCAGCCGGGTTAGTCAGGGTATCTGTTGCCGCGCAATCATAAGTTAGCGGATTAGTTAATGCAACCCTCTTGATCCATATATAAGCCGGAAAATCATTGCCATTGGCAAAGTGATGGTATCCAAGGGTTTTTATATCGTTAATGGTAGCTGCCATTTCCTGTTGAACTGCAATGGCCCTTTCGGCATAAGTACCCGAACGGATCAGGTCCCAGCGGCGCGTCCCTTCGCCAAGCAGCTCAAGTTTACGCTCCTCCAATATGGCATCTTTTAATGCCTGACCAGCAAGATTAATGTTGTGCTGCGCATTGCCAAAAGCCCGCTGCCTTATCTGGTTAACCAAGGTAACAGCATCATTTTCCCCCAATTCAGCTTTAACTTCGGCCAGCATTAATATAACGTCGGCCATTCTTAAAATAGGCCAGTTTATACCCGATGCCCGCTGAGAGGCTACATTTGGAGTAGCCATACGGTTATCGTCCCATTTATTGGTGGCTATACCTCCCAGGCTTTTACTGCCCGGCGTGAAGGCTATCATCTTTTCATTTCCGTCACCATTGCTTGCAGTAACCGTGGCGCTGGCATCCCTGCGGTGATCTGCATTTTCATACTCACCATAATAAACAGTAGGAATAATACGCAGTGCACCGAAAGTTTTTGTGGGTGCACCTACAGATGATCCCCCATCAGACGGACGGCCAAAAGCATATGGGTATTCGCTGGTGGTTGTCAGCGTACCGCCTTGTATGTTGCCTATTTCAAATATTGATTCGGGGCTCACCGTTAAATCATTAAAATATTGGAAGTGGCGCTGGAACGGGTTGTTGACGTTAGCGCCCCTGCTGTCGGTAGTGATCAAACCAGCTGTGCCTTTGTTGTCAATAGCTTTCTGCAGGTAGGTTTTTGCTGTTTGATAATAGGTGAGGTAATCAGTACGGCGGGCGTATACGCATTTGTTGGCCTCGGTGCCTTTTTTGGTAAAGGTAACGCTTCCGTACAGTCCGCTTACATCAGTACGTATGGTTTGATATCCACCGGCAAAAAGCGCTATCTGACCAATCAAAGCATCGCAAAATGTGCGCGACATACGCTCCTGGTTGATATTGCCCTGACCTATGCTGTACATCAGCGGCTCTGCCTTTTTGAGGCCATCAATCAAGCTATCGTAAATATCAAAGCGTGAGGTTAATGAATAATCACTGACACTTGTATTTTCATAACCGTACGGCACATCGCCAAAATGCAGTGTTAATTGAAAATAACAGAACGCTCTCATGGTTATCGCTTCACCATATAGTTGTGTCCAATCGGTGGTTTTACCGGCGGCAACATCAGCTTTGTAAGCGTCTTTGCCGGCTATAACGTTGGCTAACCTGCTGGCCAGGGCAAGCGTTTGATAAAGTGAGTTAAACCCGGTTGCAACCGCGTCAACCCCTAACTGATCGGAACGGCCAATGGCATTCAGATTATTTGTTGATCCGTCTTCAGGGTAATATTCCGCGTCCGATCCAACGGGATCATTCCAGCGGTAAACGCCCATAATACAATTTTGACGGTAGTTGGAATAGCACCAGGAAAGTGATTTGAATGTTTCAGAAGTTGTTGTGGTAACGAAATTATCATCCACAGTGGATGGCGATGTTACATCCAGATAACTTTTTTTACACTGGGTAAAAGATAGACACAAGGAAACTGCGGCTATATATTTTATATATGTTTTCATGTTTTGCGTTTAAGTTGTTAGAAATTAAGGTTTACTCCTACAACAAATGACCGTGCACGGGGATAGGACCCAAAATCGTAGCCAGTGGTTGGATAAGGCGAACTATTGGCATTGTCATTAACGCCTACTTCCGGGTCGAGCCCGCTGTACCCGGTAATGGTAAGCAGGTTATAAACGCTGCCGTATACACGCAGGCTTCCAATGCCAACTTTTTTCAGCGCTGATTTAGGGACAGTATACCCTAAAGTAAGCGTGTTAAGGCGAAGGAAGGAACCTTTTTCAATGCCCAGTGTTGAGGTAACTCCCGTTTCGCTGTTAGCCAAAGGCAAATCGGCATTTGCGTTTGCCGCATTAAACTCCTCAGGCGTTTGTAACCGAACAAGCTGTCCGTTTACAACATTGTAAATTTTGTAAGCGTTAGCCATGATAGCCAGTTTGTTTTCGTAAACGCCTCCTTCTTTAGGGCCATATAACGACGCCAGTTTATTGGCATTATAAATATCGTTACCGACGCTGTAATTGAAGTTTAGCCCCAGGTCGATATTTTTATACGCGACACTAATATTGAAGCCGCCTGTAAACTTCGGAGTGGTATTGCCAATAACAGAAAGGTCTTTATCGTCTATTTTGCCGTCGTTATTCAAGTCTTTATACTTAGGCAGGCCTGGATAAGCGATTTGGCCGGTCGGACGATCTGTTCCGGTGGCAAGTCCGTGGACTACGCCGCCCGAAACGCTTGTAAGATCGGGCACACCGGTTTTTAGCGTATACAAGCCATTGTTGTAGGTGAAATCATTTGGGGTGTAAAAGCCATCATAAGTTAAGCCGCGTACCAGACCAACAGGCCGGCCCACTACAAGCTGGTAATCAGATGCCGGGTAAGTTGCGCTGCCTGCCCAACTTGAACCGTAGAGCCCGGTCACGTTATCGGCAAGCTTGTCTACCTTGTTTTTATTGAAAGTAATGTTACCGCCTGCAGTAACCCTCCAATTTTGGTTTTTGAATACGGTACCTAAAAGCGACAGTTCTACGCCCCGGTTACTTATTTGCCCGATATTGGCATATGTGTAAGTAAAGCCCGTAACACCGGGTATGGTAGTTTGGGTAAGTACGTCTTTAGTGGTATTCCAATATACATCAACGGTACCCGATAACTTATCACCAAACAAACTAAAATCCGTTCCAATATCGCGGGTAATGGTAGTTTCCCATTTCAAATTTGGATTAGATAAAACGTTAGGGTTGCTTAATGAATACGCGGCAAGGGTAGTGTGGTTAATGTCGTACTGGTTTCTTGGATCAGTCACAGAACCCCATGATTGTGTGTTAAGTCCCGTAGGGATATTATTATTACCAACGGCACCGAAAGAAGCGCGAAGTTTCCAGTTATCCACCCAGTTAACATTTTTCATGAAGGGTTCCTGCGATATCCTCCATGCAAACGCGCCGCCCGGGAAATATCCCCAGCGGTTATTTCCCGCAAACCTGGAAGAACCGTCGGCACGGAATGTGAGTGTCAATAAATACTTGTCCATGAAGTTATACATGGCACGGGCAAAGTATGAATTAAGACGGTCGGGGGTATTTACGCTGGATGAAAATGCGAATGAGTTTTTTGTCCTGTCGTATTGGTTGATCTGGGCAAAAGCTGTTTGCTCGGTAAAGTTTGACGGAAAGTAATTTGCCTGTATAGAAATACCGGTACCTCCCGAATTGAAGAATTCCGTACCTGCCAATAAACTGATTTTATTATCCTTATTAATATTAAACTCATAGCCCAATGTGTTTGCCCAGCGCAGGCCCCAGCTGTCGTTTTTGCGATAGTCGGCATTACCGGCATACAATTTATTACCGGTTGCATCATCGATATAGCCATTATAAGTAGCGCCAGACCAGTATTTACGCTGTGTCCAGGTGCCGTTTCCGCTAAAATCGGTATGGTAGGTTAAGCCTTTAATGATCACCCAGTTCAATGACGCTATCCCCACAAAGTTTGAGGAAAGACTAAGTGGGTCGTAGTCACTGATACGTGCTACAGGACTATAGCTATCCCATAAAGCATTTTTACCGTATTGCGATATATTGTTGCTTGCTGTTAATGCAGACAAGCCGCCTAAAATATGGTTGGTGGCAATAGGGCGAAAGCGATAGGCAGAAGATAATATTGACCCGCTGCCGCTGGTAACACCTTCATCGCCAAGTGTTGGCGTATTGGCATAGCGGGTGTTAATGTCAAACGTAACATTATCAAATATTTTTTGGGTAAGTTTAAACGCTGCTGTTGCCCGGCGCTGATATGATTGCAGTTTCATACCCTCATCATCACTGTAAGTGGCGGAGAACAGTACTTTTGTTTTATCAGTGCCGCCTGTTATGGTAAGGGCATGGTTCCATGATACCGATTGTTTGTAAGCTTGTTTTTGGATATCATCTGTTGCAAGGTTCCGGTAACTCTCTATTCCACCGGAATTGCTGCCGGCATTTGCGCCCAGGCCGTATAATTGTTCAAAAGGTGTTTGATAAGCGCTTCCGTTTGCGGCCGCGTTAGCCCACACATATTGCAGGTAATCATAAGGGTTTAACGCCTGTAAATATTTGTTTGGCCTGTTAATTTTAACATAGCCATTATAGCTTACGTTGGTTTTGCCCGCTTTTGCCGATTTGGTTGTAACAAGTACTACGCCGTTAGCACCGCGTGAACCATAGATGGCTGCGGATGAGGCGTCTTTTAACACGTCAATACTTTCTACCTGGTCACCGGGGATATCATTTAAATTGCCGGGTACACCATCAATAAGTACCAGTGCCTGGTTACTTTGCGATATGGAGGTCCCGCCGCGTACACGGATGTTAACACCTGCACCCGGGCGGCCATCCTGCGAGGTAATGTTTACCCCCGGCAACTTACCCTGCATGGCCTGCGCTATGTTAGGAACCGGTGTGGCCGCGATGTCTTTTCCGCTAACCGAAGCCACCGCACCGGTTAAATCGCGCCTTTTAACCGTACCGTAGCCGATAACCACAATTTCATTCAGCTCTTTTTGGCTTCCGGCCAGCGATATGTTAATGGTTGTGCGGTTGTTGATGCTTTCTTCGATGGAGGCATAGCCGATAAAAGAAAAAATCAGTATGCCCTGGCCGGTTTTAACTTTTAAGTTGTAATGGCCATTCGCATCGGTAGTTGTGCCCGTTGGTGTACCTTTAAGGGTTATGTTTACACCGGGCAATGTCCGGTCATGTTCGTCTTTAACGGTACCGCTCACTGTTTTGTCTGTCTGGCCAAACAGCTGGCAAGTCATCGCCAGCAAAAAAAAGATGCTGAGCACTAAGCTTCGGTTAAGAAGCCTGATCTTTTGCCGCCCGTACCCGGCATTGGATAGTAATTGTTCAGGTAAATTCATTATTAATTGGTTTGATAATTTGGTTTATAAATTAGAAGGACTGAATTAAACAATGCAGGCAAAGCGAACAACAATCTGCCTGTTTTTTATCAGTAAAGAGGCGCCGGTTACCTTTGCAATATGTTTACGCTGCAACGGCTGTATTTCTCGGTCTGCATTTTTAGCGGAACCAGAGGTTAGGTGGGTGTTGTGATTGCACATGAATAAAACACCGCGCAATAATTGTTGGAAAAAAAAGTAAAATTTTTCTCATAGCAAAAAAGTTAAGGCGCCGGCTATTGGTTGTTGCCGGGAAGTTTAAAATTGGTTATAATTATTGATCAGCTTCGATGCCCTGATAAACCAGGTGATCGGTAGTGTTAAAAACAAACCTATATAAATACCTCCCGCAACAGGGTTGAAATTTGGCCAAAAAGGTTTAAAATTAGTTCAACAAGGGCGTGTTTGTGCTTAAAGGGCAATTGGGTGCGTTTTTAGCCCTTGGTTTTCGCGTGGGTTTCAGCATATCTGGAACTGACAGGATGCCGTGGGGCTATCGAATGATCTCTTGAGATGGCTTTGGCATTTTTTGATAATCGGAGGGAGAGATATTGAACTTTGCTTTAAAACAGGTAGCAAAGTATTTAGGGCTGTTAAACCCTACGGCATACGCTATTTGGGAGATGTTATCGCTACCGGCATCCAGTAATTGCTGCGCCCGCAAAAGCCTGTGATCGCGAACAAATTCAACAGGGCTGAGCTGGGTAAGACTTTTCAGTTTGCGATAAAAGGTTTGTCTTGACATGTTGATCACTTCGGCAACCGACTCGATATTAAAATCAGGGTTATCCATCCCTGCGTCAATCAATTCTAACACCTTTTTTAAAAATATTTCATCTTTTGATGTTACTATAATATCCCCCGGATTTAAACTCACTACTGCCTTACCGGTCATCAGTTCATTAACCAGCCTCCTCCGCCGTTCTATAATATTTTTAAGGGTAGTTAACAAAAAGCTGGTATCAAAAGGCTTTGTAATGTAGTAATCGGCACCGTAACTTAAACCCGCTATCTGGCTTTCAACAGCTGTTTTAGCGGTAAGTAATACTACCGGGATGTGGCTGGTAGCAGCGTCATTCCTTATTTTACCCAATAGCTCTAATCCATCCATCCGCGGCATCATTACATCACTTAAAATCACATCGGGCTGTAGTTTTAATATTTTTTCCCAACCTTCAACGCCATTGGCAGCAGTTTCTATACGGTACTTGCCGCTTAACTGCATCCTGATCAATTCGCGCATATCCTGGTTATCTTCTACCAAAATTAGTAAAGGCTCATTGTGTACGATTTGTTCATTTTTAAGGTCTGCATGGGGTGGCTGTAACAATGCGGGCCTTGGTTTGCCTTCAGGCACTGAAGCATCAACCGGGGCTATGGTTTTAACCGCATTTACCGGCAAGGTTACCCGTACCCAACAGCCTCCCGGCTCACCGTTCTGCGCGCTGATGGTTCCCTGGTGAAGTTCAACCAATTCTTTCGATAAGGCCAGCCCAATGCCCGTGCCCTTTAAATGGCCGGTATTAGGGTGTGAGCCTTCGGTATAAAGATCAAATAAGCTATCGATCTCAGATGGCAGTACTCCGCACCCTTCATCGGTAATATCAATTATCATATCGCCGGTGTCCTTCATCTGCAAGTGCACTGTGATTTTTTTTCTTTCGGGGGTAAACTTATAGGCGTTGGCGATCAGGTTATATAATACGGTCTCTATTTTTTCGGGGTCAAGCCAAACCATGGCCGTATCTACATCTGTTTTAAAGGCAAATTCAATATTTTTCAGTTGCCGCATCTCTTCAAAATAACCGGCTACATCTGCAATAAGCTCTACCATATTGATAGCCGAAAGATTTAATTTTGCCTTGCCGCTTTGCACCTTCCTGAACTCCAGTAACTGGTTTACAAAACGGACCATACGGTTTGCGTTGCGCTGAATAATTGTCAGGTATTGACGATCGTCCCTGCTAAGGTAAGATCGTTGAACAAGCTCATTGATGGGATTGATAATAAGCGTAAGCGGAGTACGCAGCTCGTGCGAAATATTGGTAAAAAAACTCAGCTTTAACTCGGTCATTTTCTGCTCAACGGCCACCTTTTGCTTTAACTTCAGCACAGTTAAAGCGTTTTGTCTGATAGCAGCCAGGATTGCGCAAATGATGATGGCATAAATAATATATGCCCACCAGCTTGCCCAGGGCGCGGCAAGCACCGTAATGGCCAGGCTTTTATAAGGAACGTTTATAAACCTGTCGGGATCATTGCATTTTATCTCGAAAGTATAATTACCCGCGGGGAGGTTGGTATAAGTAACCCGTTGTTGGTCGCTGTCCTCATGCCATTCATTGTCGAACCCTTTTAAACGATAAGCGATGGTTAGGTGGTTACCCGAGCGATAATCCAAAACAGCATAGTCCAGGCTGAAAATATTTTGATCATGCTTTAATCTGACACCATCAGCGTAGTTGATATCGCGATCAAGGATCCGGGTGCTATCTTTGATGGCCACATCCCGGTTGTTCACCAGCAGGTTGGTTAGCACTAAATTTACTTTAATCGCATCGTTCTTGACCTGGCCCGGATCGAAAATCATATAGCCTCTTACCGCGCCGAATACCAGTTTGCCATCTTTTGTTGCCTGGCATGAACTTTCAGAAAACCCCTTTTTAGGAATGCCATCATACGAATTGAAATTCTTAAACTTACGGGTATTCAGATCAAACATGGATAAACCGGCCTTGGTAGCCAGCCATAAATGATGATATCCATCGCCGATACAGCTCATGACATAGTCATTGGCCAAACCTTGTTTTGAAGTGTATGCTTTAAACTTTTGCAAACCGGTTTGCGGATCGCTAACAGCCAGGTTTAACCCGCCGCCAGACGTTACAAGCCACATTTGGTTTTTGCTATCGCGATAAATATGCTGAATATCGTTGTTACCCAGGCTTTGAGGGTTGCCGGGTGTTTTTTTGTAAGTTTCGTATAAAAGTTTACCGTTTTTATAATTCAGGATCACCAGCCCGCCTGTGGCTGCTATCCATAAGCGCCCGTTTGCATCCATTGCCAAATGCCTTATTTTAAGACAGGTTTGCGGGTACCCGGTTCCGTTGTCAGAAAGCCTGGTAAATGAAACATTCCCATTGTTCCTGCTGAGCAAACATAGCCCATTATCAAACGTACCTATCCAGATGTGGCCTTCCTTGTCTTCTTTTATCGAATAAATTTCGTCGCTGTTAATGGATGCCGGGTTGGAGGGATCATAGCGGTAGTTTATCAGCCGGTAATGAAGTTCTGAAGGATCGGTAGGTATGGCCTGATATAAGCCTTTGGTTTTAGTACCCATCCAAATAACCCCGTTACGGTCCTGGGTAATACAATACACCCCGCCAATATTCTGCTCTACAAAATTGGCGAAAGTAACCGGTAGCTGTTTCCCGTTTTTGTAAACTAAAACCTGCCCGTTTTTTAATCCAAACCATAACCTGTTTTGTCGGTCGGCACAAATTCCTCTCACCTCATTATCCGATTGGAAATCGGCATGCTCATTTAGTAAACTGGTTTGAAAAACACTTGGCGGGAAAATTATTTTTTCAATGCCATGTTCATCTGTATGCAGCCAGAAGATACCGGCAGGGTCATAATATACGGTAGTTACAAGGTTTGAAAAACGACGGTTATTTGAACCTGGTTCATTATAAAAGTAGTTAAACTGTTTTGAAACGTTATCATAATAGCCAAACCCACCATCTCTGAGCACACACCAAACAACACCGTTTTTATCTTCTATCACCTTAAAGTGATTCGCAAAATTGTTTTTTTTGGCATCGTTCTTTTGAACAAATGTTGTGAATTTTTGAGTCAGTAGATCAAAGCGAATAACTCCTTTTATGCGCGGTTCAATCCAAAGCGCGCCCGAATTGTCTTCAAAAATCGTATGTAATGACTCGCCTGCTTGATAAACCGTGCGCGATAACAGGCCAATTCCTATAGTAAATGATAGCAGTTCGCCGTTGCCTGTTGTTAAATAAGCTTTTTTATGGCTGCGGTTAACCAGTATCGCGTTTATATCGGCAGTACTTATTCTCTGTTTCGAGAACTGTTTTTCCTGTTTATCATATAGGTACAAGGTGCCGCTTCTTGTGCCAAAAAATAATTGCGATTTGCTTTCGGCAACACAGGTAAATGCTTCTTCAGCATGTTTATCTAAATCGGCTATTTCATAGCTACCGTTTTTTTGCCGCTTTTCAAGGCATAGAAGACCGTGTTCTGTGCCTATCCATTTCTTTCCTTCACTATCCCCGTAAAAAAATTTATACTTTTTTGAAGGCTGCTCCGGGGCTGTTGTGGCGCTTTGACCATAACTCCTGTAGCTTATCCCCGCGGTATTGATCCCGCTAACGCAAAAAATTCCGTTGTTTATTGTGCTAACCCACAGGGCGTCCTGATCCAGTGATAAGATCTTATCAAAAATGATCTTCTCTTTGAGGTTGAGGATAACAGCGAGTGAAAGAAAACGGCCGGTTTTTTTATCGAAACGATAGATCTGGGAATCATAAGCTTTGATCCAAAGATGATCGTAATTGTCTTCAGTAATCTGATCGATGCGGTTATTATTGATTTGCGATGAATCGCCGGCTAATGATTTGAAGACGGTAAATTTACGTCCATCAAAGCGGTTAAGGCCATCCCAGGTGCCAAACCACATATATCCCTGCTTGTCTTTAAATATTGATGTAATAACGTCATGAGATAAGCCGTCTTCGGTTGAGTAATGTTCTGTTATGCAATGCATTTGGCCAAAAGCAGATCCGGTTAATAACCAAAGCAAAAACATGCATAAAAAACACCTGAGCTTCATATGATTTCTACCTCAAAAAATATTCACTTACAATTAGGCTATACCGGCGGATTGCCGCAACACCGTTAAATCTATAAATTTTATTTTGCTTATTATATCTCCGGGTGTTCACTGAAACATCAAACAATTTATTACCCGATAATTATTTGTCAATAGGCGTAACCCTAAACCAGTCAAAATCAGCATACCCCGAATCGTTGATCTGTGTATCGCGCATGCAGAATATGCCAACCTTAGCGCCTATCCATCGCCCAACTTCGGCGTGAAACGTTTCGCCAACATTGATGAACGTTTGCCCATCTGTACTGTAGCTAAAATCGCACTTAGCCCCGGCGCTTACTTTTACACGCAGCCATACCGTAGGCTTATCCAGTTTAGCAATGGTCTTCTCTTCTTCGGCGTTACCTTTATCGGCATCTTTGCAATGATCAAACACCAGGTATACGCCATCTTTTTTATTTTTAACCGCTATGCCGGCATAGCTGAAACCCATGATGGCTAAGCCGGCTTTTTCTTCCAATTTAACATTGGGAGTAAAGGTCATTTTGGTTGTAGCCGCAAATTCGTCGGCCATAAACTTCTGTAGCAGCACATTTCCGGCGCCCCAAAGGTTTTTAGCGCCCTCTGGCATCTTACCCGAATAAAGCCTTAGCGCGCCTTTGCCCGGGTTCATATAATACCAGCTGGCCTGCGCGTTAGCCATCCACTGCCATTGCAAGCCGAGGGTGGTTCCGTTAAACTCATCGCTTTCAACCGGTGTTTCGATAGGGTAGGTTTTACCAACATTTGGCTTTTTGTAAACCAGTACGGGCTCGCCTTTACCATCGCCGTCTTTATCTGTACCTATTACCGGCCAGTTATTTTTCCAAACCATAGGCTGCAGGTGTACTACGCGGCCGTATTGTTCTTTATCCTGAAAGTGCAGGAACCAGTCTTCGCCGGTTTGGGTAGTTACCCAGGCACCCTGATGCGGGCCATTAACAGTTGTTTTACCCTGATCCATCACTACTTTACGCTCATAGGGGCCATAAATATTTTTTGACCTTAATACCAGCTGCCACCCGGCAGGCACCCCTCCAGCCGGTGCAAAAATGTAGTAATACCCATTCCGCTTGTAAAATTTAGGCCCCTCAATGGTTGGGTCGGTTTCGTGGCCATCATAAACTATTACGCCGGTATCAGTTACTTTGGTGCCATCCGCATTCAGCTTATTTACAGCGATAACACTTTTAATACCCGCACGGCTGCCGGCAAAGCCATGCACCAGGTACATCTGGCCGTCATCATCCATCAGCGGGCAGGGGTCAATCAAACCTTTGCCTGCGTAAACCATTACGGGGTTGCTCCAGGACCCGGCCGCGTTTTTGGCTTTTATAAGGTAAATGCCATAATCTGGATCTGGATAATACAGGTAAAACTCACCTTTGTAATAACGTAATGCGGGCGCCCAAACGCCATCCCCGTGACGCGGAATATCGAAATGATCAAACGGAGGCTGGCGTAACAGGGCGTGGCCAATGATACGCCAGTTTACCAGATCTTTTGAATACAATACGGGCAACCCCGGTATATCCTCAAAACTGGAAGAAACAAGATAAAAGTCATCGCCTACGCGTATCGCGTCCGGATCGGAATAATCGGCATTCAGCACCGGGTTTTTATAGGTGCCATTGCCCTGGTCGGCAACCCACACTTTAGATCTATAGTTACTTTTTGCAACAGGTTTTACCTGCGCGTTTGCAAAAGGTATAGCGGCGGCAAAAGCCAGTATGCAGATGGTGTTTTTCATAATTATTTAGCTTCCGGGTCCCAGTTATCACTGCCGCCAAGGATGTTTTTAATGGTATATTGTTTTGCCTCCCGGTCCGTTAGCTGGTGCGACCACTGTACCCGGCCTTTAGGGTTAGCGCCCGGTCCGGCATTTTTATATTCGGCATAATAGGCAGTCTTTTCCTTGTCAGGGAACATGCTGTCGCCTTTCCACGGGTCCCAGCCCTGGGGAACGATGTGTGCGCCCATTTCGGTATTCAGAAATACCGTTTTAGCGTATGATCTCCAGGGCCTGCCCAGGTATGCCTTATTTACCGATTCATCAGCGATCAGCTTACAGTTCATCAGCACATAACCATATTTTTGCAAAGAAGTGGTGGCCGCTGCCGTAATATAGGAGTTGACCAGGCTTTTAATAATGCAGCGCTGGAAAACAACGGTAGCTTCGCCAAACAGAAAATCTGTAGTGCCTTCAATATAACAATCCTGAAATAGCTCACGCGATGTAGCCGTAGCGGTATACAGCGTATCCTGGTTGCCCAGCAGCTTACAGTTATGCACAATGCAGCGGTCGCCTTCAATATGCAGCGCCACGGCTTGTCCTACCCGGCCGGCCGAATTGATGATGGTCAGGTTTTCTGCCATGAAATTATTGCCGGCAACCAGTACTGTGTAGGAGGTGTAAGTTGAAAATTTATCCCTGCCAAAGGCATCTTTACCGCCAGGTACGGGTTTGCCCGAATAGTCATCATTGGTGATAATGGTATTTTCCTTATTCTCACCAATAAGTGAGATATGTGTTTTCCACGATGGTATTACCAGCTTTTCGTGATAGATACCTTTTTTGATGTGGATAGGTACCTGTATAGCACCCAGATCACGAACAGCGTTTACCGCTTCCTGTATGGATTTAAAATCGCCGCTGCCATCCTGCGCCACAGTTATTTCTTTATAAACCTTAGTAACAGGCTGAGCATGGCAAACAGCAACTGCTGCCAGCAACAACAAGCCAAGTATGACCTTTTTCATATGATGTTATTTTGTCCCTTTCAACCATTCAATTTCTGTAGCGGCGAGTATAAAAGCGCCCACACCTTTGGCGTCATTGGTAATTACCTTTTCACTCAGGTAATAAGCGTAGCTGCCATCACGGTAAGGCTTTCCGCCCAGGCCACCCACCTGAACCGTGCCATCCAACGCCAAAAGGCCCTTGTCATCGGTACGGATAAATTTTTTAATAATACCTGCATACCCTTTTTGTGCTACAGGTATATAGTTTGCCGGCAGATATTTTTGACGCAGAGCCTTAGCCAGCGTATACACAAACATACATGATACAGACGCTTCCTGGTAATTACCTTTTTCAGTGCCTTTGTCCAGTACTTCGTACCAGAGCCCGGTAGGCTGATCCTGCCAGCGCTGCACTGCCGCGGCATAACGCTGCAAGATGGCCAGCAGTTCCTTACGCCTTGGATGATCAGCCGGAAATTGATCCAAAGCATCAACCAGCGCCATACCGTACCAGCCCATGGCCCGCCCCCAAAAGTTTGGCGAACGGCCGGTTTGCGGATCGGCCCAGCGCTCTTTCTTTGATGCGTCCCAGGCGTGGTACAGCAATCCTGTTTTTTCGTCCCGCGAATGTTTTTCCATTAATATAAACTGCCGGGCAATATCATTGAAAGCAGTATCCTCATGAAAAGTGGCCGCATATTCGGCGTAAAACGGCCCGGCCATATACAGCCCATCCAGCCACATTTGGTTCGGGTAACGTTTTTTATGCCAGAAACCACCATCAAATGTACGGGGCTGTGTACGCAATTGTTCGCGCAATATTTGTACCGCTTTCAGGTATTTATCCTCATGTGTTTGCCGGTAAAGCATCAGCACATTGCGGCCGCAAAGGATAAAATCGAGGTTATGATCGGCCAGGTTATAGGTACGGATACTGCCATCGGGCTGTACGAATTTATCCATACAGTGCTTTATAAAATCGAAATATTGCTTGTCGCCGGTTTGATGCCAGATATTTTCAAATCCCTTCAATATAACACCCTGGTCATAAGTCCACCTATTGCCTGTGGGCAGGCTGTCTTTCCAGATAGTCATCACCGTGTGGGCCATTTGCTGAGAATAGGGCCTGGCGGATTGTGCGCTGACCGCTTGAGCTGTTAACAATATAAAACCAAGTATTTGCAGGCGTAAAAAGCTTTTCATCATGGTGTTTATTTAAATATTTTAGTTAGAAACTGATCAATGTCGTTTACCATAGGGTTAAACCAGGGCTGATATAAACAGAAAGTATGCGGCGTATCTTTAAAATTATCAATCCGCACATATACGCCTTTTTTATCCATCATCTCTTTAAATACATCACGACCGGCATGCATTCTGTCAACCGCGCTATTCAGGAACAAAAAAGGCAGCTTATTACGTTCGGCATAAGTAAGCGGACTGGCCGCTGTCCAGATCTCAATGTTTTCGGTCCGTTTGTAGCCTATCCACATGGTTGAGGCTGCAACCGTTTGTTGATTTTGAGTTTCCCATGCATCAGGCGCCACAAATGTGAGCGTACCATCAATATCGATCACGGCCTGTACAGAACTTGAATAACCTTTATTTGAGTCCAGCACATCGAATTTATCTGAACCTGAAGTCATTCCTACCAATGCGGCCAATTGCCCGCCAGCCGAAAAGCCCAAAACGGCGATCTTATTTGTATTGATATTAAATCTTTTAGCATTAGCATGCAGCCATTGGATTGCCGATTTGATGTCATTCACCGCTGCCGGGTAAAGCGCTTCGGTAGACAGGCGATATTCTACCGTAAAGCTCGCATAACCCAGGGCTGCCAAATGCTGTGCCAGCGGAACATGCTGCGCACGGTTACCCGAACGCCAGCCACCGCCGTGTACGATAATTACCGCGGGGGTAGGCTTTTTCTTAGCTGCTGATGGCGTAAAGGCATCAATATGCAGCTCGCGGCTGCCTACTTTGCCATAAACCAGGTTTCGGGCTTCAGTTACTGCCGCTGAAGGGCTATCTGGGACGATCTTAATAAAGGGATATTTCTTTACATTGTTTTTAAAGTCGCGGGTGATGTTAAAGGAGGTATCCGGGGTAGCGGTTAGCCATTGTTGAGATTGTGCCGAAACTTTTGTAAATGCAAGCAGGCCTAAAGCTAAGCCCAATAGAAGGGTTTTGTTTTTCATGATGCTACCTGGTTAGTCCCCGATCAGATCCTATTACGCGGCTGTTAATTTCAGGCGACAGCCTGCGCAGGTCTGCCAATACAATCTCGGCCATTTTGCGGGCACCCAGTTCATTGAAATGGGTATCGTCTTTTTTCCCGTCAGGGTAATTGGGGTTTTCGCCGGGCTGCAGGTGATTGTACAGCAATTTAGACTGTTCAGGGCCAAAGCGTTGCACCAGCCCCGTACTTTCCTGGTCAAGATCTATCAATTGTACACGTTTTTCTGTGGCTACATCGCGTACAATCCGGGCGTAACGCGCATGGGTATCTGTTACTGTGCCTGTACTGTCAAAGCTGCGGCGTGTTACCGGGGTGATCAGTACAGGTATTGCGTTCCTGCTCCGCGTTTGATCAATATAAAAGATCAAGTTGTTTTTAAACTCCGTTTCTGTAGTAGCCGATTTTTTGGTAGGCACCTCATCGTTATGGCCAAATTGTATCAGCACATAATCTTCTGCATTCAAATTATCGGCAATCTGTTTCCAAAGGCCGTCGGTGATGAAAGTACGGGTGCTGCGGCCATTTTGGGCCTTGTTAACTACAACCACAGTTGAGTCGAAAAAATTCTTGAAACTCGTGCCCCAACCGGTTTCGGGATATGCACTTACCTTTTTATCAGCCATTGTTGAATCGCCTGCTAAAAAAATGGTTAACTTCTTTTTAGGCGGGATAAAGCTTAATGCTATGCCGCCCAGCATCATAATTGCCAGGCTAAACCGATAGATTTTACTTTGACGCGGTTTTTTCATGGTGATGTTATAGTTATTTGGTTGACAGTTTTTCGGGGATGATGTTCATTTCAATCAGCCACATTTCGCATAGTTTGGTCCACAACTCAGTCGACCCGGGATTATTGCGCAGCGCTATGGCATGTGCGCCTTGCGGAAATGCGTGAAAACTTACCGGCACGTTGTTTTGCAATAGTGCCTGGTAAAACATCAGACTGTTCATTGGGTTTACTGCTTTATCATTAACCGCATCGGCAATAAAGCATGGGGGAGTGGTGCTGCTTACGTTAAGCTGGGCCGAAAAATGCCGCTTCAGATCTTCAGTAGGGTTAGGCCCCAGTAAATTTTTAACACTACCCGCATGTGCATACGACGTACTGAGGTCGATCACCGGCGAAACCAGAATAGCAAAATTAGGACTGAATGAAACACGGTCAAGGCTATCCTTAATTGCACTTACGTCGGTGGTTTGGGTAGCTGTGTTAGCAGCAAGATGCCCACCTGACGATGTCCCCATGATGCCTATCTTATCTGGGTCGATGCCCCATTTTGCTGCATTGGCTCTGATGTGGCGAATGGCTCGCTGTGCATCCATCAACGGGCCGATTTCACGTTGCTTCAAGTCAGGAGAGTTAGGGAGGCGGTAATTAAGCACAAATGCCGAAACCCCCATGGTGTTGAACCATTTAGCCAGTTGCAACCCACTGATCACGTAGGCAAGCCGCTCATAGCCGCCGCCCGGACAAATAACCACTGCGGCGCCCTTGTTTTCCTGTTTCCCGGGAAAGAACGCGTACATTCCCGGCAGCATTACCCTATAGATGCGTTCATTTGCTACGCTGTCAGTAAGCCGCAGGTTTTTAGAGTTTGGGATATGACCATGCGGCCATATCTCCATAAAATTTTGGGCCTGTGTATGGGTTGAAAAGATCACTAATGCCAGTACCGTCAATTTGAAAAACAAATGGTTCATCATTTATCCTGTCGGCTTATTTTGTTGTTGTTAATGCAGATTTATCCGCGCCATATTTAAATTCTGCCACCTGGCTGGCCGAACTGGTGTCTGTATGCAATAAATCAACCTGCCCCATATGCTTGCCATTAATGCTCAACAGCAGATCAGGCTTTACTGCTGATGCAAGAGAGTCGACCCTGATTTTGTTACTGTTTTCTATATGAACCAACGGTCGGGTGGTTTTGCACTGCAGCGTTACTTTGGTCAGGCTAACGTCGCTGGCATCAATAATTTCGGCCCCCTGATCGGCCTTGATCGAAATATTTTCCAGGTGGATGCCCCTGATGCTCATTTCAGGCAGGCCACGGATGAGCATGGCCCGGTTGGCACCATCGCAAACTACATTATTAATATAAAAATTACGGAATTGAGGAGTTCCGGCGTCAACAGGCGGCTTTTCTTCGTCACCGCCGGTTTGGGCCAATGAAGGCGCCTTAGTAAAATAATACATATCAAACAGGATCGCATCGTGCACAATATCGCGCATGGAAATATTACGGATATAAATATTTTCAACCACGCCGCCACGTCCTCTTACAGTTTTAAAACGCAAGCCGTTGTCGGTGCCAAAAAAACTGCAGTCTGAAACAAAAATATCATGTGCGCCCCCAGACATTTCACTGCCGATCACGAAACCACCGTGCGCGCTGTATACCACATTGTTTTGGATCAAAATGTTTTGACAGGGTTTGCCAACTTTTCGGCCTTCTTCATCTTTTCCCGATTTAATACAGATCCCGTCATCTCCGGCGTCAATAGTGCAATTAACCACCCGCACATTTGAACAGGATTCAATATCCATACCGTCCCCGTTCTGCGCATTTGACGCATTGCGGACATGCACGCCATCAAATGTCAGGTCTTCACATTGCAGCGTATGAAGGCACCATGCTGCGGAGTTTTGAAAGGTTGTACCCTGCAGCAGCACCTTTTTACAATTACTGAATACGATGAGGTTAGGGCGGAAAAAGTCTTTTATCTCCTGGTAATCGTCCAGTTTTTTACCGGTTTGTATATAGCCTGCATTACGGGTGCGGGCACCTTTAGCATAGCTGGCCGATGGGTACCAGGTACGGCCGTCATCGCTAAGCTCACCGCCCGAAGCAATGAGTATTTTCCAATCGCGGTCGATAATATTGTCTTTACCCATCGCGCGCCAAACCTCGCCGTGCCCGTCAATAATACCCTCGCCAGTAATGGCGATGTTTTGCAGGTCCTTACCTGAGATCGGAGACTGATTGCGGATGGACTTGTGCCCTTCAAAGTTTCCTTCAATGAGCGCGAAACTGCTTTTATCAGATGTAAACTGTAGTACTGCCGCCCGGCTGATATGAAGATTAACATTATTTTTCATTACAACAGGGCCGGTTAACCAAAATCCGGAAGGGATGAGTACAACGCCGCCACCATGCTCGCTGCACGCGTTGATAGCAGCGTTGATGCGTTGCGTATTTAGTGTGAACCCGCCCGCTTTGGCACCAAATTTTTCAATGTTGAAGGTGTCGGTTTTAAAGGATGGCAATTCGGCGGTGGGCAGATGTTGCCAGGAATAAACGGATGTTTTTTTTTGCCCGTTTGCTTCTACGCATAAGCAAAATAGCAAAATTGCTAATAAGTTCAGTTTTTTAAGATGCATGTTATATTAGGTATAAGTTCATCCGCAAATAGCCGGTCCATAAAATATCGGATAGAAAAAATCCTTTTCAGAGAAACAGGTCTATAGTTGGTTGAAACAAACATATTAACAGAACTCTATACAGAGGTTTAAAAATTGGTCTAAAATGTTCAATAATTGAACCCTCTTTGCAGCAAATCCAGTTTATTTTGTATTTGTTTGATCTATCCTGGATGGTTCACACTAAATGGCCAGCACAATCGGCTTTTCTAAAGCTGGATGAGTTGCTTGGAGCCGATATTAAAAACAGTGTCTTTTAGCGCATTTATTATTTAACCTGGTAGATTCAGCGACGCCTGCCTGTTCAACAATAAAGGCCATCGGGTTACATTCGTATACCAATCTTAGTTTTCCGTTTGGATACTGTTGGGGTAGTTGGATAGGTTCATCATTTTCTTCAGATGCTACAACACAGCACTCGCTGCCGATGCGCAAGGCCGAAATGAATTGCTCATTAGTATATGCCGTTCACCATGGGAGTTCCCGAGTCGGTTTCGCCGATGATATCAAATAAGTCAAGCCTTGCTGATTTCGCGATTTACAATTTTAGCGGCAATGCCTATTTCACGTAAAAACCGTGACAGCTCGCCTTTGACAAAAGGAAAACCTGCCGGTTTCTCTATAATAAATTGTCCTACTGTTTTTACTACTTTCATGGGCGTGTGTATTTATTGAGTTAACAGAAAATATTAAAAGTACCGTATCTGACCGGGTGAGTTATAATTATGCTATGGTGATTTGATTGATTTCGAATAAGAGCGACAGTAGCTATTCAGACAGCTAAAAATTTACCCTATTATCTCAAAATCACCTTTTTGCTAAGTTACCGGGCCTTTGTTATCGAACTGTCATGAGCCGTCTCCCTGCATTTCAGAGATCATTTATCACCATTGCTATCCATAAAAGCCAATTACAGGCATATCATATCATAATGACTTACGGGCAGATATACCTTTTGATAATATCGTACAATAATTGGATAACGGTTGGATAAAAATGGGGGGTGGCATTATCCATCTTTGTTTTATATCAAAACCAATTAAAAAGGCCCGCCATTATAATATAATAAGTATATGCCGCAAACTGAACATCCTTATCGCGACATCACTATCCGGTTTCCGGGCCAGATAATTGTTGGCAAAAAATCGCTTTTAAAATTAACTGATGAGATTATTAACAGCGGGTATAAATCGGCTTTGATCATTACCATCAGCCCGTTGTCAGGAAAACTTGAACCTGTTTTAGTTCAGCTTAAAGAAGCCAGGATTGCTGTTCACGTTGATACCTCAATAGTGAAAGAGCCTTCATTTAAAGACTTTGAAGATCTGCTTGCATCAGTAAAGCACACCGCGGCTGATGTAATCATAGGTATTGGCGGCGGCAGCGTCCTTGACATAGCCAAGCTCATAGCAGCGCAAATTAACAACGACCAAACGCTGGCAGGGATAACAGGCAATGGTCTGCTTAAAACCCGTACTAAAAAACTGATCTGCGTACCTACGACAGCAGGTACCGGCAGCGAAGCATCGCCAAATGCGATATTGATAGATAATGTAGATGATCAGAAAAAAGGCATTATCAGCCCTTACCTGGTTCCGGATGTTGTGATCATTGATCCGGATTTGATGGTCAGTCTCCCGGCAGAGGTTACCGCCGCGACAGGTCTTGATGCGCTAACGCATTGCCTTGAGGCTTATACAAATTTGTATGCACATCCTTTTATTGACATGTATGCGATTGAAGGGATCCGGCTTATAGCCGGCAATTTGGTTAAAGCAGTAAATGATGGTACCGATGAAGATGCCCGCACACAATTGGCTATCGGCAGCTTGATGGGCGGCTTTTGTTTAGGTCCTGTTAATACGGCCGGTGTCCATGCCCTCTCTTATCCGCTGGGCAGTATGTACCATATTGCCCATGGCTTATCAAATGCTTTATTGCTTCCTTTTGTAATGGAGTATAACATTCCGGCAACCACGGAACGATATGCCGCTGTTGCCCGTGCATTGGGTTGCAATAGCGGTGTCAATGATTTTGAAACAGCTAAGGCCGGAGTAGAAAAGATCCGTCAGTTGATTAAAGACTGCGGCATCCCTGCAAGCTTAAAAGAAATAGACATAGATAAAAACACCATACCGCAAATGGCGGCCGACGCCATGAAAATTACGCGCTTGCTTAAAAACAACCCGCGACCGATAAACATAGATGACGCTGTTAACATTTACGAGGCTGCTTATTAAAACATACTAATGAAACTAAAAAAGAAATATAATGGCTTGGTAGTGCCATCAATTACACCACTTACTGACAATTATAAACTTGACCATGAAGCGGTTGAAAAGATATTCGATAATATTTTCAATTACGGCGGTGTACCTTTCATACTGGGTACCACCGGTGAATCTGCCTCATTGCCAAACGATGTTAAGCTCGATTTTATTAAACTGGCAACATCAGTAAGGCAGCCGGGGCGGTTGATTTATGCAGGTATTTCATCAAATTGCCTGGCCGATTCCATTGAACTGGCCAAGCGTTGTGCTGGTGAAGGGATTGATGTTGCGGTAGCGCACCTGCCTGCCTATTTCACACTAACTGAATATGAAATTAAAACATACTTTGAAACCCTAGCCAATGAAGTACCTATCCCCTTGATAGTTTACAACATCCCCGCCACCACCAATGTATCTATCAACTTAAACCTGCTCGATGAATTAAGCTATCATGATAATATCGTAGGCACCAAGGATTCGGAACGGAACTATGACCGCTTAAGAGATTCGCTCAAACTATGGATCGGCCGCGCCGATTTCAGTCATTTTTTGGGCTGGGGCGCACAATCTGCCCATGCATTATTTACCGGCAGCGATGGCCTGGTGCCAAGTACCGGAAACCTGTTCCCCGATATCTATTATAAAATGATTGTCGCGGCCGATAATGATGATGAGCCTGCTGCCCTGCAATTACAAAGGCATTCTAACTTAGTGGGTGATATCTACCAGGGCAAACGCCTGCTGGGCGAATCGCTGGCAGCACTGAAGTCCTTAATGCAAAGCGCCGGATTGTGTCGTCCGTACATGATGCCACCGCTATTGAAAGTTAGTGATGCCGAAGCTGCCGACCTGCAAAAGAAACTACAGAGCATGCTTAATATTGAAAATCTTAGCTTACCAATATACCAATGACAGCCGAGAAACCAATCATAGCGATAACCATGGGCGATCCGGCCAGTATTGGTCCCGAGATAGCGATTAAGGCCTTACTTACCGAAAGGCTGTTTGAGATTTGCCGCCCGGTAATTATTGGCGACACTGGCGTATTTTTTGACATCGTAAAAAGATTGAACTTAGATGCACATATCAACTCCATAAAAGATATCCGCAAAGCAAACTTTGAATTTGGAAAGCCTGATGTATTCGATCTCCATAATGTAGATCTGGAACAACTCAAGTTTGGGGAAATCTCGGCGATGGCTGGCAACGCCTCATTTGAAGCAGTAAAAAAAGCAATTGAACTGGCGCTTGACGGCGAAGTTGACGCTACTGTAACCGGGCCTATCAACAAAAAATCGATTAATGAGGCCGGGCACCATTTCGCAGGGCACACTGAGATATATGCCCATTACACCGGCACAAAAAAATATGCGATGCTTCTGGTAGAACATAATATGAAGGTGATCCATGTATCAACCCACGTGTCGTTAAGGCAGGCTTGCGATTTGGTAAAAAAAAACCGGATTGTTGAAGTTGTTGAACTTTTACAGGATGGCCTCATCTCTCTTGGAGAAAAAAACCTAAAGATCGGCATAGCCGGGCTTAACCCGCATGCCGGCGATTCGGGCTTGTTTGGTACCGAAGATGATTTGGAGATTCTGCCAGCTGTACAAGAGGCGCTAAAATTAGGTTATGATGTAGAAGGCCCGGTGCCTGCCGATACCTTGTTTTCCAAAGCATCAACCGGGTATTATGGTGGCGTAGTGGCCATGTACCACGACCAGGGACATATCCCCTTTAAACTCACCGGCTTTAAATGGAACGCCGAAAAACAGCAGATGGATAGTGTAAAAGGCGTTAACATTACTATGGGCTTGCCTATCATCCGTACTTCGGTTGATCACGGTACGGCTTTTGAAATTGCAGGTAAAGGCGTTGCCAGCAGTGATGCTATGATCCTGGCTATTGAGTCTGCCGTACAGTTGAGCAAAAACAGGATAAAAGTATAAGGATATGATCGCTGTAATTGCAGATGATTTAACAGGTGCGGCAGAGCTTGCCGGAATTGGCCTCAACCACGGGTTAAGAACTGAGGTTAGTACCATTGTTGATGAACGCTGCGATGCCGATCTGTTGATTATAGCTACTGACACCCGATCACTTCCTTTAGATAAGGCTAAGGCGATCATGCATGACCTTACGGTTCAACTGCTACAACTAAAGCCCCGGTTTATTTTCAAAAAAATAGACTCAGTTTTACGGGGGCACATTGTTGAGGAACTACAAAGCCAGCTGATAGCATCAGGATTAAAAAGGGCACTCATTGTGCCTGGCAATCCTTATCACTCAAAAAAACTCATTGGCGATACATTTTATTACAACGGTGTGCCTATCCATCTCAGTGATTTTGCCAACGATCCAACTTTCCCTGCCTTAAGCTCAAATATCATTGAATTATTGAGGGCTGATGAAAAGATTCGCCTTGTAAAAAAAGAAGAAAAACTGCCCCCAATGGGAATCCTTATGGGTGCAGCTAATGATGAGCAAGACCTTGGATATTGGATAAATAAAACAGATAGCGACACCCTGCTGGCAGGTTCGGCAAACTTGTTTACCTACCTACTTCAACACTTGCGTTCAGCTCAAAAGATTGAAACGCCTGATCCTGAAACCACCGGCAGGCGATTGTTTGTATTTGGCAGTACCTTTTACCAGGGCAAGCTAAACTTAAACAATGGCAAGCATAATAATATCCCGGTACATTACGTACCTGCGGCAACCATCTGTGCCGAAACCAGCGGCGATAATGTGCATGCCCTTTTTGCCAGCCACGTAGCTTCCAGTATCATCGCTGGTAATAATGCCATCATTGCTATAAACCCCGATTTTATTAAGAACATTAAAGTCGACCCGGTATTGCTGAGCCACAAAATGGCAGCTATTGTAAGACAGGTTATCGAGCACACCTCGCTTCATGAATTACTGATTGAGGGTGGCGCAACTGCCTGGGCTATACTTGAACGTTTAGACATCGAAAAATTATATCCCTCAAAACTAATAGCTCCCGGAGTTATTCATATGCGCGTAGCCGGCAATAACCAATTATGTTTAACTTTAAAACCAGGCAGCTACCCCTGGCCGGCTCCCGTTTGGGGAACCAATAACTATACCTGCATATGAAACATGAAACCCTGCACCTGGCAGACTATATCATCATAGCCCTGGCACTGGCCATTTCATTAACCATCGGTCTCAGATTTTCAAAAGGACAAAACTCCACTAAAAAATATTTCGTATCGCGCGGTTCAATCCCTGCATGGGCAATAGGTATGTCATTAATGGCTACGCTTATCAGCAGTGTAACCTTTCTGGCCTATCCCGGCGAAGGTTTTACATCCAACTGGATCTTGCTGGTGCAGGGCTTAATGGTACCCATAGTTTTGCTCCTGATGGTTTGGTTTATAGTGCCCCTTTATCGCGAGGTGATAGGCGTAAGTACTTATGAATACTTTGAAAAACGCTTTGGCTTATTTGCCCGGTTTTATAGTTCTGTAAGTTTCGTATTAACCCATTTTTCAAAAATGGGTACGGTATTTTTCCTGCTGGCGCTGGCGCTCGCTAACATGACCAACACCAATACATTTGTGATCATCTGGATAATTGGTGTTGTGATCATTGTAATTACGCTCATAGGGGGTATTGAGGCGGTGATCTGGGCTGATGTGGTACAGGGCTTTTTGCTGATAGCCGGCGGGATAGCATCATTCATTATCCTCATTTGCTCTATCAAAGGTGGCTTCCCCGAACTATGGCACATTGCCAGCGTGAACCATAAAAACAACTTCGGTCCTTATTCCTGGGATTTCAAAAAGCTCACCTTCATCGTAATGGCTATCAACGGTGTATTTTACGCCATTCAAAAATACGGCACCGATCAAACCATGGTTCAGCGTTATCTTACTGCCAAAACAGATAAAGCGGCCATCAGGGCATCCATATTAGGTATAACGCTTACCGTACCGCTTTGGGCACTATTTATGTTTATCGGTACGGCTTTGTTTGCCTTCTACCAGCAAAACCCTTTACCGGCAGGTATTAAGGCTGATGCTGTTTTCCCTTATTTTATCATGAGCAAACTACCTACAGGTGTTGTGGGATTAATATTGGCCGCATTGATCTCAGCGGCTATCTCCAGCCTGGGAGCCGATCTTAATTGCCTGTCGGCTATCGGTGTGGAGGATTATTATAAAAAATTCAAACCCAATAAATCAGATAAAGAATATTTGAAAGCCGGAAGATGGATAGTAATACTGGCAGGTTTAGGGGCAATGGGCATAGCTACCCTATACCTGCTTGCCGGTGATGAGGGCGCTTTAGGTATTGTGTTTACCCTGTACGCTATATTTTCGGGCGGCATAGCGGGCATTTTTTTACTGGGCTTATTCAACAACCGGGCTAACCGGCAGGGATTAAATATCGGGATCATAGCCTGTATCCTGTTTACGGCTTATGCCTTTTTAACCTCTACCAAAATAGGCTTGGATGCCGATAAACATATCCTGCTTGATCTGGGTAAATACAATTTTAATCAGCATAAGTACATGTTGGGCGTGTACAGCCATTTGGTGGTGATTATAATCGGATCCCTGGCCAGCCTGTTTTTCCCTAAACCCGACTTGAATAAAAACCTGCTTTTCAGCGGATGGCTTGAGACTAAGCGCGCGGGAAAGCTTACAAAATAATTTACTGCAATGAAAAAATTACTGGCATCAAGCCTGGGTTTATTCCTGTTTATATCCTCGCAGGCACAGGTAAAACTGGCATCCATTTTTACTGATAACATGGTGCTGCAACAGCAAAGCGAAGCCCCGATCTGGGGTTGGGACAAAGCCGCCTCAACCGTTATCATCAACGCCTCATGGAATAAGAAAAGCTATAAAGTCAAAGTAAATGCAAACGGCAAATGGCTAGCCAAAGTAAGCACCCCGGTTTACGGCGGCCCTTATACCGTAACCATCAGCGATGGTAATACCATCAAACTAAACAACGTAATGATTGGCGAAGTTTGGCTTTGCACCGGGCAATCAAACATGGAGATCCCTATGAAGGGTTATAAAAGCCAGCCGATAAACGGGTCCCTTGATGCGATACTAAAATCTGCTAATAACAACATCCATATTTATACTGTTCCCCGTTCATCAGTAACTGAAGTACAGGAAAATAGCAAACCTTCCGAATGGCATGTTGCTTCACCCGAATTTGTTGCCAACTTTAGTGCAACCGGTTATTATTTTGGCAGGTTGCTGAACGAAATGCTGCATGTGCCTATCGGCCTCATTAGCGATTGTTACGGTGGTTCGAGTGCAGAAGCATGGATGGATCCTGAGGGACTGAAAGACTTCCCGGAGATCAAGGTCCCGGCTAAAACAGATTCTATTAAAGCCGTATCACGCACACCTACTACTCTGTTCAATGGCATGCTGAACCCGGTGATTGACTACGGTATCAAAGGCTGTATCTGGTACCAGGGCGAATCAAATTATGACCGGCCCGGCCAATATGAAAAGCTTTTCCCGGCAATGGTGAAACGCTGGCGCGAGTTATGGCAACAAGGCGATTTTCCGTTTTATTATACGCAGATAGCACCTTATGATTATACCCAGCTACCACCATACAATGCTGGCGGCAAATACAATTCAGCTTACCTGCGCGACGCTCAGCGTAAATCGTTAAAAGTTATACCTAACAGTGGTATGGCCGTATTGCTTGATATTGGTGAGCAGGTGACTATTCACCCGCCAAGGAAAGAACCCGTAGGTACACGGTTGGCCTATCTCGCCTTAGCGCAAACTTATGGTATTAAAGGGTTCGATTATGCGAGCCCGCTGTATAAAGAAATGACGGTGGATGGCAACCGGGCTACCATCAGGTTTGAACATGCTGAGAACGGATTGACCTCCTTCAATAAACCAATCCAAAACTTTGAAATAGCGGGTAAGGACAAAATATTTTACCCGGCGCAAGCCATGATATCGGGCAGTGTAATTATTGTATCTTCAGCTTTGGTAAAAGAGCCTGTGGCTGTGCGTTACGCCTTCAGGGATTTTGTGGTGGGCGATCTGTTCGGCACTAACGGGCTCCCCGTTTCCTCATTCAGAACCGACGATTGGTAATATGAAAAAACTCTTGTTGCTGCTTTGCTTTCTGTACTGCAATATCGCGTTAGCCCAAAATAAAGGCATTGAACAATACAACGAAGTTTGGACAAGCCAGAGCCAAAACTCGGGCCAGTCCATGCCCTGCGGCGGCGGCGATATCGGGTTGAATGTATGGGTTGAAAAAGGCGAACTGCTCTTTTATATAGCCCGCAGCGGCACCTTTGATGAAAACAACGCCATGCTCAAACCCGGCCGCATAAGGATCAAACTATCGCCAAATCCTTTCGGTGGAAGTGATTTTAAACAGGAGCTAAAACTTCAAAATGGCTCTATTCTCATCCACGGAAAAAACGGCGATTTAAAAGCCGAAATAAAACTTTGGGTTGATGTTTACCGCCCGGTGATTCATGTTAATATCAGCAGCAATAAAGCCATTAAAACCGAAGCCACTTTTGAAAGCTGGCGCTACCGCGACAGGGAGGTTAAAGGCCTCGAAAAAAATGAAGGCTCCTGGAAATTTGCCCCTCGCAACGATATAAAAACGCTGAAGGATAATATTGCATTTAAAGGCGACGCCATCCAGTTCTACCATCACAACCTCGATTCTACCATATTTGACGTTACTGTAAAACAGCAGGGTATGGATGCGGTTAAAGATCAGATGTACAATCCGCTTAAGAACCTCACCTTCGGAGGGCTGATGCAAGGCAAAAATCTGAAACCTGCTGGTACTGTAAATGGGCAATATCTTAATACTGACTTTGAAGGCTGGAGGCTGGAGAGCATCAAACCCGCTGCCAAACAGGATCTTGAGATCTGCCTAAGCACTCAACAAACCACATCCATAAATGAATGGCAACAGGGATTACAGAAAGTAGTTAACGAAGCAGAATCCAACCACAAAACAGTATGGCAAAAAACAGCCGACTGGTGGAAGCAGTACTGGGGCCGGAGCTTTATCTATATCAATAACGATAAGCCTGCCAATGATACTTCAGCATGGCAAAACGGTAAAAATTACCAGTTATTCAGGTACATGCTGGGCTGTAATGCTTATGGACAAGCCCCCACTAAATTTAACGGTGGCCTTTTTACTTACGATCCCGTTTTTGTAAATCCGCAATATGCCTTTACACCCGATTTCCGTAATTGGGGCGGCGGTTTAATGACTGCCCAAAATCAACGGCTGGTATATTTTCCGATGTTGAAAAGCGGCGATATTGACATGATGAAACCGGAATTTGATTTCTATCTCCATTCCCTAAAAAACGCCGAGTTGCGCAGTCAGGTTTATTGGGGGCATAACGGGGCCTGCTTTACCGAACAAGTAGAGAATTTCGGTTTGCCGAATAGTGCCGAATATACCTGGAAACGCCCCGCCGATTTTGATAAGGGCATAGAATACAACGCCTGGCTTGAATATACCTGGGATACCGTTTTTGAGTTTTGCCTCATGATGCTGGAAACTGAGCGGTACAAAGGCGATGATATCCACCAATACATTCCTTTCATTGAAAGTTGCCTTACTTTCTTTGACGAGCATTACCAATACCTTTCCCACAAACGAAGCGCTAAAGCACTTAATGGGAATGGCCATTTGGTTTTATACCCCGGTTCATCCGCCGAAACTTTTAAGATGGCTTATAATTCCAACTCTACCATAGCAGCCCTGCAAACCATCACCAAACGAATGCTGGCCCTGCCAGATACCTATTTAACGGGCGACGAGCGCTTGAAATTGACCAGCTTACTGAAACGCATCCCCCCATTAACATTTGCAGAAATTGATGGTCGCAAAACCCTCACTCCTGCCAAATCATGGGAACGGGTTAGTAACGAAGAGAACACCCAGTTTTACCCGGTATTTCCATGGGGAATCTTCGGCTTAGGCAAACCGGGCTTAGATACCGCTTTGAACACATGGAAACTGGATACCCTCGTAGCCAAATTCAGGAGCGGCATAGGCTGGAAACAAGATAACATTTTTGCTGCCCGCTTAGGACTTACCAGTGAAGCTGCCAAACTGACCACCTTTAAACTCAAAAATTCAGGCAGGCGTTTCCCCGCATTCTGGGGACCGGGTTTCGACTGGGCACCCGACCATAATTGGGGTGGCTCGGGCATGATCGGTCTGCAGGAAATGCTGATGCAGGTGGATGATAAAAAGATCCTGCTTTTTCCTGCCTGGCCAAAGGATTGGGATGTGCATTTTTTACTTCACGCGCCTTACAACACCACTGTTGAAGCGAAGCTAAAGGATGGAAAAATAGTTGATATGAAAGTTTTTCCGGAAGAGAGAAGGAAAGATATTACAGTGATGCTAAGCCGATAAAACCCTCTTCTCAATTGTAACAAATCGGGTGTCCCAATTTTTTGATTCCGGAAAAAAACAATCGAAAAAGTCCCGGTATTCTTTTTTGTAAAAAGAGGGCCATTCCATTTTTTGAGCGTGAAAACGCGGAACACCTTAAAAACCTTTCGCCTTTAACCTTCCCTCTTAAAAATCCAGCGGCAACCAGGTTTCCATATCCACATGCCCACGGTTTCCCCATGCATAATATGGTATCAGCCTGATATCAGTAGCGTTTTGTTTTGGTGCGGATACTTCTTTATAAAGCCTGTTACTCCAATTGTTTTCATCCCGAACGTCGGCTTTTCCAACAAGGCTCATAATCTCGCTGTTATCTATCCTGATCATTTCCGGTTTGAGTACATTGCCAATTGACAGCGCTATATTGAAGATCTTTTGTCCCTCCGCCAGATCGGCCGATTCAAGGCAATACACCACCGGGCCACGTTTAACCGCTACCTGGTTGCGGGTTTCTTCAACCAGCGGATTAGCTTCCATCAGCGTTACCGGCATAGGCAGGTCAAGATCAATTGTCATTCCTTTTCGCCAAACGGCGTTCAACTGGGTATAAGCTCCCGGAGTGGCACCTAACTGTGGCACCGGCTGATCGGCCATTTTGATACTTGCACCTTTACACCAGCCCGGGATCCTCAAAAACACCGAGAAAGCTTTATTTCCCGGCACATCATCAAACCGGATGCGGACCTTTCCATCCCATGGATAGTTGGTAGTTTGGGTCATTTTTATTGGCGTTCCATCTTTCAGTTTAGCCGTTATGGTATTGCTGCCATACAAATTAAACCACAAACCTTTATCCGATACACTGTAAGCATAATCGCTCACCTCGGCAATGGTACGCACCACGTTTGGAGGACAGCAATTGGAGAGTTTGATATACCTAACCCTATCCTTCGACCAGCGCTGTTTAAACGGCAAACTATCTGAATAGGCCAGGGGATTAGTATATAAAAAATCGCGACCGCTTAAGCTGATGCCCGAAAGCACACTGTTATATAGTGCCAGTTCAATCACATCGGCATATTTTGCATCGCCTGTTATTTGCAGCATGCGCCAGTTCCATAAAACATTGCCAATATTGGCGCAGGTTTCATTATGAGCGGTAAAGCTGGGCAACTGGTAATCGCGCCCATAAGCCTGATGAATTTTTTGTACCTCGTTCGGATTATAGGAAGTCCCATCCGGCGAAACACCGTCATACAGCGATCCGCAGCCACCAGTGATATACATTTTACGGTTCACCACGTCGTTCCACATTAAATTTAAAGTATGCATCAGGGAGGTGTCGCCCGTTTCGGCAAACACATCGGCAGCACCGGCAAAAAGGTAATTGGCCCTCACTGCATGCCCCATGGCCTGAGTTTGCTGGCGGAAAGGCACCCTGTCCTGGTTATCATCAGTACCATCTTTCATCAGGCCGCGGATATCGATAAGATTTTTGGCCAGCTCCAGATATTTAGGATCGCGGGTGGTGCGGTACATCTCTACTACGCCCATATAATGCGAAGGGCAAATGGCATTCCGGGCCAACTCTGGCGAAGCGGTTTTATAAAATTTGTAAAGATAGTCGGTTGCCCTGATAGCTACTTTCAGCAAAGTTGGTTTACCCGTAACGCGATAATGCACGCAGGCGGCGGTCATCAGGTGACCAAGATTATACGTTTCAAAGTTGAGGCGGTCACTAAGGGCCTTTTCTTTAATGCTGTTCTTGCGCTCCTCAATAATGGTTGGCGTGTGGATATAGCCGTCGGCCCGTTGCGCTTTAGCAATAACGGCTATGGTTTTATCCATCAAGCGGTCAAGTGCCGGATCATGCGTGGCTGCGTACATGCTCGCTACTGCTTCAAACAGCTTATAAAAATCCCCATCATGAAAGGGCGGCCCCTCGTGTGAGCCTGTGTCCAATCCGGCGGCTATTTCAAAATTACGGTAAGCGTGGCTGATCTTTGGGTCGGTATAAACCCGCCACAGGTTGGGGATCATGGTATCACGGCAAACTTTAAACCTGTCGGCCCAGAAACCACCCGTCCACTGTACCGAGCCCATATCAAGGCTACTTAACTTGGCGTAATTGCTTTTGCTGGTGTTAACCAATGCTTTGTTTTGTGCCGAAATCCTGCCGCCGGCAATTACCAATAATGTGATGATAAGATATTTATACAATGTTTTCATTTTAGCTTTTCGAGAGGAGGAGGGAACCTCAGGGTCCTCTGCGAGAGACCCAGAGGGGACGGCGAGATACTTATATGATGTTTTCATACTATTAAGGGATATAAGTGAGCAACCTAACCGGGCTGAGTAATCCAGCCGGCAAAAGCGGGCGGCTTTCCAACCTGTAAGGTGCATTTGTCCATGTAATTCGTTTATTTTCCGGCAGCACATGATCGCCCATGAGGCGGTTGGCCCAGGTATTGGTTACTTTAATTATTAGCTTATTTTCTCCAAATTTAACCGCCTTGCTGATGTTTACACGATAAGGGAATGTCCATGCAGTGCCGCAGTTGATCCCGTTTACGTATACTTCAGCAAGGTTGGCAACATTGCCCAGATCAAGGTATAGTTTGCTGTCCGGTTTCCCGGTAAACTGAAAAGTGCGGTTGTAAACAGCCGTTCCGGAGTAGTACTTTATGCTGTCATTATTACTAAGCGACCAGTCATCCGGTTTATCAAACGTAATCGGCTTTTCAGGTCCTCCGGATTTAGGATCAAACTGTATCTGCCAGCTTGTAAAAGTTTGTACCGTTTTAAAATGTACCGCTTTATCCAACTCAAGTTTTGTATCCGGGTGGCTGTTTCTGAAAACAATAAAAGCGGAACCATTTGCAACAAGGTTAAGACTCAGGTTTGTACGAGCCGATTCACTGGTACTATGCAAACGTTTCATATCCCCGGTTAAAGGATCCCATAATTCAGGAACACGGCATGATACCCTCAGCGATAAATTGACAGTGCGGTTTAAAGCCTGCTGATTGGAGATGAAATAGATATCAAGATTATCAGCCCTGCGATGTGTCCATGCCAGATCTTTTGCGGATTGATTTACCGAATCCATAACGATCAGATCGCGAGAAATGCCGATTTCATCAAAAGTATCTTTCTGGTAAGGGCCGATCAGCAGTTTAGTTTCCGATGTCTGCTTGACGCCACTTAAAGTAGCTTTCATCCGTTCGTCGCCCAACAAAACCGTAGCCCCCTCGTTCACCAATTGTTGAAGTTTTTTAATAACCTCTGCCGATAACTGCCATGGTTGCGGTGACATTTGACTTATCCCCGGAACAACCAGTATGGCATAACTGGCCCCCCCAGGCAAAATGATCCGGCCATTTCTTACGGTAACTAAACGCAGCAATGCGTCTTTGTTGAAAGAATCATAAGCATAACCGCGCAGGGGGTCGATCCAATTCTCAGGTAAAGCCATATTGGCTGAGTGGTTCGCATCTTCAACCGAATTGATGACAGGCACATCTTTATTAGCCAAACGTTCAGCTTCCTGTTTGACCCGTTCAGCACCGAAGATCCCCGGCAGGGTACTCACCAACCTGTCGGGCAAAATAGCACGGCGTGGGGTTTCCTCGCCAGTAAAAACAGCGATATCGGTAACCGGGTGGCCTTGCTGTAACATGGCCTGGCAACGGCCGATATAATCAAACCAGGCTTTTCCTGGCTGCCACCAGGTTTGATCGCGCTGAAAAAACAGTCCGATCCCGTCAAGCGTCATCCCGGGCTTACGATCGAGCCAGGGGTTATGTACATTCACATGGAAAACATAACGGTTAATGCCAAGGGCAAAATTACGATCGGCAGCAGTTTTGAGCATACCGGGATGTTCATCCCACAAAAGCCTTAATTCCGTAAAAGCCTCGGCCTGGATAATATTTTTTCCGTAGATGTGGCCGCCGGATATCGCATCAAGCATGTCATTGGGTTTATCATGCGTATGGCTTCTGAACCAAAACTCTCCCATCGGGATATCGGCCTTTTGATAATGCAGCATGCCGTCGCTCATCATGGTTGGGGCAACGCTTTCAGCAGTAAATGTGCAGCCTTTTTCGTGTGCCAGCTTAGCCATTGTGCCATAGAAATTATCTACCAGTAACTCGGCTATAGTTTGCCGCACATCGGCCAATACCTTTTCGGATTTTTTGGCGCTCTCCATCGGCACACCGGCCATTAATGGAAGATATGGCAACAGATCATACCCTCGCCGTTTTTTAAATTCACCGGCAAAAATCGGCGACCAGTTTTGACTGCCACATTCCCAGCTATCTACATGAAAAATCTTCAAAACCCGTTTGGCCAGTTCAGCCCCCCCCTGTTTGATAGCCTCACCAAACCAGTTCTCAAACTGCGTTTTGGCAGCTTCAGGGTTAAACTTATCACATTCCAGACCGATGCCGCCACCGCCTGTAGCGTTGGTATGCCCGGTGGAAGTATGACCAATACGAATGATAGTCCAGTTGCCCGCAGGTGCAATCCAGTTGAGTTTACCATCCGCGCTTAATTTATTAGTAAGGTTAATAACCTTGCTTTTATCGACACAAAGATTAGCCGGTAACTGGATTTCTGTAGTACACTTGCTTAAGCGCCACACCTCACCGTTTTTACTTTCATATTGATGGATGCGCGGCTCGCTTAACAACTCAATCCCCGAAAGCTTTAATGTAGGCTTCCATTTGGCAAAATCAAGATCTTCCGCCCCTGGTTCTGATCCATTTTTATCATAAGTAAACCTGAAATATTTTGCAGTTGTTGGTTCAATAGCATTGGTAATTTCGGCATCCCCATCCTGCCAGCCATGGCGCGGTGGCTCAAGTCGGCCTAATGAGCGAAAATTTTTACCATCATCACTTACTTCAAGCAGTAGCCGCTCCGACTGGTAATTGTTCCCAGCCGTATGGATAATGAGAGAACGGCAGGTAAATGGCTTTTCAAATTCCAACTGTAGCCAGCAAGACTCATTACTGGTAAAGCTTTTGGTATTCCTTTTTTCAGCAAGATATTGTACATCGGTATTCGGCAGATTGGTAGTTACCTTTGAATGCTCATCATAACTACTCTGACCCTCGCCGGGAAGCGATGGATAAGCCAATATTTCGATATCCTTATAATAATTTTTATAGTGCAAAGGTACAGGCAAAGTATCATGATAAGCTTTGCCGCCCTCAACCTCAGTTTTTGACCATACTACTTTTTGCATGGAAAGTTCAGGAGTTATCCAGGGGCCGCCTGCCAGCGCGAAACCATCGCTATCGTGCATGGCTAATTTTACACCTATTCTGTCGGCTTCCTGCATGGTAAATTTCACCATAGCCCACCATTCGGGGCTTAACTGCTTAATTGACGGCGTAAGATATGGCGGATTAGCCGGCCCTTTGATAGGCATTAAATAAGCCCCGGCAATACCGGCTTGCTTCATGGCCAGCAGGTCGGCAGTGATACCTTCCCTACTTACAGCGCCTTGCATCCAGTACCAGAACACCCAAGGCTTTGCCGATTCGGGCGGGTGTAGAAAAGCTTGTTTCAAAGCATCTTTTTGGGGTAACGGTTTGTGCTGCTGGGCCATCCCCTGAACAACCAGGAAGCACAGGCAAATACCGGTTATAAAAACGTGCTTCCTCATTGCGTTTTGTTAAATTTCATTTGATACGCCGCTTTTCCGGCAGCATCGGGTTTGCCCTGATAAGTCTTCAGATAAAAGCTGTAACCATAGTTTTTTGCCGGGATGTGGTACTGCTCCAAGGGCTCGGCTACTTCCGACCAGCTATCATTACCACCTACGCCCATTTGTACCAGATCGATATTAAGGGTTATAAAACCTGCATCCTGGAGTTTATTGGTGTGTTTTGCCTTTTGGATGTTTTCTTCGGTATAAAGCCAGGCGCTCATGCTGAGCAGGCTATCGGCAGTTACCACCAAGCCGCCGGTTTTATGGTGCAGCAGCATCCAGCGTACATCGGTGCGGTTACCGTTTTCCTGCGGTACCACATAAGGCTCCATGAATTGACTGATTGGTTGTGAATAGGTCCCCGCTTCCGAACCCGTACGCCTGTCAATATAGTTTTCATAAGGTCCCCGAGCGTAATAGCTAATATTACTGTCAGCCTGTGCTATCCCCATCTGCATACCAACTTTGGGCAGGTTTGGTAAACCCGTTTTAACATCAAGAAAATAAGAAACTTTTAACAACCCATCACCGCGAATGGTGTAGTTTATCTTTACCGAAGCGCTATCATTCAGCATAGAATAAATGCTGGTTATGATCACCGAACCGTCGCCGGGTTTAGAGACTGAAATCTTTTTCAATACAGGCACAGCATTAAACCACGCCTTTAGTTTTTTCTCCATTTTCCATCCCCGGTGGTCATTATCGGTAACCGGGCGGGTAAAATGAGGCAACAGCGGCGCAAATACCTGTTGCTGCCCTTTGCTGATATAGGAATTTAAAGCCCCGTTAACTTTACTGATGCCTATCTCAAAATCTTTACCACTGACGTGGTACACTTTGTCATCTTCTGAGATTTTCACTGCCGAATATTTTTTAGCATCAGGATGAACCGCTGAAAATTCGGGCTTAGTCAGCTGAAACTGATCGCTTGCTATTTCATAACCTTTAGCTGCCCATGGCTTATTTTCAGCAAGGGTAAAATGGATATCGACCAGGTATTCATGATTATGCTTTAAATTGGGCAGGTATCGTTTTATGCTGATGATGGTATCATGCCCGGCCGCAAGGTTAATGCGGGGGATTGGTTTATTAAGAATAACGTTACCATCTTCCCTAACCTGCAGGTCCACATCATAATCGGCCAGTGAAGCCACACTATGCCAATTTTTGATGCGGATGGTTCCTTTATCAGCGTCAAGCAGTTCGCAAACTGCGGGCTGAAAAACATGCTTGCACTCATATATCGCGGGCTTCGGCCTGCCGTCGGATGCTACAATGCCTTTGATGGTGAAATTATCAAAATAACGTTCGCCATAGTCACCGCCGTAGGCGTAGTAAGCCTTACCCGTTGAATCATGTTTTAGCAATCCCTGGTCTTTAAACTCCCAGATAGCCCCGCCAATTATCCGCTTAGTTGATCGCCATTGGTCCCAAAACTCTTTTAAATTTCCGTTGGAGTTACCCATCGCGTGCGAGTACTCCACAAAAAATATCGGGCGGTTATCGCCATTTTGTTGATTGGCCAGCAAGGGGGCGGTGTAAATTCCGGGATACATCCGGCTCACGATATCCACATAAGGCTGATCAATGGGGTTTTGCAGCCGATGCGAATGATCATTAGTTTTGGGATAGCGCGGATCGGTTGGATCGATATAGCCTTCGGCCTGCGGTGTGCCCTGTGCAGGCTCATAATGAACCGGCCGGGTAATATCAAAATCATGGATCCAACCGGCCATAGCCGCATGGTTTGGCCCGCGACCGGCCTCATTCCCTAAACTCCAGATGATCACGCTTGGATGATTTTTATCGCGCATCACCATCCGGGTTGCCCTATCGAGGTAAGCGCCGGTCCACATCGGGTCGTTACTTAGTTTTGAGCCAAGGCCATGTGTTTCGAGATTGGCTTCGTCTATGACCAGTATACCGTACTCATCGCACAGATCGTACAGGTACGGATCCATGGGGTAATGACTGGTGCGGATGCAATTAAAATTGAAGCGTTTGATGGTACGCACATCATTCAAAATGTCCTCACGGGATAGCGCTTTGCCTTTTACCGGGTCATGATCCGGCCGGTTTACGCCGTACAGGTAAGTCACTTTACCGTTGATGAGCAGCTTGCTATCCTCTTTGCTAAACTCAATACTCCTGATCCCAACCTTGCAGCTTTTAACCTCCAATGTTTGACCGGCACTGTCAACTAAAGATAAGGTAAGTGTGTACAGGTTCGGCTTTTCATCGCTCCATTTTTCCGGGTTTTTCATGGTGGTTTCCAGCAGACCGAACTTTACATTATCCAGCCGCGGATAGATCTCGTTGATGATGCTTTCCACACTCCGCTCCAGGGGTTGTTGAAGTACTTCTTTATTGTTCCTATCAAAAAGCCGGGCCTCAATTTTATAGCCGGGTACAGCTTTACCGGTCAGGTTTTCGATCCGTGGTCGAATACTGAAAACGGCGTCTTTATATTGTTTATCCAGTTTGGCCTGCCATTGAAAATCTGCAATCCGCAATTTGGGCTCGGCCAGCAACATCACCTCCCGGTGGATGCCGCTCATGCGCCATTGATCCTGGTCTTCCAGGAAATAACCATCACTCCAGCGGATCACCTGCACAGATACCACGTTTTCGCCTGCTTGCAGGTATGGGGTAATGTTAAACTCCGAAGGTAAAAAACTATCCTCCCCATAACCCAAAAACTTGCTATTCAACCAAACCTTAAAGCCTGAACTTACCCCGCCAAAATGCAGGGTGATGTTCATATCCTTCCAACCGGCAGGCAGGGTGAACGTACGCTGATAGCTGCCAACGCCATTATAATCTTGCGGTATATGCGGCGGGTTAACCGGGCGGAAAGGATAAACCGCGCTTTTATAAATAGGTTTATCGTAACCCTGCATCTCAATACTTGAGGGTACGACGATCTTTTTCCAGCCGCTTACCCTACTTTTATAAAAATCTTTTGGGGCATCGGCAGGTTTAGCTGCATAACTAAAATCCCAGTAGCCGTTTAAGGATAGCATCCTGCCTGATTTTTCCCTATCGCCCGCCAGCGCATCTTTAATGTTGCTGTATGAATACCCGGTAGCCCGTGCAGCATCCCGGTTGATACCATCAACCAAGGGGTTTTCCCATGGTTCGGCATCATAAACCGCAGGCACATTTGGGATAGGCGCGGGTGTTTTATCAACCAGCTGCGCGTAAAGCCCGGTTGACGAAAATGCCGTTAGAAACAGGATAAATAATCGCTTCTTCATCATTTCTTCGCGCTATAGCTTACAGTATACTGTTTTTGCTTTTGGATGGTAAGTTCATAGATGCCGTTTCCTTTTGCAGTTAATTCCCCCTCCTCACAAACCGGTTTCGATGTACTCGCAAACCGAAGCAGACCGGTTCCTGTGCCGCTGTTTACCTTGATTTGTTTGATGCTGCATGATACTTTAATATCGCCATTGGCGGTAGGCACACTGCCTTCCATCCATTGTAAACCACCCAAGTTAGGCTCGATAACATATTGCTGATAGCCCGGCGCCGTTGGTTTTACACCGAGATAATATTTTCCTAACAGGTATATCGGGCTTGCTCCCCAGGCATGGCACAGGCTTTTGCCAAACGGACGCCCGTACATGGCGTAATGCTCGGCACCGGTTTTAGTGGGGTTATACTCTTCCCAAAAAGAAGTTGCGCCGAGGTTCAGCATCCCTCCCCAGTAATCCTTCATTTCTTTCAGCACATAGCTTTGTTCGCCCATGGCGCAAAGGGCCTCGAGCTCGTAAAAGCGCATGTAGGGGGTGGTGATCTTCTGGATCTTATCGTTCAGTAATACATATTTTTTTACCTCCTGCTGCTGAGTGTCCGTCAGGTAATTGAAAAATATGGAGAACATATTAGTGTACCGGGTTACATTATCGCTTTGTTTACCATCAATTATGCTGTGCACAAAAGCATGTTTTTCTTTGTTCCAATACAGGTCAAAGATCTTTGATTTCAATCCGGTTGAGAGTTTTTGATATTGATCGTTGCCTGTTTTATCGTCCATGATATTGGCACATAAGGCCATGGTTTCGAGACTGCGGCAAAGCAGCAATTGTTCAAAGCTTACTTCTCCCTTTTTGCTCAGTTTATCGGCCCAGTCAATAAATACCCAGTCGCCGGGCAGGCCTTCCATCAGTCCGTTTTTGTCGCGGCGCTGCAGGCAGTAGCTCATCAGGCTTTGCATGCGCGGGTACATTTGTTTGATAAAACTTTTATCGCCGGTATACTGGTAATAATCATAAATACCCATGAACCAGTAAAAGGTATAATCCATAATGGTATTGATATGACTGGTTACCGGGTCTTTACCGCGTAGGGCATACAGCGTGCGCGTTACCGTTGGTGAGTCAAAGTACAGGTAATAATTCATGAGGTAGCTTTGATAAGCATCGCCCGACCAGATCCACCTGTCCCTCTTGATCCCATCGATAAAAAACTCCCTTGTATTCAGGTGCAGGGTATAAGCCGAAACATCCCAGATCTTATTGATCTGCTCATCCGAACATTTAAAACTCCCCCGCTGCTCAACCGGCGAATACTCATAAAACATGGAAACGCCATCGCCACTTACGTTGTCATCAAACAACACATTGATGTAACGGAAAGCGCGCGAGCCCTCCATAGTATAATCAGCTTTTTGAGGCTGATCTATGTGAATGCTATCCAGCAATTCGCAGGTTGCTGTAGCTAAAGCTTCTTCTTTGGACTCGCCGTAGCAGAGTTTAACGTTCCCTTTTCCTTTCAAGCCGATGAGTTTCGCATAACCGAAAGTTTCCTTACCAAAATCTACCAAAATGGAATGCTCTTTTCGCTCAGTCTTTTCCGGTTTGTGCTCCTCCGTAGGCAAACGGAATGCTGAAGGTAATTTATCTGCCGAATCAAAGTTCCAGTTGCCGGCGTTCACGTATTTGGTGGCCGATACATCAGAGGTTTTGCCCGATTCATCAATCCACTCCTTATCTTCATAGGTTACCAGCCAGGAGGTATCTGACATTAGCTGCTGCCCCTTAACAAATATGGCGGGTGCAGCAGCCTGGTTATAAACTTTGAGACTAAGCCTGTGCCTGCCAGCCGGCATATGAATGTTTTTTGGATAACCTGAAAAAGCCTTTCCATCAAGCTTTACATTGTATTGCCCTTCAACGGCAAACTCAACAGTTTCAGCATTTGCAAGCGTAAAATCCTTATGAAAATCAACCAGTACATAATGACTGTCCAGCTTCCAGAACGGCGGAAAGAAGGCCCCGCGCTCGGTGCGGCGGTTCTGCATCCGGTTACTCAGCCATACTTCATAATCGCCGGGATACCAGATCCAGGTTGCCTTTTGCGCTTTAGCTGTATCGGCAAAAAACATCAGGCTCAGCAGTATGACCAATACATATAGTTTGTTAAATTTTATATGGATAGATGTTTTGTACATAGTTTAATGTCCGTTGAAAATGAGGTATAAAGCAATCATCACTATTGTTAATAGTGCCCAGGCCACTTTTACGCGCCTGGTAGGCTTCGCGGTATTGTGTATTTCGGATAAGGTGGCCCTGTAAACTGTTGGTTCTTTATCGAGCAGCGAGATCAGGACCGCCGATATTGCCAGGAAGACAAAGATGAAGAACGACAGCATCAGGTAATGCGGCCAAAAACTGTACTTTGCGGATGGCAACACCCATAAATAAACCACACCGGTGCCAAGACTAAAAGCCGAACCCGCTGACAGGATGACATTTACAGCTTTACGGGTAGTACGTTTCCAATAAACCGTAAGCAGGAAAACCACGGCCAGCGGCGGCGCAATAAAGCCCAATACCGATTGAAATACATCGAACAGGTTGAGGCCTTTAATGCTGTCAATTGCCAGCGCCATGCCTATAGCAAACAGGCAGCCGGCAATTACGGTATAGCGCCCAACCCTGATGAGGTCTTTGTTAGTAGCGTTAGGATTGATCTTTTCAGCATAAATATCCATGGTGAATACCGTGCTCAATGAGTTAAGCGATGAACCGATGGTACCCACCAAAACAGCGATCAATACCACAATAACCAGCCCGTTCATACCCGGCGGGAAGAGATTGGTGACCATAGTCATATAGGCCAGTGCCGGATCGCTCAGATGTGGGTAGAGGATAAAGCACAGGATACCGGTGAGGATGAACAACGGCAGGGATAATATTTTGAGCCAGCCAATAAAGTTAACGCCGAGCTGTCCCTGTTCCAGGTTTTTAGCACCCAATACCGATTGTACCATGGCCTGATCTGTACAGAAAAAAGCTACTGCCGATACCGGGTAACCCAGCAAAATAGCATACCAGGGATATTTAACATCACTTGCCGGGTGAATCAAGTTCCAGTAATTATTGGGCGTTTGATGAAATACTGCTGATAACCCGCCTGCTTTGTTTACTCCCAGCACAGTTAAAATTAATGATACGCCAATGAGCAACAGCATCTGGAATACATTTACTTTGGCGATAGCTTTTAAACCGCCGGTAAAGGCAAACAAACCGGCAAATGAAACCAGTACAATAACGGATTGCCACATGGGGATCCCGAGGATCTGCCTCACCAGAAATCCACCGGCAAACAGACCTAAGGATAGCCACGAGATGAGCATTTTGATCAAAGCGTACCAGGCCAGGATGTTACGGGTAGAATCGCCATAACGGTTGCCCATAAACTCGGGCATGGTTGATACTTTGGCAGCGATATATTTCGGCGCGAATACCAGCGCCAGCAGCATCAGGAACACAAAAGCATACCAATCAAAATTTACGGCTACGATGCCTGTACTGTAACCGATGCTTGCAAAAGCCAGCAGCATGGACGGCCCCACGTTGGTGCCCCACATATTAAAACCAATACTCGCCCATCCCAGCGATTTATTGGCCAGGAAAAGCGTTTCATCCGTTTTGTTTTTATTGCCGAAACTGGCGCGATAACCGATTACCATTAAAACAATTAGGTACACAGCCACAACGGAGTAATCTAACAGCGTGAGGCGCGATACGATATTGCTCATGCCCAATATCATGCGCTTAACTCATTTACGGTTAAATTAAATTCGGTGAGGATATCATCAACCTTTACGGGTTTACCGCTTTGTAAGGAGCGGTCCATAGCTTGCAGCAAAGCGATAGTACCGATGCCTTCTTTAATATCGGGATAAGCTGTATAGCCTTGGGTGATACTATCCGCAAAATATTCGAGGTAATTTTGATACTCGCCGGCGTGGTGGCTTTTGCCCTCAAACCTGAAATAATGTTTCAATTTATGTTCCCAGGTTAGGATGCGCTCTTCGCCGGTATTATCGGTGATGGCATAGCGCAGGTCCATATAATCACCCTGGCTACAGCCTTCGGTGCCGCGTAAAATGCAGCTCATCTCACTGTCGCGGGTAACGGGCTGCACCGGACCGGTATAACAACCGCTTACACGTGCTATCCTACCGTCCTTCGCTTTGAAAATAAAGTGCATCGTATCCGGGTTCTTGAGGCCTCCTTTTGCTCCGTTAGAGCTCAGCATGCCGTAACCCATCACCTCTTCAATATCGGGCAGGTACCAGCGGATAAAATCTACCGGGTGGCTTAAGCCCCCGTACAACCACTTAAAAGCCTGCTGTAACGACCATGGCTTCTCCAAAAACCACCGGTGATCTGCATGGTAATAAGCCTCTACCGTGATCAAATCCCCTATTAAACCGGCTTCATAATCTTTGCGTTGTTTTTTCATTGGCTCAAAAAAGCGGGAGCTTTGACCTACAAATACATTTTTGCCGCTTTGTGCAACCAGTTCAAGCAGTTCGGCGGCTTTGCTCAGATCATCAATAAAAGGTTTAGTGCACACCACATGTTTGCCATGCAATAAAGCCTGTTTAACATGTTCCGCATGCAGATGATCGGGCGTATAAATGGCAATGATATCTATTTCAGCATCATTGAGCAGGTCCTGGTAACTGGTAGTGTAGTTATGAAAGTTAAATTCTTCGGCGCGTTGTTTGCACAATTCAATATTCTTGTCGCACACCATTTTCAGTTCAAGCTTATCGCTTTTCAATACTGCCGACATGGTGCTGCGCCCTTCGCCTAATCCTAATATTCCTATTTTCATTTTATAATGATCGTTTAGTGTCGCTGTTGTCTGTTACCTGTTTAAAAAATACCCATATCTCGCCCTTTCGCGTGCCGGGCACACCTTCCTGGTATTTTTTCATCAACCTGTTCCAATCGTTTACCCGCGGGTTATTTTCGATGGTTTTAGGATTGAGGTCGTCAAGCTTTTTGCCTTTCGGGATACTGATCACCAGCATCAGCCGACGCCCGTTCCTGAATACCAGTAATTGCTGAAAACCGGCATTACAAAAGCCCTTAGCCACCTCGGGCCAATTTTTAAACTGGGTAATGTGGTAATCGATATATTCCTGCTGCAGGCGTTCATCATTAACCAGGTTCGCAGTGAGTATAATATTATCCCATTGCTTAGCAAGGCCACTCCCGCCGCAACGCTGTTCGCGGTTAAAATCATAAAACGGGCTGCTGTAAACCGTAACCTGGCATGATGGGTATACCGCCCGAGCGCTGTTTTGGATGGATGCCGTATTTAAATGCTTGCCATAAACAATGAGATGATTATCCCAACGGTAAACAGCCGAAGCCGGTAACCCCTGCTTACGGGCGATATTCAATAAGGCCGCATAATTGAGTTGCTTGCCTTGCGAACCCGTCACTTCGATAATGGCATAAGGGTTTGAAGCTGCTTTTACATCAGATGCCAGCAACAGTAAAACCGCCGTTAGCCAAACTATATATGCTTTTAATATTTTCATTCTGTTTTATGATTGATTGGCCGGTTGTCCCGATTTATTGATCTGTATTGGAACAGGTAGCGATAAGGCACTTCCAACCCGGCGGCATTTTTGATGACCACATCAACCTGCGGACCATTATTTTCCCAAACATTGCCGGGGCCGTTTGCATTCTTGAGGAATTTATCGGCCGGGCACCAGTTGTTTTTTAGCGTGATGTATGACGAGCCCTCGTCGGTATACAGGTAAAACCAATGCTGCGGGTCATGCGCGTAAGGGGCTTTGTAAATGCTGTCGACATAGTTATTGCTGATCACCGAACCGGGCTGGGCCGAGAGCGTATAGATGCCGGCCACATCATACATATTACGGGCATAATGATGAATTTTGTTGGCCATGATGCGGTTATCGCTCATGGCATTGATAGTCTTTGTCCAGCCCCAACCCATGCTGATGCCGGTGTAGTTTACATCACAGACCTCGTTATGCGTTATGCTGATGCCTTTTACATAACCCGCACCAATGCCAACGCATCCCCAATCTTCATTAGTGGCATCAATTATCAGGTTATTGGCGATGGTATCATTGGTGCAGATCTCCCGTTTATCAGTTGGATTATAAGGCAGGTGAACTTCCTGTGCCTCATCGGAATATATACCGTCGAGGACTGCCGTACCGCCGATATCTTTAAACAGACATCCCTTAACCACATCATTATGCATACCGCGTTTAAAATCCAGCCCAGTTGAGGCCATATGTTCAAAACCGCAACCATCAAAAGCGATGTGCGATGCATAAGCCACCTCGACAGCAGCTTTCGGTCGACCTACCCATGCCTGGTTTTCCAGCCCTTTTTTATCCGGCGTGCCGGGGACTTTTAACTTGTAAGCATCCAGCATATACATCCCGGCCTGGTGAGGTACTAAACCCTCTTTTGATGGCCGAAGCCAGCTGCTGTGCTCAAAACTGATATTTTTAAAGCCGAAATAATTTACCGGGCGGTCAAGAGTGCCTTCCATTTTTACTAATGTTTCCAGTTCCGGCACAGCCACAATAGCTGTTTGCAGATCCTCGCCTTTGCGTGGGATATAATAGATCTTATTGGCCACGCGATCATGATACCACTCACCCGGGTGGTTCAAAAAACCGATAGCATTGCTAAGATAAAATGCCGAATTGCCCGTTTTTTTGGAGATCCATGGTGCGGGCCATGGGTGCTCCGACTGGATGCGGCTTTCTGGCTGGTAAAACGATAAGCGGGCACTATCCCCCATTACTTTAACAGCCTTAACCCGCAAAATGGCAATTGCCCACCATTGGTGAATAAACATTTCCATGCCACTGATATGTGAGGCATCCAGCGAAGCCGCTGATGGAATAATACAGGTTTCGGTTTTGTGATCCCAGGAAAGAATGCGGTTCATTACCGGGGCATCGGTATCACGAGCGCGGATCGCCTTTACGTTATTTACCCAAAGCTGTCTGAATTGTAAAGGTTCATCGCCAATCATTGGCGCATCTGCTTCCCAAACTTTGCCTTTAGCTTCGGCGGGCAAACCGGGAATCACTGTATTTACTTTACGCCATCCCGTTACAGTAACGCCGCCGCTTAAAACGGTTTTGCCTATACCTTCACCTTCAATAATGGTCGGGCTATCGGCTGTACCTGAATCTTCCGGGCGGACAAATAAAGGTTCAGCTAACTGGTAAACTCCCGCTAATACTTTAATATAGATGCCGCCTTTTATCGGTTCATCATTTAATCGCCTCAGTTCACGGGCTTTTCGGAGTGCCATAGCTACGGTTGCCAGCGGTTGCTGCTGGGTTCCGCTATTTTTATCGGAGCCTTTTGGCGATACCCAAATCTCGGCCGCAAAAACGCTACCGGTCAAAATAAAATTTGACAGGAGCATCAAAACAACTATGCGGCAGCGCTTCATTTATGGTTTAGTTAGTTTGAAATATTGACTTTACATATGTGGTATTGGCGCTGAAATTCCACTTTACATTGCGCGGGTCTTTGGCGTCGCGTGAGCGTTCGATAACCAGCCAGCCCGTCCAGCCCATTTTATCCAAAGTAGCCTTTACTTGCTCCATATTTATTTTTGGATCATTTTGCAGCCAAACACCATCATCATTAGTGCAATGGATCTGAACGATATTATTTTTGCCCAACACCTTAAGCTCGCTGCTCAAATCGCGACCGTTCCTGATAGCATTTTCAAAATTGAAATAGCTTTTAATAGCTAATGAGCCTACATCTTTGAGTAGCTGTAATTCGCCTTTGGCATCCAGCGCGGTTTCAATGCCTATTACAACACCCGCCTTTTCGGCTATTTTGCCGACCTCCTTTAAGCGGGCAACAATAGCGGGCCGCAATTCAGGAAATTTCACTAAATCGCCCTTTACGCCCATCGGCAAAAAGCCAACCTTAACGCCCATTTGTTTCATAGTGTTGATGCAATCAGTAACCGCCTTAATCGCTGTTGGCCGCTCGGCAAATGACTGAGCGAAAAAGCCGGTCATGCCCATGGAAGGGATCTCCAAATCCAGCTCTTTTGCCTTTTTCTGGAATACTTTTTTAATGGAATCATTGGCCAGTTGGTTATCAAAAGTTTCGCGGTCGCCAAGACCACCCATATCTACCTCAACGCCATCCGCACCGATATCTTTAACCAGCTGAAACGCCCCTAACTTTTGCCGTTTAAGGATCATCAGATCAACGACCGCTACTTTATAGCGTTGCTTTGATTCCGTTTGTGCAACCGACGGTGGGCCAAAAGCACACATCATTAATCCTATCCACAACCCCGGGATCAATCTGTTTTTCATAGTTTATTTTTTTGTTGCCTGTCCAAATACTTTTTCCAATTGCTCAAATCCCTTTATAGCATTCGATGGGAGTTTTTCGCCTTTATCACCAAATACATACATAGCGGGTTCTTTTTCAATGGTGACCTTTCCATCATCGAAACCACCTTTACTATCTTTAATTTTATTAATGTCGAGATGAAAGTTTTTGGCTATAAAGGCGTACAACGCCGCTCTTTTTGAAGGACCAAAATCATGGCCTTCATTGGGCAGATGTACATTTTCTACTTTATTGGCAGCACCGTAATAGCCGTACATTTTTTGGAGGTAAGGAAAATCATGTTCGGGCATATTGGCTGTCCAGTCTTGCCCGTCGGAGATCAGTAATTGCGGGCGCGGTGCAGCCATGGCAGCTATTTCTACATTATCAGTCCCGTTGCCGCATTGGTGAATTGGCATCCCGCTTTCGCAAGGGCATCCCCCATAAAAATAAGATGATACCGATACAACAGGAGCACTTAGTTTGATCCGGTCATCCATGGCAGTCATTAACACGGTATGGCTTCCACCGCCCGAGCCTCCGCTAATTGCCACCCGTTCAGGATCGGTTTCCTTAAGCGATAGCACATAATCCAGGATCCGGATAGCGCCAAGTGCCTGGATAGTTTGTGCCAGGCTGCGACGATGATCTTCATCCTTAAATTGCAGCAGGGATTCGCCCCAGGCAAAAAGGTCATAGCTATAAGCCATAGCCCCCATCCGCGCCAGCGAGGCACAACGGATCTGGCAATCGGCGCGGTAACGCTGGTGTTCCCAATGCCCATCAGGACTTAAGATCACCGGGATCTTTCCTTTTATTTTGGATGGTTTATAAAGAGAGCCGTTGATGTACAACCCAGGCAAAATTTCGATAGCGATATTCTCAACCGTGTAACCGTCATAGATCCGTTTAGGTGTGATGATGGGTTTTGAAGCAGGTTTAGCAGGCAAGAGCGATAGTTCCAAAGCTTTATACAATTGGGGTTTCAGTATCGCTTTACGTTGTTCCCAGCTATCCCGGTCGTGGTATTGGGCGGCTATTCTGTCAAGCTCCTTCCAGCCATCGCTTACCGACCAGCGGAAGTATTCATATTCCTTCAGTTTGTACCTGCCTAGGGCTTCCTTATTCACTTTTAAATCGAGCGGAGTAAGGATATTGGCCAGCGTGGTATCTACATTGGCCCTGAAACGCCACTGGGCATAGTTAACCCATTTATCATTTACCTGCGCAGGGGTATATTTGATCTTTACGTGGTATTTTTCCTGTACCTCATTAAGCACATCTTTCAGGGTTTTCCTGTACATGGCGTCTGTTGTTTGCTGCGCATGGGCAGTGAAACACATTGTTGTGAGGCAGGTTAGTTGTATGTAGATTAGTTTTTTCATCGCTTTATTTTTTTTGTGTAGACGCATCACATGCGTCTCCTTTAGGACAAGTGGCTTTACAATTAATTTGCTCACGGGAGACGCATGTAATGCGTCTATACATTTAAACAATCAATCAAATAAAGTCCCGACTTACGATGTTTTAAAAACTTCGTAAGCCTTAGCCTGCCTGTCAGAGGGTCGCGCGTAAAGGTCTGCCCACCATGCTTCGAGGGCATCAGTATGATACCCCGTTCAACTTGCTGCCATTTTCTCCACCTTACAAATCCTTAGTTTCACCACTGGCCACCGGAAGTGTATAACCCTCCACCTTAGGCCAAATACCATCTTTTATTTCTTTCAGCTCCAACTTTGAAGGGTCAATAACCACATGCTTTATCTTTTGCCGGCGCCAGGTATAAACCACATGTACCATACCATCCGAAGTTTGGATAACCGATGGATAAGAATACTGGCTGATAGGCGAATCCTCCAAAATCAACGCCGCATACCACGTAACACCATCTTTGGAAACAGCCACATTAAGCGGTGTACGGGCACCTTTGGCCAGATTTCCCGGCGGCAAAACATGGTTGTAAACCAATAGCTGCCGACCGTCTTTTAATGTCACCGCATCTGTACCGGAGTTATTATTTGGCAATGAAGTTTTCTCCAAAGCAGACCATGTTTGTCCATTATCTTTAGACCATGTGCTGAGAATAGCCCTGTTCTGGCTGCGGCAAAGCGCCTGCAACCTGCCATCTTTATAAGTTAAAATACTCGGCTGTATGGCTTTCATGTCTTTACCGTCACTGATCGGGCCTATCATCGTCCAGTTTTTGCCGAAGTCTTTAGTGGCTTCAAAATGTACCTGCCATGCTTTACCTTCCGTGCTTACCGGGCTCAGCAATGTGCCATCTTTCAATAACACAGGTTTGTTTTTGATCGGCCCTAAAAAGCCTTCTGGCAAAGCTTTCTGCTCCGACCAGCTAATGCCGCCGTCTTTGGATGTTTTTATAAAACCCTTCCATTTTGCCGGACTTGGGCCTATTTTATAATAAAGCTGTAATTCACCTTTGGGTACCTGATATAGTACCGGGTTCCAGCAGGCATAGCGTAAGGTATCGTTTTGGATGCCGTTGGCAACATTAATACCTTCCGTCCATATGCCATTAACAAAACGGCTCACCCAGATACATACATCGGGGTTGCGCTCCTTAGTGCCTCCGAACCATGAGGCTACAAGGCCGTTTGGTGTTTCGGCGATGGTTGCCGCGTGGCATTCCGGGTAAGGTGCTTTCTCATAAATAAACTCATCTTTGATAATGCCCTTGCGCCATGGATTTTGGGCAAATGCATTAGCTATGAATAGGCAAGCCCCGATACTGATAAACAAGATCTTTTTTAGCATCGTATTATTATTTTTGAGTGACAGCTTTATCTTTTGCCGCTTTATCAGCAGCCTTTTTTGCAATGATGGCCTTGGTGTAATCGCCATATAGCTTGTGCCAGTTACGGCCGTTGCTGTTGAGGTATTGTTCGTTTTTGGTTTTGTAGATTTCGAATATGGCCGATACCTGTTTGATATTTTTAAAATCCACGGCCTGTTCGCGGGCCTGTTTCAGGTTAGCGAGAATGGTTGCCTCTTCAACAGTCGTCAGATCAGGTATTATGGATTTGTAGCCGGCCAAAGTAAAAGCCACCTTACCGATGGTATATTTATCAAGCACATTTTCCACCTGCTCTTCGGTTAAATCGGCACGTAAACCGGCCATCAGGTTTTCGTGAACAGATTTCGGCAGGGACGAATTGATGATGATCTGCCTGTCCATTGTGCTCAGCATCTTGCCCGTTGCAGGGTCAATACCTGCGGGAACCATTTCATATGAATGGTTGTTGTTCCAATCGCGGATTGCCTTAAGGTGGGTTGCTATTACATTTTTTACACGGATAGTCTTTGCTGTATCGGTAAGGGACAAGGAGGCAACCCAATCGGTAGCTTTTTTATCAACTTCGGCATCGGCTTTGGCCTGGGTCTCCGGCGTTGGAATTGATTTGGCCGCCTGCTGTTCCTGAGCATTAACAGTGCTTGAAAGCGAAAGCAATGCAATCAGCATAATACCCGCAATATTTAATTTTTTCATATCGATGTTTCTTTAATACTTAGCTTCAAAATCATAATCACCTGAACCTATGCTCAAAATGGCACGGCCATTTTCCATCTTCAGGGGCTTAATTTCTTTTATCCCTAATATTTTAGCCCCGCCCTCGGTTACTTCACTTATATTTTTTGCAGGCACATAAACCCGGGCCGAACTATTTGGCGGCACAGTGACATGCCAGTTAAAACTTTTTTTGGTGCTGGTATAATTACTGCGCACAAGGCCATAAGGCGTTTGGTACGAGGCATTAACACTATCCAATTCGCCAGTAATTGCGGGCTGCATAACCAATTGCTTAAAACCGGCATTAACTGTTTTTATACCGGCTATGTCCTGGTAAAACCAGGCAATCAGATCGCCCAGCAGCATAATGTGGTTACGGGAGTTCATAGCCGGGTTAGCGGTATCACCGTTCCACAATTCCCAAATAGTGGTTGCGCCCCTGTTGGCCATATAACCCCAGCTCGGGTAAGTTGTATTGGAGGCTATCCTCCAGGCCAGGTCAGGGCGACCAAATTCGGTAAGCCCCCGCATGAGCCATTGGGTGCCAATAACGCCCGTGCTGATATGGTCATGAGCGTCATTTATTTTTGCTACTATATTTTTAAATACAGCTTGTTTATTGGCAGTTGGAGTGATCCCGAAATACATCGGCAGCAGATTGGCCGTAACTGTATTATTGCTGTATTTTGACGTGGTTTTATCAAAGTATTTATCATTAAATGCTTTACCGATATTCTGTTTTATTGTGGCGAAAAACTGCGCATCAGCAGGTTTGTGCAGCATACGGGCAAACTTTTCCATCAGGCCCGAAAGATTGTAATAGTAAGCTGTCGCGATCAGTTGCCCATCGGTGTTAAGCGAAGAATCTTTGGCATGGATCAGCTCCGGAGATTCAGGAGGTACGCACCAGTCGCCATATTTATCTTTGGTGACAATGTTGTTTTTCATGTATTTAAACCGCATGTAATCCATCCACTTTTTCATGGAGGCATAGTTCTTTTCGATAGGCGCTTTATCCGCAAACTGCCGGTAAAGCATATCGGCCACCAAAATATAAGTGCCAGGCCAGGTCATGTTATCGCTGTAATAATTCCAGTAGGCCGGGGCTACGTCCGGTATAGCGCCGTCCGGCTTCTGCGATTGCGCGATATCATCCAGCCATTTGGCATAGAAATTATCGTTGGCGAACACAAAACTTTCGCCCAGCGAACCAACAGCACGGTCGCCCAGCCATGGCATCCGTTCGTTACGCTGCGGGCAATCAACCGGCATACCTTTATAGTTGCTCAATATTCCCCAATAAGCATTATGATAAATCTTGTTGACGATATCGTTGGATGTTTCGAAATGGCCGATGGTCGGCAAGGCATCGTAAACAACATGTCCCTCAAAATCATTTAATTCGGGCTTACCGGGATAACCGCTGATCTCCACATACCGGAATCCGTGATACACAAATACGGGGTGCCAGATCTCTTCTGCTCCACCTTTCAGCGTATACACATCGGTTACTTTGGCGTCGCGCAGATTGGCTACATAAAGCTCATTGTTAGGCTGCACGGTTTCGGCATATCGAAGGGTTACTTTATCGCCCCTGTTCCCTTTCACCCGCATTTGAAGCCAACCGGCCATGTTTTGCCCCAGATCCAGGATCCATACATCTTTTTTCAATTGATTGATGCCGATGGGTTTGATGGTATCCATTACCCTGATGGGCTCGTTCATCTGCGCATCAAGCTTGCCGCCGGGTGCCTGTACTAATTCGGCCTTAAGCCATTGGCTGTCATCAAAGCCTGGCTTGCTCCATCCCGGAAATTCTTTGGTGGCATCGTATTCCTCGCCATCATACTCGTTATTGGTACGGATAGGGCCATCGGCAGTGAATTTCCAGTTGTTATCGCTTATGATGGTTTGCTTTGTACCATCATTATATTCTACCTCCAGTTGCAGCAACATTTTTGGAAAACCAAACTCCTTGATCTTTTTAGGCTTGTATTTTGGGCGCATGGTAAAATAGCGGCCATTGCCCAATACCGTTCCGATGGCATTGTCACCTTTTTTCAAGTGATCTGTAACATCAAACGTGTTGTACTTGACAGATTGGGTATAATCCGTAGGGGCCTGGGCCAGGACCTGGTCACCAATGAGTTGACCGTTCACATATAATTCGTAATGGCCAAGACCAACTATATAAGCCGTAGCTTTTTTAATGCCCGGCTTCAAATCAAACTGGCAACGGTAATACCGCGCCGAAAGACGGGAAAACTTCGATACGCTATCCCAGGCAAAACCGCGGTCGCAGCCTATCCATTTGGCTTTCCAGTCGGTGGGGTTTAAAAGGCCTACACTCCATTTTGCCGGTTTGCTCCAGGCCGTTGCACCATTGTTAGTCCACACCCTAACTTTCCAGTAACACGCTGCACGGCTATCTAACGCCTTACCCGAGTAGTTAACCATAACAGATGCATCAGAACTCACTTTATGCGAATCCCACAGGTCACCCCGCCCTGCTGTTAACTTTTCGGGAGTTGAAGCTACCAGGATTTGATAGGCTACCTGGTTTGTGTTACGAGCATCACTTGTGATCTGCCAGCTTAAGCGAGGCTTTATTGTGCCGATGCCTAAAGGATTGTTCAGCATTTCACAGCGCAGGTTTTGTAAACCGATGCGGCTATCCGCATAGCAATTGCCGGGGCAGTTTACAATAACCGCAGCAGCCAAAATGAGATATGTGAATATCCTTTTCATTTATTATTTACCCGAAAAATCAAAATACAGGTTGAGCGTGAGCGCATCTTCTATATTCCTATCGTAATTAAAATATTGGTTCTTTTGGCCCCCAGGCCCAAGTTTTTCAGGCTTTTGCGATTTGGTTCCTATCGGGGTTATACCGTGCATAAACGAGATATCGCCCGAAGGAAAAAGCGGGGCAGTGTTGTACACATTTTTAGGATTGGCTGGGTTAAACAACCTCATGAACACATCCCTGCTATTGCAAACAATGGTTACCGGCTGCCCGGTGGTTTGCAGTTTCATCCAGTAGAGGTTGGAGTAATAGCCTTTAAATTCGGGGTAAACGACCTTGCCTTGCCCGGTTATGGTATTGTTGTAAGTTTTATCCCAAACGCCCAGCGAAGTACCTTTCATCCGGTTTTTCCATACCCGGTAAGGGCCATCGCCCATATAAGTAACACCTTTGATCTCTTTTTCGGGGAAAGAAAAATTGACACCCATCAGGGTGGCTTCCTCGCCAATAGGCCAGTATTTAACAACAAGCTGCACCCAGCCCGATGGGTAGATCGTCCACTTTAATAAAGGCTCGGATTTTTTAGGTGGGAATACTGCTTCAACTATTAGGTTATCCCCATCGTAATGATAAGTGAGTTTTTGAAAACCTGTTTGATCCTGCCCTTCAACTAATATTGGCCCGTTGTTAAAAGGGATATCGCCTTTGGCATTTTTTACACTAACCAATATGCCCGAATTGCGGTTAAAAGCCAGCTCTATACCATTGCCGGTTCTCACATTATACAGCGAATCGGTTTCGCTGATCAGCGCTTTGTTTCCTCCTGTTTTGCTAATGATACGGTTGGTGATTTGATCATGACTGCTTATCGGAAAACTCCATGTAAACAGTTCATGCTTGTTTACATCAAATGCAGAGATATACAGTATATCAAAATTTTGCCAGCCTTTGGGTAGTTGTAATTGCAGGTTCCCATACTGCCGCGGTGCAACATCCGGCGAAGCGATGCTACCGGTTTTAGTTTTTGAACTGGCACCATTGGGCGTAGCCAGTTTATAACTGAATGTGCATTGTTTGAGGTTGGTGTAAGAATATCTGTTCTCTAAGCGAAGCGCGGCATTGAAAGCTGGCGTTATCTCCCGAGGTTCAAGATAAACTGGACTCCAGATCTCTTTGATGGCGTAGTAACTTCCCTCTTTTTCATGATACGGGCCGATGATTCCATCGGGGCCGTGATCGCCGTCGCTGTCGAGTTCGCCGTTCTTATCGGTGCGAACCACAGCTTCATCAGCAAAATCCCATATAAATCCACCTGCCGAAATTGGCGTATGCCACATCTGTTTCCAGAAATCATCTAAACCAGCACCAGCACCGCCGTCGTACAGGCCATGTAAAAATTCGGTTGGGAAAAATATGTCATGACCGTTGATGCCGGTATTGGTACCGTAGTCATAATTGATATAATGCTGTGTATTTGTTCCCCGGAAGATGCCCCATGGGTGGACCAGCGGCCGTTTCTGAATATCCAACTCATCAAACCAATGATCGAGGTTAAAGTTAAAACCGCCTTCGTTACCATTATCCCACACCACAATGGAAGGGTGATTAATATCTTTTTCGATAAGTTCCTTTGTCAACTTTGAACCAACTACGTCATCATAAGCGTGGTGCCAGCCAGTGAGTTCGTCTAACACAAAAAGGCCTAAAGAGTCGCACACATCCAGGAAATGATCATCGGGCGGATAATGCGACATGCGTACGGCGTTCATGTTCATATCCTTCATCAGCTGTACATCTTCAATGCTGATCTTTTTATTGAGCGCCCTGCCTGTTGTCGGCCAGAATGAATGGCGGTTTACGCCTTTAAATTTAATCTTCGCGTTGTTTACGTAAATGCCGTCGTGCGCCCTAAGTTCAACCGTACGGAAACCGATGCGCTGTTTTACTGTATGAACAGCTTTGCCATTCTCATTCAGCGTAAATACCACATTATACAGGTTAGGAAACTCCGGCGACCATAATTTAGGCGAAGCAAGATGCATACTGATATAAGCAACGGTGTCACCAGCATTAACCTTCACAAAAAACGGAGCGCCGAACTTTTGCCCTGCCTGTGTATAAACTTGCCCTGTTACCGAGCCCGATTTTACAGAAACCAGTCTGAGTTGCGCCTTTATATTACCATTAGCTTTAGCATCAACAGCATAGTAGCTGATGTGAGATTTTGGCGATGCTTCCAAAAATACCGGCCTGAAAATACCGCCAAAGATCCAGAAATCACCCTTGCGCTCGGCCGCGTTCACCGATGCGTTGGCAGAATGTTTAGATACCGTTACCTCCAGCAAGTTCGGTTTACCGTAATTGAGCAAAGCGCTTACATCATACTTAAAACGGTAAAATGCGCCCTGGTGAACTGGCCCTGCCGATTTGCCGTTTAATTTCACCTCAGTATCGGTCATAGAGCCATCAAAAACAATATTGATGGCTTTGCCCTGCCATGATGCAGGCACATTAAACCCGTATTTATAAAGGCCTTGCTCTTTACCCTTTACACTATCCTTCGCAAGTCCATAATTGTATTTGCCAAAGCCTTGAAACTCCCAATTTGATGGCACGGGGATGGTAGTCCATTTGCCGGCGTTATTGCCCCCGGTACAGTAAAACTGCCAGTTTACGGTATGATCGCTGCCGGTGCCCGACAGGAACAGCTTTTGTGTTTCCTGGGCACGGGCTGCTATCCCGCTTATCACAAACAGCAAAATAATCCATATTTTAAAACAGGCAGATCTCATTAGTATATTCAGTTAGCAGTTAAGGTAAACTTCAAAGGGTTATCCGTGCGGAAGGATGCAGCAGGCAAACCATCCTTATTATAAAAATTGGGCTGTGCAGATTCCGACCAGGCAAAACGCACGGCTACGGGTTTGGTAATCGATCCGGCAGATACTTCAACCGTATTGTCTTTTATTGTAGCGTTGGCCGCAACAAAATTTCCATCGGCACCGGCAATGGTAAAATCGGTAAGCGGTTTACCATCATGGCTTGTTAGTCCGGCACCTATGTGATCAAATTCCAGAATGATCTTGTTGCGGCTTATCTTCATGCTTTTATACACCGGCCCTGAAAAAACTACAGGGTGTTTATAGGTATTGGCCAATGCCTGTAATTCCAGCCTCCGGCCTACCTCCCATTTAAAAGGCGGGTGGATATTTTTAAGGTCATCGTTCAGGTCGGTAGTGATGATCATACCTGTATGCGGAACCTGCAAGGCGGCGGCCTGTGCTTCGCGAAATTCCGGCTCAGTGAACGGTGTATACGTTACCGGTCCCTTACCCTGGGTATAGTAATAGGGCGCTATCTGCACGTAGTAAAACGGCAGTGTTTTATCGCCCCATAATTTGCGCCAATTGTTGATGAGCGCTTCCATTTTGTAAGTATAGCTGATGGTTTCGCCTAAAAAGCAGTTGCTTTCGCCCTGGTACCATAAAAAACCTTTAAGTGCAAACGGGGCAAGCGGTTCAATCATTTTAGTATAGAATTTACCTGGATCGCCATCGATCTTAATATTGTTTGCTTTGAAATATGGGATAGCATCAAAACCCTCCCGCGATACCCATGGCTCTATCCGGCTTCCGCTCACTGCCGATGAAATAATACCCACCGGTACTTTCAAATCATACTGCAGGTTTTTAGCAAAGAAATACCCCGCCGCCGAAAACGCTCTCAAAGCCGAATCCTCGGCAACACTCCAACCAGAATGGATAGAATCAGGCTTAATCAAGTTTTTCTGCGTAGTGAGGAAAATCCTGATCTGCGGGTTATGCGCGCGTTCCAACTCATCAACCGGGGAATTTTCCGTACTGGTATCCGGCTTTTTCACTTTGCTGTTCTTGCGCATTTCATACTGCATATTCGATTGACCGGAGCAAAGCCATACCTCTCCTACTAAAATATTTTCGAGCTTAATCGTGTTTGTACCTGATATAACCAGCGTTGCGGGCTTGACAGATGCCGGCATTGGATCAAGTTTCACTATCCATTTGCCAGATGCATCGGCTGTGGTTGTTTTGCTCTGTTTATTGAACTTTACAGTCACCTTTTCGCCGGGCGACGCGGTACCCCAAACGGGTACGGGGGCATTACGCTGCAATACCATATTGTTGCCCAATATTTTAGGCAAAACCACCTGCGCCCCGGCAATCCCGGAGCTGAGCAGACAGATCGTCAACCAACAATATTTTATCAGGCGCGGCATTATTAGTAATTACTTGTTTTAAATGACTTGATATAGAAAACTGCTTGCTTCGCGGTTTCGCCGGCGTTTGGACGATCATAGTCCTGATCGGTAGGCGTATCGGCATCCGGAAACCTTCTGATATCCCCGGTACGGAATACAACCCGGTTTACGCTCAGCACCGGGGCAAAAAACAGCCCGGTAAGTACATCCTTACCATTTACATTCACAGTGTAAAAGCGGGTATCTGTATTCAGCTTTATCACTACATGGAACTGGGTATCTCCCTCATATTTCATGAAGTTTTTGTTACGGTACCCGGCCTTTGTCCTGAATTGCCCGGCAGAATCAAGCGTAAGCCTGATAGCAGCAGTACCTTTCTCATCCTGAAATTCAATATCCAGCATACCGGTGTTGTTTTGCCCGGCTGTGATGGTGAAATCGGTCATTAATTTTTTTGAAACAGGTACTACCCGCTCGGCTTTGGCAAAATCAAAAGGGTCGCTGTCTTTTAATGTCAAAGCACGTTCTCCGTCTGGTGTTTTGTCGATATCCGCAGGTGCCCATTGCGGGCTATAGGTATTCCATTTTTCCAGTTCTTTGCCGGCCGGCAGTTGGTTAAAAACTTCATTGGCATGTGCATCCGCCTTTTCGGTGATCGGTACCGGGATCGATGATACCCAGATATCCTCCTTGTTCATGCTATAGGTTACCCAAAGCTTGCCATCGGGCGGGGTACCGTTCCCTTCCTCAATACCACGCACATATTGCGGACCGTATGATTTATAAGCCCCGCCATAACGCATGGTGGTGATCTCGCCGTTAACCAGCAAAAGGTTGGTATAATCCAATCCATCCTTACTAACCGATAATGCCAGCGGCCAACGGAATTCCGATGGATTGTACACGGTAACATATTTACCATCAGATGTGCGCTGCCCCCAGATCTTGGCGTTGGCATTTACAAAACGCGGCGCGCGGGAAGCGTTGGTAGGCCATGTTTTACCGTTATCGGTACTGATAGCAGTAAGGGCATATTTCCATAAGCCAACAACCCGGCCATCGGGCAGGTGATAAAAGTTAAATGCTTTATAATCTTTATGCAGCGGGATCAGAGGGTCTTTCTTATTCGTTTCTTCTACCCACTGCATCATCATCAGCGGATTGGCCATCAGCTCATCACAGGCCTGTACAAAACCTTTGTCCTTACTGGTTTTATAAAAAGGAAATGAGGTATTCTTTTCGTTCCATTTAGGGTTATAATGGATAAAATATATCGGCCCGAATTTGCCGTTCGGCAAAACTTCGCGCACCACGCGGCCTATGCCTAAGCCATCGTTCGGATCGTCATGACCGTCTAAACAAATACCATAAAAGCCCAACACCAACAAGCGTTTTGACTTGGAAGTATAATAGCCCATGCGCTGGTGCATCACCGAATACAGATCTTTAGCCACTCCGGGATACCCTTCTTTAGTAGTACCATCAGGGATTTTATATTGAGGAAAAACCACCGTGGGTTTCGACCATGTTTCGCCATCCTTCGAGGTTATGAGCAGGGTTTGGCCTGGCGGCACGCTTTCGCCTACCTTATCGCTCAGGTATTCAACATAAAATGTATTATTCCAGTAAGCCAGCATGGGGGCATGGTTATAGGTAAAGCCATAACCGTCGGCCAGTTCAGGATGCTTCCGGTTGGCCCGGAAGATCTGCTTACTATGCACACCAATTACCGGCGTCAGTTGCCCATGATGATAATCGACATTGGCAACCGTATTACCGCTGTAATGCACGATATCCTGTGCCTTGGCAATCCCGGCCATCGATATAAAAAACAATATGATAATAAACTTATTCATGTTTAGCTTCCTTAGTTTGCCCGGCTGCCTGTAAAAGCTGCCCCAGCTGTTTTTTGGTGACTTTAAATATGGTACCATGCTTGTGCCCTACCGGTACGCTTACGCTATCGGCCAGATCTATAAAAGTTTTAAAGTCGGTTGTGCGCATAGCACCATATCTTTTTAAGCGGTACGAATCGTAATAAATAAGCCAACTGTTACCCGCCTTAGTCATGCTCGGGCCTTCGCTGTATGGTTCCGTAAATCTTGGTGTATAATTGCTGTAAGGCCCTAAAGGATTGTTGCTAAATGCTACCAAGATGTTACGATTGGGCCTTGTGTTATCCTTCATAACCAGCGCATAATCATCTTTTGCCCGCTTTACGATCTCCGCATCAATTACACTAAAGCCCGGATCAAGGAAAAGCTTTGAGGGACTAAACGTTTTAAAATCTTTGGTAGTAGCGTAGTAAAGGCGATGGTTATTATTCTCATCCTCCTGTCCTTTTGGAAACCTAAATGGAACAGTTGAGGCCCAAACAATAATGAAATATTTGTTCTCGTCATCATAAAACAACTCCGGTGCCCATGCATTCACCGCGGTAGGTTCATTGGCCATTACCTCAATATGTTGTTGTGCCGACCAGTGTATCAAATCCTTTGAACTGGCATAACCGATGCCTTTATCGTTTTTCCAGCCAGTCGTCCATACCAGATAATATGTACCATTGGGCCCCTGCACGATGGAAGGATCGCGCATGATCCTGGCATCGCCAACTTCAGGTTTAATAAAGATGTGGTCTATAGCGTTCCAGTGATAAGCGTCATAGCTATACAAAAAGCGCAAACCTTCATTGGCCGGCTCATGAAACGATGTAAAAAGGTACACGCTTTTACTTGCCCTGCATGAAAACATCAATGCAAGAGCTAATAATAAGCTGATATGTTTAATTGTCCTGTTCACTTATATCGCATCAATAATGAGCACCCAGTCGTTACCGTTTGATATTTTGCCGGGCGGTTTAAATTTGATTGTTTTGGCTTTCGCGAATGTGCCGATAGCTGTAATTTGTCCGTTACGGGGATTAAACCAGGAAGCTTTGAGCTTTGTACCTTCCAGTTTATCCGTATTTACATTGATTTCCCTGCCAGTATAGGTATATAAAAAGGCGTAGTTTGTGCCACGGGTAGCGATGAGCCTGTTATACTTTTCGCCGTTATTACCGGCAATTAATGACTGATCCGGTATACGATCAAGATACGGGCGCGAAAGCATCAGCTTTTTCAGGTAATCCATCTGTTTTGCACCGGGATCGTTAACCGAATTATACCAATAGCCTTTCGAGCCATATGCGCTGCCTTTATCTGTTGGTTTGTGCATTTGCATCACGTCATTATCGCCATAAGTATAACCACAGGCCCCGGCAAAAACCGACCAGTAGCCATAGCGCCTTACATCCGCAGCCGTCCAGCGGGGTAGTTTGATATCATGTAATCCGTAAGGGATTTTTTCGTACGATGGCTCGGCATCAAGCGTTGGTTTTACGGGTGATAGATTGTAATCCGTTTCCACATAGCGCCAGTTGTCTTCACCGTATTTTAAATCTTTTTTTGAAGTATCCTGTACATAAGTACGATGGCCGGACTGAAAGCAATTGAAATCTAACCAGCTTTCGTTATGAAACCATTTTGATGATTGTGTTCGTCCCCGCGGGTGGTAGGTAATGAGATGCGAGCCGTCCAAATCATGCAAAGTATTACCAATAGAATTCCAGGTTTTCCCTGAATCTGAACCGGCAATATCACCGCCATTCATCCAGATCACATTTGATCGTTCACGGTATCTTTTGGCTAAAAATCCGGCATACACTTTCGCTTTTTCAGCACCAATGTGGTTCTCTTTTACAACCGATCCCCAAACGGGTACGAGCGCCACGTACAAACCTTTTTCGGCAGCCTTGGTAATGATCCAGTCGATATGGTCCCAGTAATCATACGCCCTTCCCTTACCGAAAGTGTTGCCGGGAGTTATTTTAGGTTGAGCTATATTTTTATTGTTCAGGGCCGAATCGCCATAGGCATTGGTTTCCTTGATGCTATGCACCACCATCACCTGGATCACATTAAAGCCCTGCTTGGCGCGAGTATCAAGGTATTGTTCGGCTTCTTCCCTTTTTAATTTAGAGAATAGCAGCCAGCCGGTATCGCCTAACCAGAAAAAAGGCTTATCGCCGGCCATAAAGTAGCGATGGTTGGTGGATATGCTTAAAGGCGGCATAGTTGTTTCATTGCTTTTAAATGCAAAAAACAAACAGGCAATGGCAATTAATATGATGGCTTTTTTAAGCATAATATAGTAACGATAGCATTTTTTAAAGTTCTCCTCTTGAAGGGGGCGCGTTGGGTTGAGTGATGGCAGGGGTGTGTTTGATCCGCGGTTTATTATCGCTTTAATAAACACAACCCTCCGCCCCTCTCAAGAGGGGAATCGCACTGCCCTATGCCCGCTTTTTTATTCTTTTATGTATTTTTTCAAATCATTTAATTACGTCTCAACCACAAAATAGCAACCCCGTTCCCCTGTCCGTTAATTTCTGTGTTAGCGGCACCTGTTATCGTTTCTTCACCACGCAAGAGTTCGCCGGTTTTTGGATCGATCCATTGTGCTTTGTAACTGATACCAGCTGATAGATCAAGATGGATCTCACCGCTATTGCTGTAAATAATATATCCTTTTGACGATGCCAGCCCCCATTGGTCTTTTGGCGAACCGGGCAACGCAATGGGTTTCATACCGCTTGCATCAGTTAGGAAAGCTTTATTGGTACCTGCAGGCAGCACGGGTAATGATCCCCCAGCCATAAATACCGCCCAGCCGAAACGGTCATAATCATCGGCAGAAAACAATACCGCTTTATCAGGATATTTAGTGCGATACTCATGTACCGCCCGGTAAACCTGTTCAAATGATGCAGCCTTGGGTTTAAAGATCCGGGCTTGCTGGCGTGGTGCCAGGCTTTGGCCACCAATGGGTGCATAAGCCGTTCCGTTGGCCTGGTAATACCAATAACGGATGTCGATCACGTTGATAACCGAAGCAGTTGCCGGATCGGCAAGGATGGCGTCCTGTACATCCTTGGTAGCGCTTAAGCCAATAAATTGTTTCTTTTTATGCGTTGCTTCCCATTGCTTAATAGTTTCAACCCAAAACTTCATAAAATGCAGCGGACCGGTAAATTCCGCCCCGATTTGCTGGATCACCCCGGTGTTACCGGCAAAGTTGTCCATACATTTATTGATGTACGCAATGTGAAGCTTGCGCCTTGATGGATCGTTTTCGTCATAAAACTGCTCGGCCATAAACTGGCGCTTGTCACCGGCGTAAGGTACAGGCTCGGGGAAACCGGTGCCGTTAATATTGTTTGCTGTGCGCCACGGAAAGTCGGTATAATGCGCGCCAGCCTCAATAATATTATGCTGAAAATAGTTTTGATGAACCAACACCAGGCCTTTCTGATCGGCGAGATCAGCAAATTGTTTCAAGCGGCTCCAGTACCAGGTATTATATTTTGTAAGGTCGTATTTGCTTAAGCCGTCGTAAGCCAGTTCCTTTCCGCTGCGCGCGAAGGGTAGTTCATAAAACGGGGCCCAAACATCGCCATCCATCCTGCGGATGCGCTCGTGATCATCGCGGCGGCGGTCATACCATAAACCGTAATTATGCTCAAAAACTACGACATTATCTTTCCGCATCCAATCAGTTACAGCGTTCAGGTCATCAGTTAAACCTGTACCGGTTTGGCCGGGTACCCAGCGGGTGATGGCCGGTTTGGCTTCCTTTTCGGTATAATCAGGATGAACGGTGCCGCTCCACCATGGGGTTTCAAAATGCCTGCCTGTTAATACCACATTACCACGGGTTAACCAGCCGTTGGTAACAACCATTTTGGGAGCTAACGCAGCAGTTGCAGCAGTTTTGTATCCTATTTCATCAATAATTTTTGCATTTGCAGATGAAGTATTAATCGAATTTCTTTTAGGTGCCTGATCTATCCAGTTGCTGATAGTTACCGCAGATTTCCGGGCAGCGGCCATCAGCTCAGCAGCCTGTTCAACCGTCGGGCTGCTTGATGGTTCGGTAGCCGGATACAAGATCCCGGCCTGTTTAGTTACGTCTTTATTCAGTCGGTTAGCTAATTGCGTGTAGTAAAAACTTCTTGGGCTTATGGTGCTGTTTGATGTACTCCAGTATCCATCACCGGCAAATTGTGCCCAGGTGCCAAAAGCCCAGTTTTGAGCGGTTGGAGGTTGATAGCAATCAACACGGGCGGCAGTACAATTCCAAAACAAACTATTAGCGGCGCTCCATCCGGCGCCTTGTCCGTCCTGCCCCCGGTTCATATAACTTAACGGTTGCCCATCTATATTGGCAATATCAAATAAAACACCAGATGCCCAGCTATCGATACCTCCGCTAAAGCTTAGCGAGCCTGCCGACATACATTGTACAAAAGCATTTGGTCCCGGCGCACAATATCCGGTAGCAAAATCATGAAAGCCCTGCTCAGAATATAAGCGCTGAAAAAGGTTTTGCCCGCCCATGGTTAAAAACGTGTTGCGGCGCTGCCCACCTATTTCAGAAACCGGTGCAAGTGACTTACAATCCTCAACCGTGATGCGGTTACCTGTTGGTGCAACAAATACTGCCGAACCTGCAAAATGTTCAAATGTTACCTGGCGTACCCAGGCATCACTCACGTTTTCCATGGTGATGGCCACCCAACGGTGGGCCTCGTCTTTAGCATTAGCTGTATTATATGCCGACTGTAGTTTTATATTTTCGACACCAACTTGTGCAATCCTGCCAGGCCATTGATAAGAAGCTATTAAGCCGCCTCCATAAGCCGAATCTAAAGCTGTTGTTAAAGGAGCATCAAGGGTTACCGCGTTGCCATCAACCGCAACCACTTTCCTATCCCAGTAAATATCACGCTCGCCGGGTTTCCAGGCTAAAGCGGTCAAGTCACCTCCAAAATGGTCAGTTTTTATTGTATTGATCCATGCCTGCGTACTTGGGCGGTGGATCAAAACCATGTCGCCGGTTTTAATACCTGCGCCATCGGCAATGTGCAGGGTATTGGCATTTACCGGCACATAAGTATCGGTAATTTTAATTTCTTTAGATGTTTGCCGGTCACTTTTTCCGGTAATATGAATAAAAGTTTCCCTGTCGGTTCCGGCTGCAAATAATACAGTACCATTGGCAGCCATCCCGCTTCCCCGTAAAACAACGCCCGAAGCCTTAATTTTAAGACTGCCGTTTACCTGGTACACGCCTTTATTGAGCAATACTGCTCCGCGGAAACCATCTTTATCGGCAGGCAAACCGGCCACGTAGTCTAAGGCAGCCTGGATCCTCAATGTACCGTCACCGGCCTTTAGGGGCACTACAACTTTTACAGGCACAAATGGGACCGGTTTTTCGGAAGCCATATACCCACAGTACGAATAATCGGGAATGCGGTCGCCGTTGGGAGCGACTGTGTAAACCAGTTTGCCGTTTTTGTCGGCAGCTACAGGCGGTTGCGGTTTAGGAGCTTTCTTTTTATCCTGCGCAAATAAGGGGGTATGCAAAAGCATCCCCCCAGTCATTAAACCAACCAAAAAATAAATCCTTATAAACCTCAATCCCCGCATTATAGCAGTTTTTTAAAATGTCATTCATTGCCGTTGGTTTTAACCAACGGTAACAGAAGCTAAAAAATCCCGGCTTTAGCCTAAATATGCAAGCTGCATTTGGGCTAAAGCCCTCTTTGTTCCCATTTAATTATTCCGTTGGTTAAAACCAACGGCAATGATCTTCTACAATGGCAGCCTTTATTTCAAAGCAGCCAGTTTCTTTTCGCCTTTGGCAGCTACCGTATTTAAATATACTTCGATATTGGTATAACCGCCACCATTTTTTGCAGGCAGCGCCGAATCGTTTTCGTCTTTAGGGTTTAAACCATGTGCCAGTTCCCAGGCATCAGGCAAACCATCATTGTCCGAATCTTTATAGGGCGTACCTTTATATTCAGGGTAACCGCCAACCTGCCATGGGGCAGTGATAATGCCAAGTTTGTACGAGTCTTTAGGCAGTTTACGCACTTTAAACTGGTAAGCGGTATCGGTTTCCATTTCCTTATAAGTGATTTTACCCGTGCGTACCTGTTCAGTGATGCGCACATCCACCGGGTCGCGTTTTGGCAATGTCGCGCCGGCGTTTGCGATGACAAATTTAAAGGCATCCTTTGCCGACATGATAGTTAACGGCGGCATAGGGAAAGGCTCGTTGGCTTTCATATAATCCTTGTACGGGCCTGCATCAGGTAACTCCTTACCGCCAGGTCCTTCAACCTGGATACCGCCGTTCCATGCATTTTTAGTAACTTCAGGATAACCTTCCATGATATTGCCTGAGGCGTAAACACGACCGAATACTTTTTCTTTCAACTTGCTCCTGCCCGATTCCGGTTTCAGGATGCGGTGGCCAACGGGCTCGTTTTTAGGTGTAACCGGCCCTGGTTTAAAGTAGTTATTGATCACGTTATAATTGGTGGTGTAATCGCCGCCGTCCATTGAGCGATGGTGCCAGTTAAATACGACGTTGTTTACAAAGTTGTAAACACCATTCCAACCAACTGATGGGTTACGGCCGGTATTATCGGCCCAAAGGTTACGCATCAATGAGCTGTTTTCGCCGCCTGTTGTTGAACCGAAAGCATGGTTCCAGTAGTCAAGCGATTCGGAATAGATACAGTTTTGGATAGTGATGTTCACAGTACCCAGTTTCTCTTCTTTCGAGCCATCGCCCGGATCAAACATATGGCGGTACATGGAAAAATTTTCGTCCAAACCCCAGCTTGCAGATACGTGGTCGGCAATGATATTACCAACCGGGTTGCCGCCTAAAGCGTCATCACGGCGGCCAACATTGGTTTCGCCGCGGCGGAAACGCATATAGCGGATTACAACGTCATGCGTGTTCACCCAAAATGATTCGCCGGCAATACAAACACCGTCGCCCGGAGCAGTTTGCCCTTCAATACTGATATATGGCGCTCTTACAATGATCGGAGTTTTGATGCGGATGATACCCGCGACGTTAAATACTACGATGCGTGCGCCACCTTTTTCACAAGCCTCACGCAAAGTACCCGGGCCGCTATCCGCTAAACTGGTAACTACATATACCTTGCCGCCACGACCTCCAAAAGTAAATTTACCACCGCCTTCGGCACCTGGGAAAGCCGGGATCTTTGCCTGAGGCAGATCGGTTGGACGCGCGGCCCATGGTACATATACTTTTCCCCGGCGCTGATCGGCCTGTATTATAGGCAGGGCAACCGCCCATGCTGAATCTGAACGACGGGTAGCCTCTTTCATCAAAGCTTCACTTTCTGCTTTAACCTTCTCCGGTATCTCCGGGTATTGGGCAAAAGCCGGTTTAGCTAAACCCAATGCCGCTGCTACTAAAAATAAAGCTGTGTGTTTTTTCATATGCTATATAATGTATTCTCTTGTTAAAGTGGCGCACCCGCCGTTCAATTAATTGATTATTGAAGCGGATCAAACGGCCCGCCCCAGGTGTTGTTTTGCTGTAAATTGACATTGTTTAACAATGCAGCCGCGGGGATGCCGAAAAAGTAATCGCCCGCCTGAACCGCGATGGTATACGAATCCAAAGTTTTTGTTTTAACAGTGAACAATGTGCTGTACATATCATCTAAAGATGCCGCTGCGGAAGCATCACGTGTACCGGTGATATAATCTTTGCCGCTCGCGTTGTTGTTAAGCGTAACTGTAAGCCCCGTCCTCTTTTTACCGTTCAACGTGCTTTCGAGCAGTTTACGGCGACGAAGGTCCCAGTAACGTTTACCTTCAAAAGCAAACTCAATTTTCCGCTCGTTCATGATAGCTGTAATCATCTGGTCAGGGCTCATACCTGCGTCTAAACCATACAGGTTATCGGTACCTGCCTCAATCCCTGCACGTTTCCTGATAGCGGCAATATTGGTATAACCGGTGGTTACATTACCCAATGCGGCGGCGCATTCTGCCTGGTTTAGTAAAACCTCGGCATAACGGATCTCCATCCAATCGGTACCTACATATGGTGCATTGGCTACACTAACGTTTGGATCGATAGCTTTACGCAGGTAAAATCCGGAATTTGTTGCTGATGCAGGTTCAGTAGTTTTAACGCCCGATCCATCTGCCTTATTGTAGTAAAAGTAGGTCCACAAACGGTATGAAGTGTTACTGTTTATAGGCCAGTTACAACCATTGTATGCTATAGTTTTGTTAAACCTTGGATCGCGGTTATCAAAAAACTTTGAATCGTCATAAGCATATTTTGCTGATGCTCCCGGAGCCTTACCGTCAAGCATTGGGTATGATTTTACAATATCCCAGGTAGGTTGGTTTGAACCACCTTTAGTACCTAAATAAGCCGGACGGGTTGCGTTATCATAAGTATTGTTATTTTGGTTTTGATCGCTTGTTGACGTGTTAAAACCGGTAACCAAAATAGCTTCAGGGTTGCTGCCACTTTCGGTAAACCACATGTTATCGTACGATGGGTTTAAACCGTAATTATTGGCGGTCAGGATCTGCATTGCCTTATCATTTGCATCAGCAGCGGTTTGCCAGCGTGCGGCATCATTGCTTGGATTAAACTGAGGACTTGCATAGGTCAACAACACTCTGCCTTTAAATGAGGCAGCAGCTGCCGATGTGATCCTGCCGTAATCACTTCCGTTCCATTTTGCGGGCAGGTATTTGATACAGCTGTCGAGGTCGCTCACAATTTGTTTAAAGCACTCAGAAGTTTTGTTACGAGGCAATAAGGCCGCGTTTTTGGCATCCTGGCCAATGGCATCCAGCGGTTTTAATACCAGCGGAACACCACCGTATAGCCTTACCAGATCGAAATACCGGAAGGCCCTCCAAAAATAAGCCTGTGCTTTATACCTGTTTTTGGTAGAAGCCGGTAAAGTACTGGCATCAAGGTCCTGCAGGGTTTGGTTAATGTTACGGATACGGCCGTAGTTATTGGTGATGTTTACCGATGTACCGATATCACCAACGGTTTCAATAGTAACAGTTCCTTTTACAAAAGCGTTATCACTGTAAAATTCGTCGCACTTATCACCGCCGCCGCCTATAGCTCCGCCGGTGTCGCCAAACCAACCCGGCTGATTAGCAGTGTACAGGTAATTGATGTTTAATATAGCAACCGTTGAGTCATTAAATACCTGGCTTGGGGTGCTATGGGTAAGATCCTCTTTATCGAGCACCTTTTTACAGTTTGTAAACAGGGCTGATACGATCAAAGCTGCAAATATGGTTTTAAATAATTTCATGTCTTTCAAAGTTTAGAAGCCTAAGTTTAAACCAAAAGATACTGTACGTAAGTTCGGATATGCACCAAATGGTGATGAAATGTCACGATAATGATCAGGGAACGGGTTTACAAAGTTGATTGGGTTTGTAGCTACCACATATGCCCTTATGCTTGACATGCCGAGCCTTTTGGTTAAACCAACAGGCAGGGTATAGCTTAAATTAGCGCTGGAAATATTCCAGGTAAAGGGACTAACAAACCAGAAATCACTTGTAGCACTCACATCGTCTGAATAATAAGGATCGGGATATTTAGCATTTGGGTTAGATGGGGTCCAGTGGTCGGTCCAAAATACCGGCCTGTTCTGGTTAGCTGTAGCCTGTTTAATGGCCGCGCTCTCAATTGACTGGTTACCACCCCAGCTCATGCCCATCACCACATTTAAGCTTAAAGTTTTGTATGTGCCGCCAAAGTTCAGACCAAGATTGTAGTGGTTTGATGCTTTATGACCTAAATAAAACTGATCATTAACATCATTTTGTTTGATGATACCATCGCCATTTTTATCAACATAGTTGATCATACCGGGAGACGGAGTATAACCGAAGATCTTAACGTTTTGCGCACCACCGGCGGCGGCAGCCCTTTGGGCAATGATAGCATCAGCATCGGCTTGTGTACGGATGATACCAAGCGATTTGTAACCCAGTGTACCGGGATCACCTGATTTACCAGTCAAATCCTGGATGGTACCAACCTGTGCGGCAGCGATATCATATTTGATATATTTATTATCGCTCCAGGCAAAGAACGGGCTGAAACTATAACTGAAGTTTGATCCTATCTTATCCTTCCAGCTTGCAGAGATCTCGTAACCGAAAGTATTGATGATGCCATAGTTTTCGGCAGATGGCGCTGCACCAATAGTTACCGGAACAGAGGTGTTTAATGAAGCAAGCATGTCATAGCGGTGCTCCCAGAAATAATCTGCAGAAACTGATAAGCGGTTATTCAGAAAAGCAGCATCCAAACCGTAGTTCGTTTTTAAGTCGTGGTCCCAGGTTAAATTAGCGTTAGGGATAGCGATATTTAACAGCGCACCCAAACCCCTGTCGCCATTGCCACCGAAAACCGCGCCGCCTTTGTTACCGGTACCAAACTGGTAGTTAACCGCGTATAAGTACGATGGTGTATTATCAGAACCCAGCAAACCAACCGATCCCCTGAATTTCAGCAGATCAACAAAGCTTACTGATTTAAAGAAATTTTCTTTTGAAAGCACCCAGCCTACTGAAGCGGACGGAAAATATCCCCATTGATGGCCCGGCGCAAAGTTGGTATTAGCATCCGCTCTCATGGCCAGTTCAACCAGGTATTTATCGGCATAAGCATAATTTACCCTGCCAGCAACAGCCTTACGGCCATATTCTTTTACCAAAGTAGCCTGGTTTGATGACTGATCGCCGGTGGTGAAGTTCTGGTTGTCTTTTCCGCCCACAATTACTCCGATGACCTCAGCTGCCACACCTTCGCTATATGATTCGTACTGCTCATATAATGCCAGCGCAGTAATTTCATGTGCACCAAACTTTTTGTGATAAGTGAGGTTCGCGTTGAACTGGTAATTATCGGCCAGTGACGGGGTAAGGCGAACCTTGTCACCATTTTTTATGGCTTTTACGCCTACTACAGTCCCTCCCGGAATATGGTTGTTATCCCCTTCGCCGGAATATTGATTGTAATAAAATGTTGAGCCATATTGCTTGTTGAAAGCATTATTTATGTTACGGTTATAGCTTACATTGGCCGTTAGCCCGCTAATACCCGGAATTTCATAACTCAAATTGGCTAAACCATTAAATATGGTATTATTATTACCTGTGTAGTTATTGGAGTTTTGAACAGCAAAAAAGTTAAGGTTATCGTTATTGCTGGTTCCTAAGTATACAGGGTGTCCGTCAATAAAATATTTTTGCCATGGTGGTGCCTGGTTAAGCGACAGAAAGTCGTTGTCCGGACTTTCACTGGTGCTTGAAAGCTTATACCAGTATATTTTGCTTTTGGCGAGATCTTCGCTCAATGACAATGACAGTTTTAAGCCTTTTGCCACCTTTGCATCAACACTCGCCCTAAACCCAAAGCGGTTGGTATTTACACCTTTAAAGTTAGAGTTTTGATTTACATAGTTAGCACCTGCAAAATAAGTCACCTTGTCGTTACCGCCTGTTATGCTAAGCGCGTTACGGGTTGTTACTGCCGGTTTAAATGCCTGCTCCAAAAAATTTTGATTATTAGCTTTGAAATAGTCAAGCTCATCAGGCGTGTAATATTTTAAATCTTTATTGCTTAAATCGCCGTTGATATAACCTTCGGGAGTGATGGTATGGTTATACCTTGTTTGCTCAACATCATTTAAATAGGTAGCCATCTGAAAGCCCGACATCATTTTAGGCAATTGAATGGCATCGGCCACACCAACAGAGGAGCTAAAGCTCACCTTTGGCCCGCCGGCCTGGCCACGTTTGGTTGTTACAACAATAACACCGTTCGCGCCCAAAATACCGTAAATGGCCGCTGCAGCATCCTTCAGTATCGAAATGTTCTCAACCTCGCTTTGATCAAGCAGGTTGAAATCTGATTCGGTACGCTGCACGCCATCAATGATATATAAGGGTGTAGTACTGCCGCCATTTTTTGCCAGGAAAACAGGGTTACGGATAGTGATTGTTCCGCTTTGGCCCGGCCTTGCAATACCTCCGGTTACACTAACCGCGGCATTTGTTCCGCGTAGCGCGGCCGCAAGGTTGGTAGTAGGGATATCCTGAATAGCTTTCATATCCACAGGCGCAACCGCACCCGTTAAGTGGATCTTCTTTTGGGTACCGTAACCTACTACTACCACCTCGTCAAGGGCATTTTGTGATGGCATCATTTTAAAATCGGCATTCATTTCGCCAATTTTCAATGATTTTTCCTGGTAATTGTACCCAAGAAACTTAGCTCCAACCACAATAGCTTGCAGGTTAGTAGCCTTAATTGAATATTTACCATCGGCATTGGTAATAGTGCCGGTGGTGCTGCCTTTTACCTGGATGGCAACTCCCGGCAAAGGAGCACCTTTTTCGTCCACAACAGTACCTGTTATGTTACGATCCTGGGCTTTTAGCGCACTGCCTATGCACAGCAACACCGAAAGTAAGAGGAAAAGTTTTCTCATAAACTTGATAATTTAATTTTCATGATCAGGTTAATTAATTGGTATAATTGGTTTGCCCGGCTAAAGCTTATATCATGATACCGGGAATATTAGGTTAGTTCAAATTATTGTTTTGCGGCTTGCCGCTCCTTGATCCTTTTTTGCCATTCTTCCCCCTCCTTTTTCATATCATAGCCTTGTGCAGACAGATAGTTATTAATGCGGCCCTTAAACTTGCCAAACCACGCATGTTTTTTTTCCGCCGATTCTGCATCTATCGCGTTCTCCCTTGCTTCCAGCAGCCACCCTTTTATCTTACCTTTTTGTTCTTCGGTAAGATTAGGGATTTCGTCCTGGTAGGCAGTGTAGGTAATGGGATAGATGCGATAGGTCATGCCGTCTTTTATCTTGTCAACCTCATCGGCACTTACCTCTTTGTTCAGCTTTTTGATATATGAAGCATGTAGTACTTTAACCTGCTTTACCGCATCGCTGTCAACAAGGGCAATTTTGGCGTTGGCCCCGGCTTTATCGTCACCCATTTGCGTTTTGATATCGTTCACTTTTGTTTTACGGGCATCATAAACGGCATTCAAACCGCTGTACTGCGCAACCACAATATCACGTACCTTTTTAAATTTCACCGAATCGGTAATGCCGGCCCCCGTAACAATTTTGTTTGCGCGTTCGGTAATCACCTTTATATAGTTATTATCGGTTGCTGTTTGTGCAAAAGCTACGTTGCCTGCAACTGATAATAACAATATTGCTATATATTTAAAGTGTTTCATGGTTGTTTCAATTGGTTAAATTCTTTATACAGCTTATCTAAAGCCTTCAAAAAGTTTATAATATACTGCCATTTTTTACTTAATTAATTGTTTACATTACAATTAATTAAGTATTAAAATCTTGTCAGTTCTAAAAGCCTGATAAAAAGTATAATTAATTTTATTGGTTTATTCCCTGGTATCTTGCAGCCTGATTTACAAGTTGCTTTAACAAATATCAATGGTTAGCCTTTGCGTTTCCTGTTTGTATTTATCCATTTATTATACAATCTTATCATAAGCTATTTTTCCTGTTCAGCTAAATTTTTGTCAAAAGAAAATTACATTGCTGCAAATTCGGTTTAATTAAAAATTGCTACTTTTAAAAATATAAACCGACGAGGCGCGCACCTAATTGCCGACCGGCCTGCTAACCTTTATTGATTTTTACAAAATGAAGCCCCATTTTCTCAAGGTTGCGGTAAAACCGCAAAATTCATTCAGTATCAGGCACGATATTTTGCCCACCTTCCGCGGCATCTGGCACTACCATCCTGAGCTTGAATTACACTTCGTAATCAAGGGCGAAGGGGTTAGGTTTATTGGTGATAATATCAGCAATTTTTCGCCTGGCGAAATTACATTGCTTGGTGAAGCCCTCCCGCACTGCTGGCGGTGCAAGGATGAATACTTTTTGCCCGAATCCGGATTGAATGTTGAGGTAATCGTAATCCATTTTTTGCCAGACTGTCTCGGTCGTTACCTGTTAAATTTACCCGAAGCATTCATGTTGCCCAAACTTTTTGAAAAGGCCAAAAGTGGTATGGTCATCAAGGGCGAGGCAAAAACCGAGTTGGCCAAACTGATGCGGCAAGCGGTTGAGGCTACTAATCTCGACAGGATCATTATCCTGCTTTCGATATTAAAAGTGCTGGCCGAAAATGAAGACTTTGAACCGATAACACTGTCGCACAGTGACTTTCACCAATCCAACGAATCAGATACCATCCGCCTCAATAAAGTATGTTCATATACACTGGCCAATTATAAACAGGAGATCAGCCTGGAAAAAATAGCCGCTATTGGCAACCTGAGCGTTACCTCCTTTTGTCGATATTTTAAGCTGATGACCAAGAAAACTTATTTTGATTTTTTAACCGAGATCAGGATCAGTCATGCCTGCAGGTTTTTGATAGAAGATAAATTGCCTACCGAGGTTTTGTGCTTTGAATGCGGCTATAATAATATTTCAAACTTTTACCGGCACTTTAAAAGGGTTACCGGCATGACCCCGCTTGAATATAAACGCCGGTATATTAAAGGACAAAAGCAGGCAATTTCTGCTTGATTTAGTGAAGTCTTAAGTTGTTAGTCAGAAGTCTGAAGTAAAAATAAAAAAGCATGACTTCTTACTTTCGACTTAAGACTAATAAATACCTATCTCGCTTTGCAGTGCGGTATAGTTACTGTACAGATCTTCTATTTTGTTACGGATAGCCTGCGAAAAATACCCAACATCGCGGCGCGTTATAGTAGTTATTTTTAAACCCCGTTTGGTAAGATAATATTTAGCAATAACCGGATAAACATTGTGCATTACGTCCATATTTTCGGTTAAAAACTCTTGTACCATGGCCACCTCGTGCTGGCGCGATGCATCGGCGTAATGATCACACAACCAAACAATAAGCTCCGGAAAAAAATTCCCCTGGATACAGGATAAACCTGCCGAACCAGCTTTCAGCGATTCAACCGCATGGACCATGTAGGCATCATACAAACCAAAAGCCGGATTAATTTTACTCGCCTCCAGTTTCTGTTTTACCATATCCAGGTTAAGGCAGGTATCTTTATGATATATTACCCTGCCGGTGACAGCAAAGTGATGAAGCTGTTCTGCCGATAATAACCTCTTGTATGGCACCGGACATTCGTAAAAACCCAAAGGGATTTTTTCGGTTTGATCGAACAGCTCAAATACGCGGTCGCTAAGTGTAGTATCCGGCTCATCAACATCGGCCAGTAAACTTGTAATGGCAATTACCGCCGAAGTGCCCGTATCATACACCCGTTTTATAAAGTCGGCTTGTTTTTCAATTGGGCCACCAAAAGTGCCGGTGGCTACAACCGGAACAGCGCCATCAACAGTTTCAACCACATGTTTGATTATTGCCAGGCGCTCTTCGCCGCTCAGTTCAAACATTTCACTCGACAGGCAATTGGCAAATACACCGGCAGCACCGGCATGCAGGTACATTTCGGTTAAACGGGTTAGCGCTGCATAATCAACCGCACCGTTATCTTTAAAAGGCGTTAACATTACCGGGATAAAACCCTTTTTTGATTGCTCCATTTGATGATTAAATTAAACTGTTAACTGCCTTGTTTTGGTTAAGAATATCCCTGTTAAAAATATGGCCAATGTGCCTGCAACAATGATCATATTGGTATTCAGCGTACTGCGCAGGGCAGCGTATTGTTCTGGAATGAGGGCCGGAAAAGTAAGCCAAAGAATCACCAAAACACCTATGATACTGGCAATAATAGCCTCGTGGTTACGGGTTTGTCTGCTGATAATCCCCAACAAAAACAAACCAAGCATGCCCGCCGCGAAAATCCCCGAAAGCTGCCACCATAATTCGAGGATGCTCTTTACCCCTATCATGGCTATGCCCGCCGCCATACCTGCAAACCCAAAAAGCACAGTACCAATATGCAATGCATTCAGCGTATCTTTTTCGTTGAGCTGTGGTTTAAAATATCTTTTGTAGATATCAATGGTAAATACGGTAGCCGATGAGTTCATGCCCGAACTGATGGTGCTCATGGCCGCCGACAAAATGGCGGCTACGATAATACCAACCAGGCCCGCAGGAATTTTGGTGACCATGAAATGCGGCATGATCTTATCACCATAATCGGCAGGCGTAAGTTTGCCCATAAATGCGGTAACCTCATTTGCCGTAGCAGTTGCAGGCAGGCGTTCAATAGCTACCTGATGTTTAAGGATTAAGATCAGATCCGGGTGCTGGCTGTAATACGCATATAAGCATGAGCCTATTACAAAAAACAGGAAAGATGCCGGCACATAAATACCAACACAAAGCCATACCGATTTTGCTGCCTGTTTGGTAGATGTAGCCGCATGATACCGCTGGATATAATTTTGATCCATCCCAAAGTTATTGAGATTGATAAAGAAACCGTAAAACAGGATCACCCAAAATGTTGGCTCGGTAAGGTTAAGCGAAAAACTGCCCAGGCTGAATTTATGATCGGCTTTGCCAATTTCTACAATCTTACCAAAACCGCCGGGAATGCTGTTTACCACCAGGTAAATGATCAGCAGGGCCCCCAAAGTTTTAATGATGGCTTGAACAACCTCTGTCCAGATCACGGCTTTGATGCCGCCGGATACCGTATACAGGATAATGGAGATCCCCATTACAATCATGATGGTTTTCATAGATAGGCCAGTAAGTGCCTGCAAACTCAGCGCGATGCCAAAAAACACAGAACCCATACGGGCGATCTGCGTAAGCAAAAAACAAATAACCGCGTAAACCCTTGCCCAGGGGCCAAAGCGTTTTTCAAAATGTGTATATGCTGATATGTTGCCGGTGTTACGATAAAATGGTATAAAATATTTAACCGCTATCCAGGCCGCAAAAGGCATGGATAAGCTAAATACAAAAGCGTTCCAGTTGCCGCCGTAGGCTTTGCCCGGTACTCCCAAAAAGGTGTTACTGCTTAAAAAAGTGGCATAAATAGATAAACCGATAGCCCAGCCCGGTATTAAACCGGATGCAACGGTAAACTGCTCTGCATTTTTATTTTTACGCGAAAAATAAAAACCCACCAGCACCATGGCAATAAGGTAAATACCTATAATGGTAAAATCTAACACGGGCAACACTTTCATGCGTTTATCGGGTGGTATAGTAAATTTAGTATTATGGTTTAAAATTGCATAACAAATGTAATCTACTAGTGTTAGCCTTTACTGTAATATTTTCGCCGGCTATTGTAGGATATTATCTTCAACGGAAAGGATATCAAACAGAAAATAAAAAAGCACGGTCGAGCGTCCACGCCCGAGTGTTGTCTTTTTTCGAGCGTCCATGCTCGCGTAATAATCAAAAAGGTAAGCGTGGACACTTACTTGAACCATAATTCAAGCGAAAGACGCTTGAACTTGCGATTATATATTAGAATGCAACAGTCCTGCTCTTACGAGAAGAATCGCACAAACCCGCACTTTTCCGTAAGGTAATGACTCATCAACGCGCGCTTTCAATAATTAAGCGGGCAGACTGTAGCCCATCGGCAGCAGCCTTAATAATAATTTCCCCTGCAACAGATTTAGATTGAATAATAGCCAGCCCCAAACCGTTAAATACACGATGCTGATTGGATACAAATGGATCCAGATCTGTTTGCGAACCATTATCAACAGCTTTCAGGATTCCCCGCCCCGTTACTTTAAATTTAACCAATTGATTGACATCGGGCACCGGAACGTTATTTTTATCCAAAACAGATACGGTAATGTATGACAGGTCTTTTCCATCGGCTTTAATTTTGCTTCTGTCGGCCTTTAACTGTATTTTATAAGGTGCGCCTGCTGTAACTACCTGCGTGGTCATAACTACTTCACCATTACGGCGGGATACCGCTTTCAATATTCCCGGCTCATATTTTACACGCCACATTACATGCAGGTCGTCACCGTTCTTTTTCTTAACCCCTATCGATTTCCCATTTAAAAAAGCCTCTACCTCATCAGCATTATTGTAATAGGCCCAAACGTCAATCAGCTGGCCAGGTTTCCAGTTCCAGTGCGGAAAAATGTGTAAAACAGGTTTGCTTGTCCACTCGCTTTGATACATGTAATACACATCCTTGGGGAAGCCGGCCAAATCAACAATACCAAAGTATGAACTGCGGGCCGGCCACAAATATGGCGTTGGTTCGCCAATGTAGTCGAAGCCCGTCCACACAAAAAGTCCTGAAAGGAAATCATATTCCTTGATGATCTTCCAGGTTTCCTCGTGCGTTGAGCCCCAATAAGCCGATACATTATCGTAGGCCGATACAGTAAAATCGACATTGCCATCCTTCAAAGGCGTTTTACTATCCTTTGGCCAGCGCCTGATACTATCCGATGGCATATCATAATGCCCGCGCGTTGCCAGTGCCGACATATTTTCGGTACCGATAATTTTTTGACCAGGATAGTTTTTCTGAAAATCAGCATATACTTCCTGGTGGTAGTTTAGCCCAACCAGGTCGAGCGCACCCGACTGGTAAATGAAATTCCTTTTAGGATCAGCATCGCTTAATGCTGATGTAACGGGCCTTGTGCTATCCAGTTGCTTTACAATTTTTACCAGTTCGCGGCCTATGCTTACACCTGTGCTATCAAATTGCTCCCTGATCTCGTTGCCGATGCTCCAGGCAAAAATGGATGGGTGGTTCCGGTCGCGTAAAACCTGGTCTTGCAAGTCTTTTACGTGCCACTCGCCCCAATCCTCGTGGTAATCATGTTTGCTCTTTTTCTTCTTCCACATATCAAAGGCTTCATCCATTATCAGGAAACCCATTTTATCGCATAGGTCGAGCAATTCGGGTGCTGGTGGATTATGCGCGGTACGAATAGCATTACAGCCCATATCTTTTAAGATCTGCAATTGACGCTCAATGGCGCGTACGTTAACAGCCGTACCTAAAGCACCCTGATCATGATGCAGGCAAACGCCAAGAATTTTCATCGGTACGCCGTTCAGACTAAAGCCTTTATCAGCATCAAAGCTAAAATAGCGAATACCTGTAGTTGTGGTATAATCATCAATAACCTGATCAGCAGCTATCAATTGCAATTTCACTTTGTACAGGTACGGATGATTCACCGACCACAATTGAGGATTGTTTAACTGGATACCCTGCTGTATTACAGTATCTTTTACAGCGCTCACTGTAGCGCCGACAACCTCACCCTTATCATCCAAAATAGAAGCTTTGAGTTTCAATTCGCGATTAACAGAACCAGGTAAAACCGTACGGATATTTATCGTCGCACTTTGCTGGTCAACCTGCGGTGTGGTTATAAATGACGACCATTGAGGCAGATAGGTTTTATTTGTAGTAGTTAACCATACATTGCGGTAAATGCCCGAACCTGTATACCAGCGTGAATTAGGCTGATCGCTGTTATCTACCCTAACCGCAATCACATTTTGCCGCGCTCCAAATTTGAGATAAGGCGTTAAATCATACCGGAACGAAATATAACCATTGGGTCTTTTACCTAAATAATGCCCGTTGATCCAAACTTCGCTGTTGTGGTAAACGCCATCAAAATCAATAAAAACGTTTTTGCTTTTTGACGATGCAGGAATCACAAAGTTTTTGCGGTACCAGCCTTTACCAGCAGGCAAACCGCCTTCGGCTTGGGTAGTTGGGTTTTTATCGTCGAATTTCCCTTCAATACTCCAATCATGCGGAAGATCAAGTTTGCGCCAGCGACTGTCGTCATATTTTGCTTGTTTGGCAGTAGTATCATCGTCTAAGAAAAACTTCCAGCCGGTATTGAAATTTTCTGTTTTGCGTGCGTTTTGAGCAGATGCAAAATCAACCACAAAAAACATTAAAAACAGTGTATACAGATAACAGAGCCTCATTTTGATTTGCTTTTCTTAACAGGAGGGGCAACAAAGTTCAATTCGCTTTTACCCAGATCTTTTGAGGTAGCCAGAGCTATGCCTCGCTGATCAGCTTTGTTTACGGCACAATAAAAATGGTAAACCACGCCTTTATACTTCACAACGCACGATTTATGGGCAAACATATTATCATAAGGTTCGGATGACTGAATAAGCTTTTCGCCTGTCCAATCTGTCCAGTGTACCAGATCATACGAGCAGGCAAAGCGGTTAAACACACCCGGGTCACGGGTTTTCCAAAAGGCACCAAAATAGAACATGACATACACATTTCCTATCTGCTGGATGTAGGGATCGCCGGTAATGCCATCGCCGTGGTTAAGCACCGGGTCTTTTCCAAAACGTTGCCAGTGCAGCATATCGTCAGATACAGCCATACCAATCCGCTCGGCACCACGCTTTTTATTTACGCTGTCGCCATTGGCATTATAATACATAATGAAAGGGTGACCGGTCAGCTTCTTTTTATCCCAAATCACGGTTTGCTTATATTGGGTATGGTTATCCCACCAGCTTACATCTTTATCGATGCTTGACAGCACAGGATGATCTAATCCCTGCCATTCATGCACCGTACCCGGATTCTTATCAGTAGAAGCTACACTTATTGACAATAAGCCTTTTTCATATCCCTTACTTTGCCCCCCGAAATACGATAACCAATATTTGCCGTTATATTGTTGCAGCTTATAACTTCCGCCCCATTTATAATCCTGCAGGCCTACATAGCCTGCTTTTTGGTTATTGTCCCACCGGGTGGTATCGTCAGAGAACGAGAGGATGCGGCCGCGGGTTTTCCAGTGCAGCAGGTCCTTACTATCGGCCAGCCAGGTTTCATAACCTCGGCCGTTAAAAATAATATAACTCATATACCAGCTATCGTCCTGGCGAAAAACCGTAGGGCAGTCGGCTTTTTGACTATTATCTTCGGGCGCTATTACCAGGCCATATTTATGAGGTGTTTTTACCTGTTTGTAAATGCTTTTCATCACCTTTTCGGGTACCTCCTGTGCGTGTGCCTTCAGCAGTAAAAAAACGCAAATAAAAAATGTAGAGGATTTAAAAATGCTTTTCATTTTGATTAAATATTATTTGGCGATGAATGTATAATTACCCGACCCGGCTTTTATTTCCGCTTTTCCATCGTGATAACCGACGAACTTAAGATCGTGCCTTGCTTTGATATTTTGCCCATCCACCATAATTACAGCAGTATTTTTAGCAGGCAGATAAATGCTTGCCATAGTATTTGCGGGAATGCTCACCTCCAATTTAAACTGTCCTTTTTCCTTTTTCCAGCTGCTAATGATGCTGCCATACGGCGATTTGTAATTGGCCTTAGCCCAGGTAACATCACCCACAGTTTCGGGTCGGATCTCGATTTTATTAAATGCGATAGCATCATCCGCAGGTCGGATTCCGGCCAAACCACTGTAAAACCATTCCATCAAATGCCCTAACATAAAATGGTTATTGGATACCGAAGTAAGTGCAGCCCATGATTCGGTTAAGGCTGTAGCACCATGGGCGAGCTGGTAACCATAGCCCGGCACATCGGCGCGGCTATTCATATCATAGATCACATCCGATCGTCCTTCGTCATCCAACACACGCAGCAGGTAACGGTAACCAATATCACCGGCAGTAAGGGCATTGCCACGGTCGCGGATATCTTTTACAATGCTATTTACAACCGCCTTTTTGTATTGCGGTTCAACCAGTTCGGCATAAACAGACATGGCATTAGCGGCCTGGCTGCCTGTGCCGTATTGTTTGGTATCGGCATTAAAAAACGTTTTGTTGTAAGCCTGTTTAACTTCTGCCGCCAGTTTTTTATATGATGAGGCATCATCAGTTTTGCCGAGCAGGGTTGCTATTTTACCGGCGAGATCCAGATCATAATAATACAGCGAAGTAGCTGTAATACCCTGCGGCGTTAGCTGCGAAACGCCGGGAGGTTTCGGGCCAAGATCATACCAATCGCCCAGGCCCTGGTACAATAAATGGTTTTGAGATTTTTTATCGAGATAAGCCAGGTACCGTTTGATCATATCATAGTTTTGAGCCAGTACTTCTTTATCGCCATACCATTGATATACATACCATGGCAAAATCACCGCGTTGCTACCCCACTCCGGCGAATCGCGGAAAGGTTCGTCAAACTTCACGTACTCGGGCGAGATCTCGGGGATCAGCCCATCTTCTGTTTGGGAGATACGCATATCGTTAATGCACTTGCGCGCCAAACCTACTATGTCATAATTGTAATGCAGGGAACTGCCAACGAGGTGCGCTTCTTCCAGCCAGCCCAGTTTTTCGCGGTGAGGGCAATCAGTAAATACGCTGGCTATATTGCTTTTCATGGCCCAGTCAATCAGCTTAAAAGTTTTATTAAACAGTTGGTTTGAGCAGGCGAAACTACCTACAGTTTCAGCGGCGTTACGGGTATGCAGTCCTTTGATAGCTACAATTATAGGTAATTGCCGGTTGTTAGCTTCATTTTGCGGAACAGCACCCTGAACCTGCAAATACCGGAACCCGTAATAGGTAAATAGCGGGTGCCAGGTTTCAAGCCCATCGCCCTTTAAAACGTAATTATAATAATGCGGACTGCCGGAGGCCTTTTGATTTGCGCTGCCATCTTCATTCACCAGTTCAGCCGGAATAATCCTCACTGTATCCCCCTTTTTACCCCTAACGCAAATTTCAGGGATCCCCGAAAAGTTTTGACCGAGGTCATAAATCCATGCACCGTTAGCAAGTTGCTTTTTATTTTGCGGCTCAAACGCCTGCATGATTTTTAAAGGCTCGGCCATTTGCGCGTTTAGCTCAGGTATTCCGTCTACCTTAACCACACTGCGCCATTTGGAATCATCAAAATTGTTGGTATCCCAATCGGGTTGTTCAAGGTTGGCATTATTATCCTCGCCCCCATAAATACTACTAAATGTAACCGGTGAAGGCGCTGCTTTCCAGGTTCCATCACTTACCACATTGTCCACCAGACCGTTATCATACTCCAACATTAAACGGCAAATCATTTTAGGATAGCCGAAAGCGCCGGTTAGCTTGCGATAACGCTTGTCGCGTGGGATGTAGTAAAACCCGTTGCCCAACATTACACCAAGGGTATTTTTACCGGCGATGAGCTGATTGGTTATATCAAAAGGCACATACAATGCCTGCTTATCATATTTTGTCCATCCGGGATCAAGAAAATGATCGCCCACTTTTTTACCGTTCAGGCTTAATTCAAAATGTCCTAATCCGCATAAATAAAGCGTGGCTTTTTTTAGCTTGCCTTCCACATTAAAGGCTTTGCGCATCAAAGGCAAAACATCATTAGCAGCACCCAGTTTTTTAGGTCCCTTGCCATGATAAAATGGCACAATGGCCGATGAATCGGGCAATTTATCATAGGCTATCCAATTTGCGCCATGCCAGTCGGCCTTTGTGAGCAAACCCATTTGCCAGCTGGCGGTACTGCTCCATGCAGATGCTTTGCCATGATTATCCCAAACCATTACCTTCCAGTAATAAGTTTTGGCAGCCTGCATTGGCTTACTATTGCAGGATATTTGCAACGAGGAACTTGACGGCACTTTGCCCGAATCCCAAATATCGGCGTTGTCATTTGTAAGCTGAGTTGCGTCATCAGCTACCAAAACCCGGTAAGCCCTTTGCATTACATTGTGGGCATCGCTTTGCATTTGCCAGCTGAGTTTTGGCTTGAGCGATTCAATACCCAGCGGGTTTGTTTTGTACTCGCATTGCAGGTTAAGCACCTTCGGGCTTTGAGCAAAAGCGCCGAAAGGAAGCAGCAGAAACAACAGGCAGATCTTTCTTTTCATTTTAATATTTATTGCATTTCGATGCCCGAAACAGCCAAACCATCAGCTTTAATGCCCGTGATTACCAGTTTATAATTACCCGCGTTGATACTTGTGCCCGTGTTAGTTGCAACCGTGCCCGATTTATTTTTAGCGACCGGTTTAAAACTTAGTTCTTCCTCCTTCATCAGCGTACCATCGGCAGCCAGTAACTGCATTTTTGCCGTGAAAATTTCGTTGGTTTGGTTATAATATTTGATGCGCAAAGCGTACAGATCGGCAACACCCGGGGTTATCGCGAATGCCACACTGCCACCTGCTCCGCTGCTAAATTTAACTACTTTTTTTCCGTTCAGGGTGCCGGGCTTTAAGCCGTCGCCCTTTAATTCAGCAGTCTCGGCCTTATAGCTCACGGTTTTGCGAAGGTCCGTTGCCGGTTGCAGCGAAGTAACAGGCAGTACCACTACAGTATACATGAACTTACCCTTATTTTCACCTAAAGTGACTACATCAGCTTTTTTGAAACGTTTCCTGTAAACAGGTAATTGATGCCCGCCATGAGCGTCAGTTTTTACAAATAAGCCGGTGTTTTCATAATCTGAGAGCCAGGCTGGTCTTTGAGATGCGGGTACATCCATCGCTACATAAACGTCCGCATTAGCATTTAAGGTAAAAGCCCCCTCTAAATCTCCCCCGGTAAGCGAGACTTTTAAAGCCCTCCCTTCCGGGAAGGGTTGGGTGGGGCTGATCCAATCGGCACCATAAAATATTGGAGGGAGATCGTTAAAGGTTATCCTGGCATCAGTATACTGTTTTTGGCCGATATCCATCCAGCTTTTTATGGCCCATTTAGTATTGCCCTGCAATTGGCCGATTATTCCGGAACCCGCTTGTTGAGGTTTAATTTGTTTGTTTAAGGTACTGATAGCAATAGCAGAGATGATCGCTTCGCCTGCTGCCTCGTTTGGAAAAGATATCGTTAGCATCCCACCCGTAACATGTGCCGTGATGCTTTTTTTAAGTGCTTTATCGTACCCTGCTTCCTTCCAGATGTCGAGGTTACGGATCATCGTTTTATCGTTTACAGCTACATCAAACAAACGCCAGCCGGAGCAATCCATTCCACCACCCGTACCATACCAGGGCTCGGTAAAATACAGTTCGATGCGGTAATCTCCATCGGGTACCGGGAAATTGAATTTCAGCTTATCTAAACCATACCTGAAAGTCTGGAACAGTTCACCATCCGCCGTTCCGCCAATCCTGTCAAAAGTGCGTTGCTGGCTGGCGAAGAAGGATGGCATACCGGGATAATCATCCGTCCATGATATGGAGCCGGGCTGTTGTTTATTGCCCTGATGCCTGTCGGCCGTCCATTTATTGCCGTAACTGTCGGTATAATCAGAGCCGCCGCAATTGAGCCTGTATAAGTAGTTGTAACCTGTTGCAGGTTGCAGAATGGCAGGATCCTCCCTTGGTAAATGTGGCGCCGACGGCAAATGGTTCAGCATGATCTCATCATGCGTTACTGGTTTACCATTTGTATATCCCACTGCATATAACACATTGTATTTAATATTCGCGTCATCCCATTGAAAGTGTGTGCCAATACCCTGCCGCGTTCTTTTACCTAAAGATTCATGGTTGAGATCGTTAAAAAGCTCCACCTCATCACAGTTGGAATAAACAATAATGCTGTCTTTTTTACCCGAAGTTATCCAGCGGTTGGGCCAGGTATGCGATACGATGTAGACCATCGGCTCCTTAGCTTTTGGCGCATAATTGGCCCTGTACATGTAAAATGCATCGGTAGGTTGCCCCCATGGCGTAAATAAACCTTTGTAATTAATGGGGCCTACCCTGTCGAGTTCACGCTGACCTTCGCCGCCCTGCGTGCGGCCGGGATTTTCGTGCGAGTACAGTAACCATTGAAAATGTCCGGCAACTCGATCTTTCACCGATTCGGCCAGACTGACTTTGGTTTCCATGAGCTGGGTCATGCGATCTTCACTTAACGGGCCGTTTGCATTAAAAGGGCCTTCGGTGTGTAAGCCGAGGCTTCGCCAGGCGCCGTATTCGCCAACCAGGATCTGTTTTTTCAAGTCATCGCCATATGTTAGCGGGTTGCCGCCGTAGGTACCCGTCCAGTTTTGAGGCACATCCCAATCGGTACCTTCGCCGCCATTACAGGTGGTTATTTTGCGTTGCGATGAAGCCATAGGGTCAAGTTTTCGGATGATTTCGCTGCACTCACGGGCAAAATCGGCGGGCAATTTACTTTCATTTTGTAATCCCCAAAGAATAATAGAAGGACTGTTGCGGCGCTCTTTTACCCAATCAACCAATAAAACCTTGTAATTAGCCCTGAACTCCGGCGAATCATACCAGATATGCGCCGAATATTGCGGCCACCATAAAATCCCCAGTTTATCCCAATATTGCTGATAAGCCAGGTTATGAGGCTGGTGCGCATCCCTGAAAGCATTAAAACCAGCGGCTTTTACCTGCATCACACGGGCTTTGATTTCCTGATCGCTAAAAGCATGGCTTTTCCCTATCAGGTGTTCATATTCGGCAATGCCATTGATAAAAACAGGTTTTCCGTTGAGGTAAAAACGGTTATCGTTGTTATTCCTGCCAACAGGCCAGCTGATCCAGCGAATACCGTAAGGCGTTTGAATTCTGTCGATCAGTCTTCCATTGGCCCAAACCTCTGTAGTTACCTGATACAAATAAGGTTTTTCTAACGACCATAAGTACACGTTTTTAATATCGACAAATTGTTGAGCTATTACATTAGTCTCTCCGGCGTTTAGTGTTTTAATTGTTTTAGCTTGCGTGATAGTTTTACCACCGGCGTTGACCAAACTATTTGTGACAGCTATAGTAGATGGCTTGGCTCCATAGTTTTTAACTTCAGTTTCAAGATTAAGCGTTGCCGATTTTTCGCGAACGGTAGTATCATTCCAGATGTGTACGCCGAAAGGCTCAATCCTCACGTCCTTGGTAACTATCAAATGTACCGGCCTAAAAATCCCCATTGGCTGCGAGCCCTCTGAAAAACCAGGATCATCAGAACAACCGCCACAAACCCAGGGCAAATCTTTGATAAAAGAGGGATGATCTGCTTTAACACACAGCAGGTTTTGCTTGCCTGCTTTAACAGCATCCGTTACATCAAGAGTAAATGAAGTGCGGCCACCGGCATGATAGCCAACTTGCTTACCGTTAAGCCAAACTGTTGCATAAGAGCCGACGCCTTCAAACCACAGAAAATAGCGTTTATCATTTTGTTTTTTTTCAAGCGCGAATGTTTTACGATACCATGCGGTGCCGTGCCTGTTGCCATGTTTCAGCCGGCGATAGCCCTCATACGTATCCCAGTTATGGGGTACGTTTACTGCTTGCCATTTAGCATCGTTAAAACTTTGCTGTTCAAAACCGTTGTGCGCTTTGGAGTTATAATCATCAGCAATGCTTTTCCAATTAGCATTTAATGAGATTTCTCTGCGGATATTTTGCTGAGCGTTGACTGTAGATAAATTAAAGCCTAACAGGGTCATAAAAAACAAAAATGCCAACCGATAAATCAGCCTGCCATTTTGCTCATTAAATGTCTCTGTTACCCGCATTTTACAATTGCTTCAAATACGCATCAAAGCGATAAATCTTACCTTTTTGAGTATCGAGATTGACCGTTTTACCGGCATAATTTAAACGGCAGGGATTACCAAGTTTTGAAAGCACCTGCAGGTTTTCCAACCGTCCATTTTGCCATTCAAAATCCAGCACAAAACCACCTCTTGCACAGATACCTTTGATATTTCCCTTTGGCAACGCAGTTGGTAAAGCGGGCAGTAACTCAATAGCATCACCCTGACTTTGTAAAAGCATTTCAGCTAAACCAGCCGCACCGCCAAAGTTGCCATCAATCTGAAACGGCGGGTGCGCATCGAACAGGTTGTGGTAAACCCCACCTTTTTCCTTGCCCGAACTTACATCAGCAGGCGAAAGCAATTTGGTTAACATGAGATAAGCATGATCGCCCTGGTGCATCCTCGCCCAGATATTTACCTTCCAGGCAATGCTCCAGCCGGTACCTTCATCGCCCCGGTATTTCATAGATTGTTCGGCAGCTTTCATCAGTTTAGGAGTTTTAAAGGTAATATCGGTACCGGGATAAACACCCCACATATGCGAAACATGGCGGTGGGTATCCGTGGTATCGTCCTTATCTTCCAGCCACTCCTGCAACTGTCCATATTTGCCAATTTTATTCGGTGCTATCTGGCTGTATTTGAGTTTTAGCGTATCGGCAAAAGCTTTATCAATGTTTAATATTTTGGAGGCTTCAATACAGTTTTTAAACAAATCGCGGATGATCTGGTGATCCATCGTTGGCCCGGCAACCAAACCGCCATGCTCGGGCGAATTGGATGGTGTACTGATCAGGTAGCCTGTTTTTGGATCTTTTATTAAAAAGTGTACAAAGAACTCAGCCGCCCCTTTCATTTCGGGATATGCCCGATTTTGCAGAAAGCCCTTATCGCCGGCATACAAATAATGTTCCCATAACTGGTGGCAAAGCCAGGCCGCGCCACTCACCCAGATGCCATGATTAGAAGCATTGACAGGCGCGGTTCCGCGCCATAAGTCAGTATTGTGATGCAGTACCCAACCCGGCGCGCCGTAATGCTCAACAGCAGTTTCATGACCAGTTTTAACGAGATCATCGATTATGCTAAAAAACGACTCGCTGCAAGCTGATAAGTTAAGCAGCTCGGCAGGCCAGTAATTCATTTGGAGGTTAATATTGGTGGTGAACTTACTGCCCCATGGCGGTGTCAGCAGGTTGTTCCACAAACCCTGTAAATTCGCCGGGCCATTACCCGGTCTTGATGAGGAGATGAGTAAATACCTGCCATACTGCACATACAAGCTGATAAAAGAAGGATCAGGAGAATGCCCAAACTTCAGAATCCGCTCATCAGTTGGCAGATCAGCATTTTCTCCTTTGCCTAAATCAACGGAAAACGTATTGAAATACTTTTGATAATCCTTGACATGGGCCGCTTTGATACCCCCATAACTCTTATGGACTATAGCAGCGATCTGTTTTCTGCAGATAGCTTCCGGACTACCCGATACATCATGATAGTTTTTAAAATTGGTTGCCGCCGTAAGATAAAAAGTTGCCTCGTTAGCTTCCGTAATTGATATATTTTTTGAGCTTACAACTACGTTACCGCCAGTTGCCTGTACACACAGATAGCTTACGCCACGTAAAACGCCACCTTTTACTTTCAACGACAGCGCAATTGTATGGTCATCAACTTTACGGGTGACGTAGTTTTTATGCAGACTGCTCAGCAATGCTTTCAGGGTAATTTTACCGGGCTTATCCGCCGTCAGATGCACAGCCATAACCTGATCTGGTGCGCTGCTGAAATATTCACGGGTGTAGGTTACGCCATCGGCTTTGTAGCTTACATGAGCCGTTGCATTGGTAAGATCGAGATCACGTTGATAATTTGTTACTTCCTGCTTTGGAAATTGCAGGTACAAATCGGCAAACGACTGATAATCTCCATTATAACGGGGATACGACGGTGGATTATCATCCTCTATCCAATATTTCCATTTTCCGGCAAGACTGATAGCGGCGCTTTCATCTCCTTCAGGATAAATTGATAGCGTTTTGGCGTTGCTCGTAAAACCACCCTTATCATAAAAATTAACTACCAGGACTGATAGCTCATTACTACCGAAATGCAAGTCGCCTACCGGGATAGTGTATTTCCGGTAGGCAGTGCCATTGGTTGTTCCAATACGCTTCCCATTGATGTAAGTAAAATCTACATCGCGGATGCGGCCAAGATTTACAACCAGGTTTTTACCTTTCCAATTGGCAGGTACATTAACGGTCGTCGTGAACCAAACTGCACCATCCAGCCCCTCCATGCTGGGCGTTGTTTCCCAGCCCTGCTCGGTTGGCAAGGTAATGTTTTCCCATAATTTGTCTTCAGCTTGCGGTCTTTTGGCCTGTATAGATGCAAACCACTTAGCCGAGTCAGCAGCATAGCTTAGCTCGCTGCTCTTCATCCCCATAAAATGCTGTTGCGCCAATGCTTCCCCCTCAGCTTGCTTACCTTCGGACAGCAGTTTGCGGATAGGCTCCAAATATTTCACAGCTCCTTTACGGTTGTAGTCGCGGGGACCACCTGTCCACAGTGTTTGTTCGTTGTATTGGATATGGTCTTCGGTAACGCCGCCATAGATCATGCCCCCTATGCGGCCATTGCCAATAGGCAAAGCATCAGTCCATTTTTGGGCGGGCTGTTTATACCAAAGCTTCAGGGGTTGCGACTGGCCAAATGCTTGCGCAATTCCAAACATAAATATTACAATAAATAAATTCTTCCTGCCTTTCATAAATCTCAGTTAAAAAGCCAGCGTAAATCTTTGATATTTCCTTCGTTGCTTAAGCCTGCATCGTAAACCGGTACATTGACATCTGCATCAACAATACCCAAAACCAGCGCCGCACCCTTGCCTAAGGTAAGGGTGTTTGCCCCCGCTTTAAATGTATAAGTATGAATATTCACAGGCGGCAAGCCATCAACTTGAATAGCATTTGCAATTCTGATATCCGCCTGACCGTAATCATTGGCGCTGGCATCTGTTTCCAGTTGCGGCTCGGGCAGGTATTGGGCCATTTTGCTGTTAAAAAAGCCAACCAGTACTTTTACTGGCTTATCACTTTTGAAATTGATCGCCGTTCCGTTCTTCTGTTGATCCGCCTTGGACAGCTTGATGCCTTTTAAACCTGCCAATTCTTTTGCTATATTTTTGATGATCGCGGTAGTATCCGTGTATACCTGTTCTCCGGCTTGTAATTGATAGTTGCCGGTATTAAGAATCACTGGCGCATCTTTCAAAACCGTAACCTCTTTTTGTTTTTGCTGCGTTTGCGGCGAATTCAGCGAATCGATATTCCTTTTAAAGTTGTCCAGTTCCTTTTGATAAACAGGCAATAACTCAACCCAGGTTTTCATTTTTGCATCATTACCGCCAATCGGGATTTTGCGCTGTTTAGTTTGCATGCTGTTGGCGTACAGGTAAGTATTTTCGGTTAGTTTAACCAGTTGTTTATAGTAATCCAAACTGGTTTGCAGCTCGGGCAGTGCCTTTTCCAGGTCGGCAACGCTGTCCGAATATTTATAGCGCAGTACCCATAAGGCTGCCTTTGCCTTGTAAGCATAACTTTTGGCCATCGCGTTATAGCAGTATATATCGTTCTTTAAACGGGTAAATTCAGCTTTATCTTTACTTACCCGGGGAAAGGCTTTGTCGATAGCCTCGACCGCTTTTTGCCCTTGCTGTATTACACTATCGATAACCTTAACCGGTGTTTCGCCGGTGTGAGGTTGGTGTCTCCACTCCTTTTCGGCATACTCGCTCATCATTTCACCAACCGGGCCTTCCGAATTATACAGTAAAGAAAACAAGCCAAACTTTTCGGGATTGACCAACTGGCTCATCAGCATTCCTAAAGTCATGGTTTGGCGGTTACCGTCAGTAATACCGAAACGGCGCAACAACTCTGGCGAGATATTGCCTGATTGTTCATAAGCTTTTAAAATGGCCTCGCCGCCGGCCTGATCACATCCATATTTATTGGCCAGTTGCTTTGCCCAGTAACGGATCTCGCCTGCCCGGTCCCTCTTGCTATCCCAGGCATAGCGCGACCATGCTTTGTACCAGATCCAATCCCTATCCAACTGCAACAAACGCTTGCCTCCTGTATTATCGGCCGTGTAAGGCCAGTCCCAGTAGGATGCCTGCGGATATAAATGCAGGGCATTTGCACCGTAAACTGTATGCATGGCCTGCACGCATTTTTGTATAAAATCGGCTGAGCCATAGCGGAATGGCTCCAGGTTGGCGAGGATATGTACATTTTCTATCTGCACGGTACCGATATTACTCAAGGTGCGGTGCAGATCGGCCCATGGGCCATGTACCTCGTAAGTGGTGAGGGCTTCACCATTGTATTTGGCCATAGTATACAGGTTGTGATACAACGGTTTGGCATATTTCATTACCGCCGGCGCATCACTGTCATGTGCGCGAAGTACAATCGGCGGTTCATCCGTGCGGCCTAAAGCTTTTAAGCCATCCTTCACTCCCGGAATAATGGTTTGCGTAAACCAGTCAATATCGTCCTGGCCAACGCCTTCCATGGCTTCGCCAAGGGTAACCAGCAAACCTACATGTGGGTATTTTTGTACAAAGGCAGCGATAGATTTACGGGTATAATCGGCAATTACAGGTAAGATGTGCCGGTTCCTGTCCTGTGTTTTGAGGTTATTTTTTTCGGCGAAGGGTTTGGATACAATAATATTGTAAAATCCCTGGATAAGCCAGATTCCCCGCTTATCAGCTTCATCGGCCAAAAAACTATAAATCTCTTCGTTTTTTTTGAAGGTAGCATCATCAACCTCAACAGCATAAGGATATTCTTTAACCCTCACTAATGATGCAAAAGGGTGTCCATTCCACAGATACAATGAATTCATGCGGTTTTGGGCCAGTGAATCCAGGTAGCGGATCCATAAAGCCTTGTCATAAAACCAGGGAAAGTTTTGCGGTGTATAAGGATACTCATAAGTACCGCGACCGGGCAGCAAGGCAGGCTTCTGTACGCCCACGCAGGCACCCCGCAAAACCATTTCAGGCTGGTCATGCACATTAATATTTACAGGCAGCTTTTTATTCAGGGCTATCTGGTCGGTCAGTTCAAGGCAGCCGTAAAGCGCGCCGGAATTGTCAGCACCACCTATTAGCAGTTTATTTTTAAGCCCATGATCACTGATGATAAAGCCTTCTTTGCCGGGAGGATTAATTGCAGAACCGACTAATTTCATAACTGGCGCATCAGTAAGTAAACCGACAATTATTGCATTGCCTGAGGGCATCGCGCCTTTATAGGATTGTTCTGCAACCGAATAGCCTGCGTGCTGCAAGGCAATCGTTAGCTTTTGCACGCCATAACTTATCCTTGCGTGATGTTTAGGCAAGGTAATAATGGTGATTTTTTTTGAAGGTTTTTGCGCGTGTAAGCTTGAATGAAAAGAAAAGATCAGCGCGAATAACAGCAGGAGATAACGATTGGACATCTTCATTTTCATTCGTATTAAACAGGCTTACCAAAGCCCGTTTTTTTAAAACGAAGGCTTCAGTATCTCAAACGATACCTTTGGTTGTGAACTTAATTGGTTGTATAGTATTCAAAAATATCAGTACGCTGCTGTAATTTCATCTGATATTTTCTCTATCTACTATACGATATTATCATCATTTAAGCCAGCAAAGCCAATAAAAGAGAGAAAATGAGTCAGGATTAAGCCGGGAGCTTTACCAGTACATGTTTTAATTGTACACTCCTGGATATCACCTTACCGTCGGCATAAATGATGAACCCCTTGCCCTTGTGATATTTTGTGCCTGTTTTATCCCAAACCACGCTGATAGTGTGCCCGTGATAAAGTACATTATCCAATGCAAACCATTTCCATTGGTTTTGGGGAACCAGCGGGAAGATTTCCAAAATATTATCCTCGCGGGGCTTTAAGCCCACAAGATCGCTGATAATCAGATCACAAAAGCCGGAATGGTTATAATAGCTGCTCCTTGGGTTATCACCTTTAAGCCAATAGCCTGTTTTTTCGTCCTGGTATTCACCCAAATAAGGCTGTCCCCGCTTAATGTGTGAAAGGGCATATTTATGCAGTTCATTATAAAAAACACCCGGCGTCATAGTGCCTTTATTTTGATACGCGGTAAGCAGATTGGCCAGTCCTTTTAAGGTTTGCGTGGTGGCAAATGGCCACACCGCTCCATCCCATTCGCAACCATGCCCGGTACCGTGGGTGCGGAACAGTGGGTGCCTGCGTTCGGCAGTGGTAATGCCCCATGGCGCGTTGAAACCTTTGGGATTTATCAACTGATCCCATTGTTTGGCATATACCGGCTTATCATCGGGCAGGTTAAAATACCAGGGGATAAAGCCCAGTTCCTCACGAGCACCGGCAAAATGCCCGTCGGGTTTGCGCACTTCAAAAAAGGAAGCGCTGTCATTCCATAAACTATCCTGCACCAATTTCTTTAGGTCGATAGCCTTTTGTGCGTATTTTATTTTCAGCGAATCATTGCCAGTTAGCGCTGCCATTTTTGACAGGGCTACCGCATTACCATACATATAGCTGTTAATAGTAGGCCGGATGTTTTTGACCTTGCGCGCCCCGCTGATACTTTCTTCCATCGCGTCGCGCACATCAAACTGCCAGAACAGTTTGGAAGGCAGCTGCTTTTCAGTTTCCCATACACGATAGTCGGTGTTGAGCAAAGGCAGGGCCTGCTCCACAAACTTTTTGTTAAGGTTTACGAGGTAGTAATTATAAACCGCGTCATCTATCCAGCTGCTGAAAGCATGGAGGTGCGGCTTCTTTTGCTTAGGATCGACATAAAGCCAAAAGTGAATATACTGATTGATATATTGCGGATCATGCAGCCAGCGCCCCTCATAAACCTGGTGACCGAGAGCACTGCTTGAACTATTATAAACGCCCGTAAAACTTACCGGAGTTATGAATTCGGTAAAAATAAAGCCGTCCGGCGTTTGTTTGAGGTGTTTCCTGAACGTCCACCAGCGGTAATAATAGATCTTCTGAATTGCCGAATCGGGACATTCAAACAAAGGAACATTTTTGGCAAGCCATTCGTAGGCATGGTCATTGGTAATGTAATTCTTTACCGTTTCGGTATCTATTTTATTAAAACCGTTTACGTAGGTTTTTAGCTTTTCAAAACCCAGCACAGGCTTTTGCTGTGCGAAAGCATTTACCACAACGCAAAAAAACAAGCCGATCAAAAACGCCCTTTTCATTATCACTTATACCTCCACAATTGCTTTTATAACTCCGTTGGCGGGGTTAAGCCAGCTTTCAAACTGATCTTTTATTTCATCGAAAGCCACCCGGTGGGTGATATACGTTTGCGGGTTTACCAGTCCGCTTTTCATAGAACGGATCACATGCTCAAAATCCTCGCGGGTGGCGTTACGGCTGCTCATTAAGGTAGATTCTCGCTTATGAAATTCGGGGTGACTTACAATGATCTCGTCACGCTGCAAGCCAACCAGCACGTATCTGCCGCCATGCGCCAGGTACAGGAACGCACCGTTTATAGCCCTTTGATTGCCGGTCGCATCGATAATCACCGTAGGCATATCGCCATTGGTGATCTCATTCACACGTTCGGCTACATCTTCGTTCTTTACGTTGATGGTATAATCGACTTTCAGGTTTTCGCGGCAAAAGTTAAGGCGCTGTTCATTTACGTCGGCAGCTATGACCTTTGCACCGGCAATGCGGGCAAATTCCATAATGCCTAAGCCAATCGGTCCGGCGCCTATCACCAGTACAAATTCGCCGGGTTTAACATTGGCCCGCCTAACGCCATGCGCACCGATGGCCAATGACTCCACCAATGCCAGTTCATCAAAACTCAATCCCTCGCCATGAACCAGTAAATGCGATGGAACCTGCAGGTATTCGGCCATGCCACCATCGGTATGTACACCGCAAACCCGGATATTTACACAGCAGTTTGGCTTACCGGAGCGGCAGGCAATACAATGCCCACAATTGAAATAGGGAATAAAAGTTACTGATTCACCCTTTTCAAAACTTTCGGCATCACCGGTTTCAACCAACTCAGCGGCAAGCTCGTGACCTAAAATTCTTGGATAGCTAAAAAAAGGTTGTGTCCCTTCAAAAGCATGCAGATCGGTACCGCAAATACCTATGCGTTTTATTTTGAGCAACGAATAACCCGGTTTTAATTGCGGCATATCGGCATTGCCGTATTCCAGCTGACCGGGTGTGGTACAGGTTAATATTTTCATTAGTTTTTCGTCATGTTTCTCTCCTGTTTCCGTGTCCTCACGAAAACCTGGTGTTTTTTATTTTGGCTATTTCTTCCTTCTAACTCTCTTCATTCCATATAACCCTCAATACCTGTCTACGTGTGTTTGTGGGGACACGCACACGGGTGGAAAAAGTAAATATGCAATTTAAAGCGAAACTCCTCTTTTCCACGGGATAAAATCATCCTGTCCGTGACGTACCGCGTGGACTTCAATTTCTCCGCTCGCCACTTTTACAACATAGTCCAAAATGCGTTCTCCTGCTTGTTCAATGGTTTCATCACCCTCCACAATAGTACCGGTGTTGATGTCGATAATATCGTTCATACGGTTAAATAACGCGGTGTTGGTTGCAATTTTTACAACCGGCGCTATCGGGTTACCGGTAGGTGTCCCCAGGCCGGTGGTAAACAGTACGATGTTGGCACCTGAGCCAACTTCGGCGCTGGTTGATTCAACGTCATTGCCTGGTGTACACAGCAGGTTAAGACCCGGTTGTGTTACTTTTTCGGGATAATCTAACACATCGGCCACCGGCGATGTACCTCCTTTTTTAGCCGCCCCGGCAGATTTGATAGCATCGGTGATCAAACCATCTTTAATATTGCCCGGCGATGGGTTCATGTAAAAGCCTGAACCGGATTCCTCTGCGCGTTGACTATAAGTACGTACCAGGTCGGCAAAGCGTTCGGCCTTGGTTTTATCCAGGCAACGGTCAATAAGGTTTTGCTCCACGCCACATAGTTCCGGAAACTCGGCCAAAATAACGGAACCACCCAAAGCTACCAGTAGATCCGAAGTGTAACCGATAGCTGGGTTTGCCGAAATGCCCGAGAAGCCATCTGAACCGCCGCACTCCAACCCAATGGTCAGCTTACTTAAAGGAGCCGGTTTACGGGTATACTGATTGGCGTGCATCAAGCCAGCAAGTGTTTGCCTGATCGCCAGTTCCATCAAATCGGCCTCCTTGCCCGTTTTCTGTTGATCTAAAATATATAAGGGTTTGTCAAACTGTGGTGAGCGTTTGTTGATCTCTTCCTGCAAAGTTTTCACCTCGGCATTCTGACAGCCTAAGCTCAAAACCGTTGCTCCGGCTACATTCGGATGCGTAATGTAACCAGCCAGCAAACCGCAAAGCGCAGTCGAGTCTTGACGGGTACCGCCGCAACCACCTGTATGCGTTAAAAACTTAATGCCGTCAACGTTAGGGAAAACCTTGTTGCCTGCGCTTTGCGCGGTATCATTGCCTATTTCAGTATATAAAACCTCATCTATCTCTGCCCCCGCCTTTATTTTGCCAATCAACTCCTGTGCCTTGATCTCGTATGTTTTTTTTCGGCCATAGCCTAAAGGTTTAACCAAAGCTTCCTGCAATACTTCAATGTTACGATTTTCGCAAAACACCATCGGCACAACCAGCCAGTAATTTGCGGTGCCTACGCTGCCATCGCCCCGGTGATAGCCGTTAAATGTTTTGCCTTCCCATTTACTAATATCCGGCTTGTGCCAATCGGTATGGCTTTGGCCTGTTAAAAAGCTGTTTGCCGCGTGTTTTACATTGGCAGTACTAAGCAAACCGCCAACCGCTATTGGACTTTGAGCCTTACCTACCAATACCCCATACATGATGATCTCGCCCCCTTCAGGGATTTCCACAATGGCAAACTTATGTTTAGCCGATACTGGTTCCTTTACTGTATAACTTTCACCTTTGTAAGTAACCTGCTCGCCGGCCTGTAGATCGGTCAATGCTACCAGTACATTATCGGCAGGATGTATTTTTAATATATTCTGTTTCATCTCTCTTCCTGTTTAAATAGCACTTATTTCCAGTTTTCCATGTTCGTTAATAAGCTTAAACTGCGCTGTCACCGCTTCCGTAAAGCCGGATAACGTTGTCAGATCGGCATCCCAAAGGCCTTTATTTTTAAGGATAGAGGCTATGGCTGTTTCGACATCGGCAGCGTTCCATGCTTTGCTTAAAGTGGGTGCCTGGTCATCAGTTACCGCATAATTCTCTGAATACGCTGTTCCGGTGTACTTACCATCGGCAATTTCGGTAATTTGCATAAAGCGGATAAAAGCCGCGAAACCAAGGGCCATCAATTGAGGTGCTCTATTATTTTGTTTGTAATAGTTTAATAATAACGGAATAACCCTCATTTTAATTTTAGTGGCGTACTGCACCGAAATGCTCAGCCACTCGTGCCTGATGTTCGGATTGCGAAACCTGTCGAGTACCTTATTACCAAAATCGCGGGCTACATCTTCATCAATCTGGTAAGGGATGGATGGCATGATTTCGGTAAACATCAACTGGGTAATGAACTTTGTAAAATGCGCATCGTCCATTGCTTCCTTTACCGTTTTAAAACCTGAAAGATAAGCTACGGCACAGCTCAGTGTATGCGTACCGTTAAGCAACCGGAGTTTTAACTCCCTGAACAATTCAATATCCGGTGTGATCACCACACCTTTATCGGCCTGGGCAAAAGATAATACTTCGGCAATTTTTTCATCGCCCTGGATAGCCCAAAGACTATAAGTTTCGGACATGATGCTGAGGTTATCGGTATAACCACGCTCGGCTTCCATAGCGTCGCTCATTTGTTGATCTGGTCTGCCGGGTACTATCCTGTCCACCAGCGAATTGCAAAAACTATTGCTGCTTTCCAGCCAGTCCATAAAAGCGGGCTCCAGTTTATTCAAATGCGCAAGTTCCAGCACAATGGATTCCAGTTTTTTGCCGTTATCGATGATCAGCTCGGTTGGAATGATCACCAAACCGGTATCAGGCCTTCCGTCAAATGCCCTATAGCGCTCATATAATATAGCCAGCAATTTGCCGGGAAATGATGCCGGCGGATGTTTGCGCACATCTTCCTTCACCAGTTGGATACCCACTTCGGTTGTGTTGGAAATCACGATCTGTAAATCTTTGCTGCGGGCTATTTCCAAAATCTCCTCCCACTCGCTTGAAGCAGAAAGCACGCGGCTGATTGCCGAACAGATCACCTGCTCATTAACCTCTTCGCCGTTTTCAATCCCCTTGGAGTAAATGGTGTACAAACCATCCTGCATATCAAAATCAGTAGTTGAGCCTTTATCGGTAGATTTAACAACCGCTACCCTGCCGTTGAAGATCCCGGCACGATTAGCTTTATCGATAAAGTAATCGGGAAGGCCTCGCAGTAATACCCCCGTTCCGAACTGCAGCACTTTTTCGGGCAGATCGAATACATTAGCAGGCGGTAATTCAGTTGCCGGTACAGTTGTTTTGTTTAGGTTATATCGTGATAATATCATGTGCTTATGGGTTGTAATGAAGTTGCTATTTTTTTGTTTGAGGGATTTGTTTAACCAACCAGCTTACTAAATCGTTGGCTGCTTTAAAATTGTCATATTCGGGAGGCAGTTTCCGGCCGTCTGTATATTCGTTATAAAACCAGGGATCGCCAACTGCAAACACGGTGCCCTTGCCATATTTGGCAGTAGCTACAATGATATCTTTACCATTGATTAATTGTGGAACAGCGGCATTAGTTAGCTGCAACGTACTCAACTCCTTGATGTAAACCTTGCGCGCCGTTTTAAAGATGGAATTGCCGGCGGAAATATTAATTGCCCCTTGTTCAAAGTTGCGCCCTACTACCCTGTTAACACTATTTAGGTTAAAACTAATACCAAATTTTGCCATCAGTTTGTTCAGGTGCACAAACTCGGCATTGCCCGTATCGTTGTTTAATACAACCAATACCCCGCCATTTTTCACCCAGTTGCTAATCGATTTAACATGCGGTTCTTCAATATATTTAGCATCAGGGTTTTCCTTTGGGATATCGGGATCAACAATAACATAGGCTGCTGCCTTTTTGAGGTTATTCGCATCCGGCGCTTCATTTAAAGTTTTGGTTTGCAGACCGTAATTGTTAAAGATCTGCCCTAAAAACGAAAAGCCATTGTTATCTTGCTCCTCCCATTTGTAATGGAACGGGATACTTTTGCCGGTAACATCATTGTGATGCTCATTATTAAAATAGCTGTCCAAAAGCACGGTTTTTCCTTTGCCTAAATTCAGGTTAGTTAGGCGCTCCATCTCCACACTTGCTAACATAAAAGCGCCTACACCTTTGGTTTCGTTAGTAACAGTTTTTACGCCGGTGTAGTATTCGTAACTACCGTCGCGGTATGGCTCACCACCAACACCAACAGCGCCTGCCGTGCCGTTAAAGTTTACCTGCCCATCAGCATCTATTTCGATGAAATTTTTGATAATGCCATCATATGATTTCCGGGCTGCCGGTAAATACTTTCGAGGCAAATAGCCTTCCCTTACACCTTTAGCCAGCGTATAAACAAACATACAAGATGCGGATGCTTCCAAATAATTACCTTTTTTGCCCCCCTTATCAAGCACCTGGTACCACAAACCCGAGTTTTTATCCTGGCTACCTTGTATCGCCACAACAAGGCGGTTCAAAATGGCGAGCAGCGCGGCACGTTTAGGGTGATTGGTCGGAAAATAGGGTAACACATCAACCAGTGCCATGGCATACCAACCATTGGCACGGGCCCATAAACTTGCCGACAGGCCAGTTTGAGGATTTGCCCAGCGCTCCTTTTTACTTTCATCCCAGGCATGATACAACAACCCTGTTTTGCTATCCCGCGCATGTTGCTCCATCCAGATAAACTGATCGGCTACCTGGTCAAAATCGACATCCTCATGGTAAACCGATGCGTATTCTGCATAAAAAGGTTCGGCCATATATAAGCCATCCAGCCACATTTGATTGGGATATCTTTTTTTATGCCAGAAGCCTCCTTCAGCTGTTTTGGGCTGCCCATTTAATTGCTTACGAAGTAGTGAAGCTGCTTTATAGTACTTTTCGGCACCTGATACCTGGTGCAGAAACAACAAACTTCGGCCCGAAAGGATATTATCCAAAGTATAATCATTGGCCTTATAAGTGCGGATAGTTCCGTCTGTGCCTACATACCTATCCATTGATTTTTGGATATAACTAAAATATTCGCCTTTTGCCGATTGCTGCCAAACGCTTTGCAGTCCCTGTAAAACGATCCCCTGATCATACGACCAATTAGTTCCCGGCAACGAATCTTTCCAAATACGAATAGCGGTGTTAGCCATCCGCTGCGACCATGGCTGTGTTTGTGCCCTGAGCCCAATTCCTGCAGGCAGGAAAGCACATAGCATCAATATTTTCTTCATCATATAGCTCATTTTATCAATGTTACATCCGGTTATCATTCCCGGCACAGGTGCTGTTCAATGTATTTTTTCAATCAGCCACAATCTTTGTTTCGCCATTCATTATTTTGAACTGGTTAGCGTGCTTTCTGCTGCGCCTGAAACAAACTCAACTTTGTTTTTTGCCTTTGAGGCATCCGTATCAAGCAATTTAATTTGCTGCGACTTTTTCCCGGCGATCCTGAACAGCAGCCTGGTATCGCCATAGGTAATATGGTTAAAAGTTACGCTGCTGCTGTTTTGAATATTGATGAGCGGACTGGTTTCTTTGCTTTTGAAGCAGATATTTTTTAAGAAAATATTCTGTGCCTCTATTACATCGGCACATTTAACAGTTTTGAAAGTGCTGTTTTCGATGTGGATGTCTTTAATCCCCATTTCCGGCAATCCCCTGATCATGAGCGCTTTTTCGGCACCGTTACAAACCACATTGTCCACATAAAACTTGCGAAATGAGGGTGTAGCTTCTGTTACCGCCACAACGGTCTGATTGTTTACATCATCTGATTCGCCCGGCGATTTACCACTGTAGTACATATCAAAAAGAATGGCCTCATGGGCAATATCCCTCATGCTGATATTTTTGATGAAGATATTTTCAACCATACCTCCGCGGCCGCGCGTGGTTTTAAAACGCAAACCGATATCCGTACCAATGAATGTACAGTCAGACACGAAAATATTACGCGCCCCGCCCGACATTTCACTGCCTATTACAAAACCACCATGGGCGCGATAAATCACATTATCCCTTACGATTACATTTTCGGTTGGCCTGCCTCGTTTACGGCCCTCTTCGTCCCTGCCCGATTTGATGCAGATGCCATCATCGCCCGCATCAAAAGTGCTCCCTTCAATCAAAACATTCCGGCAGGATTCCACATCAATGCCATCACCATTCTGCGCGTTCCAGGGATTTCTAACCCTTACATTCTGTACAGTAAGGTCTTCGCATAATAAAGTGTGAATATCCCAGGCGGGCGAATTTTGTAAAGTAACACCCTGCAGCAATACTTTTTTACAGTTGGTAAGCACCAGCATATTAGGCCGGAAAAAGTCTTTAAAAGGTTCATTGTCCCTGAGGGTTTTTCCATTACCTATTACACCTGCTCCCGGAGTTTTGAGCCCTTTAACATAGCTTTGGGATGGATACCACGATCTGCCATTTTCGCTCACTATACCGCCCGATGCTACGAGCTTATTCCATTCGGCTGCGGTGAGCCTGTCTTTACTGACCGCCCGCCAGGCCTCGCCGTGCCCGTCAATGATCCCCTCACCGGTAATAGCAATATTTGTAAGATTAGTACCGGATACCGGCGATTCATTACGCACCGCGACATGGCCTTCATAATTGCCTTCAACCAGTTTATACTGGCTTTTATCGTTAGTAAACTGCAACAGCGCTGCACGGCTTACATGCAGGTTTACATTGCTTTTCATAACCAGCGGACCAGTTAACCACAAACCCTGCGGAATGAGCACCACACCGCCGCCCTTTGCACTACATGCGGCAATTGCTTTGTTGATGCTGGTTGTATTTAGCGTAAGGCCATCTGCCTTAGCTCCATATTTTAAAATATTGATGGTATCCTTTTTAAACACGGGCTTACCTGCCTGCGGCAAGTGCTGCCAGGAATATTGCTGAACCTGCGCCCGCGATGTAAAGCAACCTGCCAAAAGCAAAACCGCTATCCCAAACCTTATTTTTATTACCGACATGTTTTTATTTTAACACAGCTATTTCTCGCCTTATAATTGGAAGGACCGTTAAATCCTAAACAAGATTAGTGGCTGACAGCAAAAAAAAAAAGGATTTGGCTAACTAAAAACGTGCAAACGTTCCCAGAAACGTTTGCGCAAATTTTGAGCGGTCTGAAAGCCGCACCGAGTTTCTATTTTAAATCAGGATTAAAATGACATATCGAGGAACAAAGCAGTCCAAGACGTGCAGGTAACTATCTTTGGTCAATGAACTTACTTCGTCGCGCTCTTGGCCGCGCGAGAGCCAGTTACTTTTTTAGCCAAAAATGTAACCAAAAAGGCTTGCAGCAGAAAGGCTTCTTTGCGCTCAAGCCTTTGCCTGCAAACCGGACTGAACCACGGGCTGCAATTATTTTGCCCCGCTTCGCCGCTCTTACCCCCACTTCTGCAAAAACTTGCTATGCCCTTTCCATTACACATACCCACCATCGTTCTGCCTGCTTTCGCCCGAAGCTGATCCGCTGCGAAAAAGCATTCTCTTTTAACTTGGGTATGGTTAGTATTGACACTTGACTTACTTACTACCTTATTAAATTATTCACCTTTGATTTTGATAATTTATCAAATTCCACCATACCTACCCGGGTGGCCCAGGCGCTGTACATTGCTTCGAGTTCAGCTACTTTTTGAGGATATTTGGCGCTCAAGTCATTTAATTTGGAGCGGTCAGTACTGATTCCATTTATTCTCAGGTCGTTGCGATACTAATTTCCAGTCACCCAATCTTACAGCGTGGCTACCTTCGTGCTCAAAAAACAATCCGTTATGCTCTTTCCAGCTTTGTCTGGATATTCTGGGAGGCTTGACCAGGCGATTCCGTGCAATGTGAAGCACCGATTTGTATTATCACTTTTAGAGAATTACAATTATTGATCAATGAATTAATATGATCAAAGTGTTGCAGAACAAATGGTTCGTTATTTCCATACATGGTGATCAAGGGCTTCGGAATGTCCACTCAGAGACTATCGTCATGTTAAACAGACTTCAGTTCGACAGCGTTCTCAAAAAATTCATTTTTATATGTCTCAGTTTTTAAACAATTCCAGTTTCGAAAAAAAATCGCCGAACATTAACCGGGTGTCGATATGCTGATATACCCTAATTTTTCTTCCGCTGGGATTTGATTGGTAAACACCTGAGCTCGTAATGATGGGGCAAGGATTGTTCATGTAATCACTTGATGACGGATCGGCCTCGAACGATGATTGAAGAGCGGTTAGCAAAACCAACGGGCTATCCCCCAGCACATAGGTTTCGCCGATATTAAACTTGTATTTTTGCAGTCTTCCTATCAAATTCTCAAGGGTGTTGAAAAGGTACTTGCCGATCTCTCCATTTGGTTTGATCCGCGTTGCCAATTCCGCATAAGATATTAATGCTTGCCGGTAAACATTTCGCGGCACCTGCCATAAATTTACCTGGCTGCGGTTAAATAAAGCTCTTGCGGCAAAAATATCGATATTCAGGTTATACTCTACTGCCGAACCATTGGGTGGAGGTAAGGCAAGACCGCTGTACTCAGCGCCGCCGATCCATATTAGTGTTAGCTTTTCAGCAATTTCCGGTTTGGTTAATGCCGCCGAAGCAATTTCGGTAAGCCCGGCGCCGCATAACACATATAATGGCAACTTGGTATCGGTGCGTAATGCTTCCTTTAGAATAAAATCAACGGCATCGCTTTTTACCGGCGTGCTGTCGTTTGGCATGCCGGTATTGGATCCGGCTATAAGCGGGATCTTCCCATCCATTTTCATCACCGACAATAATTCATGCGCTTTTTTTGCAGCGTTATCCGCCTGTGTTTTAGAAGGGTCGAAACCATCGCGGGCATTTAGGTGCGTACCGATAATAGCCCTTATCTCAACCGATGGCGACAACAGCAGGTGTGTTAATTGGAAAAGACCGTCCGGATCACCGCCAAAATCATTGTCTATGATTACACGCATACGCGGTGTTATCAGAGGGGCCATTTGGCAATTGGCGATTAAAGGAGATACGAAGATCAGCAGAAAAAAAATGGTCTGGAATATTCTCATGGCAATTATTGTTTGATTAAATCTATATAAGCCCTCTTTCATTGTCTTTGGAAAATCTGTGGTATAAACCGCGGGCTTTCGGGCTATACGTCCCTTTAAAGTATGAAGATTTATTAATAATTTTTCTTTTGTGATCATGCTCAGGATAGGTCTTTTATTTCCGCCGTCTTCATTAATGGCAAGCTCATTACTAACTAAATTGAATAGCCTAACTGCTTTAAAAAAAAAAGAATCTATTACACAGGTTTACCATTGGTATAACATCTTCGTTTCCCGATTTGAAGAAAAACATAGTTGTTTCAAAATTTATGTTGAATTCGTAATTCACCTTCTTTTGAATACATTTTTTTTATATCATTAAATTTGTAAGTAAACTCCCGTCCAGTTGGCTTAATAAATGTAATAAAACCGATAACTACTTTAATGTACTTTTGGAAAATGTTTTTTTCGTGAGAATAAAGTGAAAATAATATATGAGCATCTCTTTGCAAATCACTTTCTAACCTATCCGATAAATAAACAGTCCAATATTTTTCAATAGTTCTGTAGAAGTTCAACATCGCCCCTTGGGAGTTAATGTCTGAGGTTTTCTTAAAATCACCTTCCCTAACTAAAAACAGTTTTCCAGTTACTCGGCTTAGGCACACATACACATAATTGGTTTGTTGATATACATAATTTCTTTTAACTTCCGTATAATGGGAATAGAAATCAGTCATTTCATTGAAATTAACATCTAAGTCAATAGGCAAATTTTCGCGGTTATCCAGGAACGAAAACTGTGCAAAACCGTTTATACCTATGAACAAATTCGTGTGAGTGAAATCATTGTTTGCGGCAACTGCGAATATTGAACCGCTACTTAGACCGGCGATGAGCACGTTAACCAAAATCAAATACAATCTATTAAAAATCAGAAAGTTATAACAAGAGGCAATTAATCGGTTCGATGTACCCCCAAAAATTCACTTTCGAAGAATTGCAACATCGAACCGCTTTTACAAGTGAATTATACTCTTGTATCTACTTGATAACAGCGAAATAAAAGGTAAAAAAGAAGACCAAACGACCGTTTTTTGGTGCTTGCCCATTCTGGCTCCAGACTGGACATAATTCGAACCATTTGATTCACCCAGCTAAAGTTATTGAACGAACTAAAAGTTGCTTAAGAGATTCGACAAGGATATTGCATTGCTTTTTGGATGACTTAAAACTATTGGCAATTAAGATTTTTTAGATGATAAACTGAGAAGTTTTTAATCCGGCGAATGACATGAGGCATGGAAAATGATATTAATACCTCATGTAAACATCATAAGCCGCCTAAGCCGAGCTGTAAAGAGCACAATAATAAATTGACTTCCGCTACAATCTTCATCGTTTTACATTAATAGCGGGTCTAATTGTTACAGGTCCGATTAGCCCTGCCGACATCACCTGGTCATCACTGGCTTTAAACTGCAGGTATCGTTGATCCCCGCTTTTTGCCTTTCCTATAAAGCTGTTTAACTGGCCGGTGGCCACACGTATCTCTATTTTGTTGCCGCCTTCCCCGGACTTTCCGTCCAAAGATAAAAATTTAAAAAAATGAAAGATCTGACACAAAGTAGCCGAATGCTGATTGATGAGAACACTGAACTCTTATTCTAAATTAATATTGATCGTATGATTTCTTTAAATCACTATTTTATTTTGTAGAGCGAAAAGCTCTAAAAGCGGAAGTCGCCGCTTTTAGGTTTGCTTTGATTTGTTAGTGCTGATTATTTCAGCGCATAATTTATAAAACCGCCGTCGGCAATCAGTTCGCATCCTGTAATAAAACTTGCATCTTCGGAAGCTAAGAATATAACTACTTTGGCAATTTCGTCAGCACTTCCCATTCTCTTTACGGCGGTGCTGGAAGCATAGTGCGCTTTAAATTGACCTACCGCTTCTTCAGGGAAACCAAGTTTAGAATAGTTAGGGGTATCTGTTGGCCCAGGGCTAACAATATTTACACGGTTGAAAGTAGATTATGAATTGACAGATTTTGGCAAATCTCTTATTCCTTTACTTAAATCCATCGCTGAATGGGGAAAAGAAACGGCAGAAAAAAACAAAAACATAAAATACACCCCTAACGAAGGTATGGATTGTTCAATCCAGAAATAGTTTCTTGCGCATCAAATCCTTAATCGCCTACACAGTTCTAAATGTTCAGCATAAGTTGCTTGACATCCAGGTTTGAATTTTATAATTTTGTGCATGAAAGATCAAACGCCTCGCGCAGTTTCGGAATTTAACAAGGAACTTAAACTAAAAGGCTTTAATATATTCAAAATTGAGGAAGACAGTAACGCCACACGCATTTACAGCCGGAAAGACTTTTATAAAATTTGCTTAACGACCGGCAAAAGTATTATTCATTATGCTGACAGAAGCTTTGAAGCCAATGACACGGTGTTGTTTTTTGGCAATCCCCATATTCCTTATTCCTGGGAGACGCTTTCAACCACTTATGTCGGTTATACATGTCTTTTTTCTGAAGATTTTTTAAAGCTTTCTGAGCGCTCCGAAAGCTTACAACAATCTCCGTTTTTTAAGATTGGTGGTACGCCGGTCTTAAAAATTAATCATCAGCAGCGGGATTTTTTAAATACCATCTTTCTGAAAATGATTGAAGAACAACGCACAGATTATGTTTACAAAGATGACCTGATCCGTAATTATATCAATCTTATCATACATGAGGCACTTAAATTACAGCCTTCAGAGAACTTTGATCAGCATAAAAATGCGGCGTCCCGCATCACATCGGTTTTTCTTGAATTGCTTGAACGTCAGTTTCCGATAGAAACGGCTGACCGTCCCCTGCAATTGAAGACCGCACAGGATTATGCCAGGAACCTAAATGTCCATGTCAACTATCTCAACCGGTCAGTTAATGAAATTACCGGGAAGTCAACGACAGCGCACATATCCGAACGGGTACTTCATGAGGCCAAGGCCATGCTGCAGCATACCGATTGGAACATTTCTGACATCGCCTATGCCCTCGGCTTTGATTATCCTTCTTACTTCAACAACTTCTTTAAAAAATTAGCAGGCACGAATCCCCGCAATTTCAGGGCGTCCGAGATTTGAAATTCTTAAGTATTGGTTTGAAATCTTTTAACTTGGGCGGCAGCACCTGCAGTACTTTTGCATCTGAAAAACAAATCAGATGCTATGAACATCGCAGGAAAGGAAAGTCCGGAATTAAAATTTGATACGTCTGTTGCAGATCTCCAACCATCCTGGAATGCAGTGTACGCTATTTCTCTGGGTGTAGCTTGTCTGATCATTTCGGAGTTCTTGCCAGTCAGTTTGCTGACCCCAATGGCTAAAAGCCTAAATATAAGCGAGGGAACAGCCGGTCAGGCAATATCGGTAACGGCAATAGTTGCCATGGCCTCAAGCCTGTTTATGGGCGTGTTAACTAAAAAAACGGACAGGCGATGGGTACTGTTAGCATTTTGCGTGTTGCAGGTCTTATCCAACCTCCTGGTAGCGCTCTCACCGAATTTTACATTTTTGCTGGCTGGCCGAATTTTATTAGGCATCGGGCTCGGCGGATTCTGGGGTATGGCCGCAGCGACAGCTATGCGCCTGGTACCACCTAAATTGGTTCCCGGAGCACTCTCCATCATATTTGGGGCAGTATCTGTTGCCACAGTAGCGGCGGCACCATTGGGAAGCTATTTGGGAACGCTGCTCGGTTGGCGAAACGTTTTTTTCATTGTATCAGGACTAAGTGTAGGTGCGCTGGTCTGGCAGGCGGCAACGCTGCCTTCGATGCCAACACAAAACCCGCCCGGTTTAGGTTCCGTGTTAAAACTGCTGAAGCGCCCCGCTGTCAAAGGAGGTATGCTGGGGACGTTCTTCATGTTCATCGGCTATGCATCGTTATTTACTTATCTCCGTCCGTTCCTGGAGAAAGTTACTGGGGTTGCTAATGACCAGCTTTCCGTTTTGCTCCTAGGGTTCGGTGTCGCGAATCTTATTGGAACAGTACTATCGAAATACCTTTTTGAGTGGGGCTTACAACGCTCTCTGATCCTTATGCCATTTTTAATGTGCGGCATAGCTGTTCTTCTGCCAATATTCGGGAACATCATCCCGGTCGCTTTTTTATTGACTGCATTTTGGGGAATGTTTTTGGGGGTAATCCAGGTAGGCTGGACGGCGTGGCTGACACGTGCGGTACCGGATGAAACTGAAAGCGGCGGCGGCTTGCAAATCGCGATTATTCAACTTGCTATAACCACGGGTGCGGCATCAGGCGGAATCATGATGGATCACACCGGCGTTAAAGGCGTTTTCCTTGCCAGCGCTGTTTTTACGTTCGTCGCTGCCCTGGCCGCTATGCTGGCCTTTAAGAAAAGAGAAAACAAATAATATAAATAATTAAACACATAGACCAATGAAATACTTAGCAGGAATAGTGCTGTTCTCAATGATGATGACAGGACATATACAGGCACAAACACAAAAAAACAAATTGAAAATGGAACAGATCTCAGCAACAGGCTTTACTACCTTTAAGGTAAGCGATAAGGTAAATTTATACCGGGTTTCTTTTTTAAACCAGTATCAGATGGAGGTTATAGGCCACTTTTTTATTCCTAAAAATCTCGATCAGAAGCAAAAGCAACCCGCTATCATCGTAGGTCATCCAATGGGCGCTGTTAAAGAACAGGGTGCGGATGTGTACGCCTCTACACTGGCAGACCGTGGATTTATTACACTGGCTATCGATCTGTCCTTTTGGGGAGAAAGTGAGGGTAAACCGATTAATGCGGTCTTGCCGGATGTGTATGCCGAGGACTTCAGTGCTGCGGTCGACTTTTTGGGTACACGTTCATTTATTGACAAAGAGCGCATCGGCATTATCGGAATTTGCGGTAGCGGAAGTTTTGTGGTGAGTGCGGCTAAAATCGATCCGAGGCTGAAAGCAATTGCAACCGTGAGTATGTATGATATGGGTGCTGTTACCCGCAATGGGTTGAACAAGTCGCAAACACTTGAACAGCGCAGGCAATTCCTGGCTGCGGCTGCAGAGCAGCGTTATGCTGATTTCTTGGGCGGGAAACCCAATTATATGAATTATCTGCCGGAAAAATTACCTGCGGACGCTGATACAATACGCAAGGAGTTCTTTGACTTTTACAGAACAAAGCGTGGTATTCATATCCCCAAGGGACATACCCTGATGGAAACAGAGAACCGGACCAATTCTGCGGAAGTAAAATTTATGAATTTTTATCCTTTTGATGATATTGAAACCATTTCGCCGCGCCCAATGCTTTTTATTACCGGTTCAAATGCCCATTCAAGGGAATTTAGTTTTGATGCATATAAAAGGGCTGCGGAGCCGAAGGAATTGGTTGTAATTCCAAATGCCGGACACGTTGACCTTTACGACCGGACAGATTTGATTCCTTTTGATAAGCTGGAAGCTTTCTTTAAAACCAATTTAAAATAAAACACCTGAAGACAGTCGGTGCCCTGCGATTAAGAAGCCGGATCGTATTAACAATTTTGAAACAAATAAAATGAAAAGAACAAGTTTAATCATCTGTTTCCTGCTAATCACAGCTACAGGTTTTGCCCAGAAGACATTTACGCTTTATAGTAAAGACCTGCAGGGGCAGGCTACCATGAAAGAAAGACTGAATGGAGCCGGCTGTACCGGTCAAAATCAATCTCCGCAGCTTTCATGGACAAACGCTCCGGCAGGTACTAAAAGCTTTGCTATTACGATGTACGATAGTGATGCGCCGACCGGAAGTGGTTGGTGGCATTGGATTATGTTCGATGTTCCCGCTAACGTTAATGAGCTTGTTACAAATGCCGGAAAGATTTCGGCAAACCTGGCTCCAAAAGGTGCAATACAATCTCTCACCGACTTTGGTGTTGGCGGGTATGGTGGGCCTTGCCCGCCTGCTAATACAGGCATACACCAATATATTATAACGGTGTATGCACTTAAAACCGATAAACTGGGATTAAATGCGAGCACCCTTCCTCCTGGCGTCGGATTTACGATTTATAAAAATACCCTGGCGAAGGCAAGTTTGGTATTTTACGATCAATATTAAATGGGTAAGACTAAAAATTAGCATGGCAACTGTATTTGGCATTTAAACAGGATAGCAAGTATCTAAAGCATAACTACAGGGAGGGCACATGATGTGCCCTCCGGCTCTTTGACCAGTATTTCCCGCCAGGACCAGGGTTTAGCATCGGGCGGATAGCAATGCAATGTCCTCATTAAATTTCTTCCAGAAAATCAACTACTATAAAAAATCAAATAATTACCTGTAAAACAGTAAATTAAAATAAAAAAATCGTTAATATATTTGCCCACTGCCCGTAAGGAGAATGGGCTTGAACCAAAATGTGCCCCTATTTCACTTAAACGCAGGTTTAAAAATGGGATAAAATTAAAAATGGCTTTTACGATATCGTAAAAGCCATTTCGCTCCCCAGACTGGACATAACTCGAACCATTTGATTGAACAACTGATGATTTTGAACGGATTACAGATTGCTTAGGACAGTAGTCAATTCCGGTGTGACCTACGAAGATTCTTTGCGAAAGTTGAGCGGCTTTTTGTTTTCTTATAATTCGGTGAAAACATCGAGATCTAGCTGAACATAGATTATTTTCGTGATTTTTGTTCATAAAAACCCATTCACTATTCCAAAATAAAATCTTATTTCGTGGTGTAACATAGGGCAAAATCGGATATCTTACAAGCATACTTTATATTTATGAACTTTACAAATACTATCAAAATCCTTTTAGTTGCAGCTTTTCTCACACCAATTTCTTCGCAAGCACAAAACCTTACATCCGACAGCATTGATGTGTTTATTAAACAAAAGATGCATCAGAAACATATCCCTGCATTGCAACTTGCTATAATACACAATAACAAGATCATTAAAACAACAACATATGGTACAGCTAATCTTGAATATAATATTGCTGCTACCGATAAAAGTATCTTTTCTATAAACTCTATCACAAAAGCCTTCACAGGTGTGGCTATTATGCAATTGGCCGAGGAAGGAAAACTCAAAATCACAGACCCTATATCCATGTACCTGGATAGCTTGCCTGTTGCATGGCAAAAAATTACTTTACAACAGGTGTTGACGCATACTTCCGGATTGCCCGATATACTTGACGAAGATGAAATGGTACTTGGACATGGAATAGAAAAACTTGCATTGAAACAGGTAAAAGCCTTGCCAATGGAATTTAATAGAGGTGAAAAATTCAGTTATAACCAAACAGGTTATGTATTGCTTGGCCAAATCATCAATAAATTAAGCGGCATGCATTTCACTCAATTCATTGAAGAAAGACAATTCAAAGTGGCTGGCATGCCTTTAACCCGGTTCGGAGACTCTTATGACGTCATTCCAAATACTGCAGGTGCTTATAGGATGACCAAAATGGTTGATGGTCAATTTACGATGAACAAAACGCCTGGTACAGCATATATCCAATTTCCTTTGTTTTTTAGAACCGCAGCTGGTATATTGTCTACAGCTGGGGATATGGCTACTTGGATTATTGCATTAAAAGAGGGTAAGCTATTGAAGGACAAAGCAAGTATTGAAACCCTGTGGAAACCGGCGATCCTGAATAATGGAAAAATAGGCGGATTTAACGGACTAACCAATGGTTATGCTTTGGGATGGCCAACAGTTACCAGGGATGAGCATCCTGCTGTAGGCCCGGTAGGCGGCGGCAGGTCTGCACTGTTTGTTTACCTAAAAGATGATCTTTCCATTGTTGTATTGACCAATCTAATGGGTGGTAACCCTGATCAGTTCATCGACGAAATCGCCGGGTACTATATCCCCGATATGCATGAGGCAAATGGTTTTGGCTTAGCTCCGAACCTTAAAAAATTAAGAGCCCAATTATTAACAAAAGGTTTTGATAAGGCTGTTTCTGTTGCTTCTTATTTAAAAAAACGAGATACTTCTTTCCGGTTGGAAGAAAATTCACTTAACACCTGGGGATACCAGTTGTTGAATCAAAAGAAAACTTCCGAAGCACTTAATATCTTTAAATTGAATACGATCCTCTATCCGGGCAGTGCTAATGCCTATGATAGCTATGCAGAAGTATTGGAGATAGCCGGTAATAAACCCGAGGCACTCACCAATTATAAAAAATCAATCCAGCTAAATCCAAATAATAAAAATGCTGCAGAACAAATAAGGAAACTTACTTCAAATTAGATTTTCATCCCCAGACTGGACATAATTCGAACCATTTGGTGGAGCAACTGGTGTTATTGAACAAACTACAAGTTGCATAAAAGGGGCTCCATTTCCCTATTGACCACCTATAGCCTATATCGTAAGCATGAAAAAAGCCAACTTTTTCTTTAATTAAATGGGTTAGGTTGCAGAGATGATTTTCGTATAGACGATTAAAATGGCACTCCTAATTGAGCTTTATAAGTTGAGAATTGCTTTTTCTTTTATGTAAATAGCCGAAATGGGATATAAGTCTTTTTGTTTAAGGTAAATTCTTATTGCTGTGCTATTTCTATCGCGAAATTCATTTGGACATCCTGGTGTTGAATAATATCATTCATAGACTGTACGATCAAATAATCAGGAATAGTTCCCCTGTCTTTATGTTTGGTTTTTTTTACTGCCATGACATATTTAAATACGGGGATATTTACCTTGATTTGGGTGTTCGGCAGGAAGAATGTTATTTTATTTCCCGAGGTATTTCCGTAATAGCCGCCCCCGGTTTCCTCACCGACAAAAACACCCCGATTATTTGATCTGGCAATGGATGAAAATTCAGCTGCGCCGGAAAAGCTTTTACCACTGGTAAGGAAAACGACCTTTCCCTTATAATTACCCTTATGCGGTTGTTGTAATTCCACCAGGTCGGGATGGTCCTTTATGGCTTTCGTAGTTGAACTCAGGGAGGCATAATAGGCAAACGGGTGATCCGTCAGGTAACTGTAAAGCAAAGCCCCGTTGCTGTCGTCACCGCCGCCATTTTCCCGCAGGTCAATGATCAGGCTGCCAATCTTTTTATTCTCCAGCTCCTTAAATGATGCGGCTAAAAAGTCAGCGAGGTTTTCTTTGGTCTGAACCAGGTATTCATTAGCAAAGGTCCGGATGGTCATCACAGCAACATTACCTGGCTGATAAGCCAACTCCAGGTAACGATTGGGTATAACCCTCCCAGGAGGAGGGCATTCCATGTTTTTAAAATAACCCGCTGCAATGGTTTTTACCGCCGTGGCACCTCCGACTGTTTTATATTTTATTTCAAAATTTTCCTTAATTCCATAAACCACGTTATACAAATAGGCAAAGGGATCATGGCCGTCATTGACCTTGACATATTTTTCTGTCTGGATACGGCCATCGGATGATAAGTGTTCAAATAGCCGCTTCCTGATTGTGCCAATGCTTCGATGATCAATAGATATGATCTCTGTCCCTGCCGGTAACTCCCTGGTATTGCAGGGCACATAGGCGTTGTTGCCAATGAACCTGGGCTGGATCGGGAACAGCTTGACCTGAGTTATGAACTGGTTGATAAAGTCCTTTGGCAGAAAGCATTCGGTATGTCCGTCCTCTATCCCGCTGATCAGCTGGCTGATGATCGCGAAATAAGCCACTTCGTTCATCGGATGGTCCAGCTCTTTGAAATAGCGGTCAAACAGCCTGTCCATTTCCGCTTTGCTTTTATAGCGGTATAGCCCGGCATGTATTTTTTGCAGTGTGTCGCGCAACGCGGTGAAATCCTGTTGCAGCAATTCGGGCGCAATCTGTTTTGAAATATCATTTACAGATTGCGCAAAAGCAGTTCTAAAAAGGATAAATAATAGAAAAAGTATTAGTATTATTGGTTTTGACAGGAGTTTCATCGCATTCGTATTTAATGTAAATATCATTATTTGGCATCATTGATTTGCTGAATGGCATCCGCGGATGCTTTAGCACCGGCAGCATCGTTGAGCCGGGTACGCTGGTCTTTGATGCTGTCCAGCATCTTGATCATGAAAGGGGCCACGCCATCGCCCTTGTACCGGATAGCCACTTGTTTGAGTTCCTCAATACCTTGTAAAACGGCTTCCGGCCTGGTTAGGTGGCCTATCATCCCCGAAAATGCTTTAGACACGTGGATCTGGTTCTGTATTTCGGCTTCATGATAACGCTGGTAAACAAAGGGCCATTGAGCATCCCCGCCCTGATCCGCATACACGCTGATGATCGCCTGGCTCAGTTGCCCCTCGTTGTCGTTTTCAAATTGTTTGGCTAAACTCAAGCCCAATGCCGGATCTATGCGGATGATCCCGTTAAGAGCGGCCCCGGATACCGAATATGATGGACTGTTGAGCCTTTGCATGAACAGGTTCAGGTAGGCCGGGTCCTTCAATACTGAGAGCGTATTGATCGCATCTGCCTGCACTAAATTGTTCGGGTCTGTCCGGGTAATATTTACCAGCAAAGGCAAAGCGGCATCCCGCAGCGTGGCGTTCATATTACGGATATCTTCCTTGTTTTGATTAAGTGCCCAGATCGCTTTGCGGCGCAAGCCTGAGAAAGGGTCTTTTAAAGCAGCTATCAGCACGCGCTGCGCCTCCGGGCCATCTGCGTTCTTTTCTGCAAGGTTCATGGCTTCATAGCGGTCCAGGTAAAGCGGCGCATGGAAATATTGGTAGACCAACTCTGCCAGGGTCTTATGATCGGTCTTCTCTGCAACCAGCATTTTATCCGCATCAACATTAACCAGGTCGGGTTTTGAGGACGTTTTAAACACTAAGGTATCTGAATGACTGCGGAGCCAGATCTTATGTCGTTCTTTTACGCCATTAACATACACATCCACTGCGATGGGTAAAGTAAAAGCGGTCCCATCCTGGGTTTGCTGCACGAAAACCTTTTGCGTTTTTGCCGCCTCGTCCCATTGGTAGCGGATATCCAGTACCGGATGGCCCGCGCCATAATACCATTGGTTAAAGAACCAGTTCAGGTCGAGGCCGCTGGCTTCTTCCAGCGCCATTCTCAATTGTGGTACTTCGGCGTTTTTAAAGGCGTAGGTGGTCAGGTAAAGGTGCAGGCCCTTATAAAATGCCGCATCGCCCAGGTAGTTGCGCAGCATATTTAAAATGCGCCCGCCTTTAGAATACGTAATGCCAAATGGGTCTTTGGGATTTGTATAATAAAAAGTGACCAGATTTTTGGTACGGGCATCCTGCCGGTCCACGTAGTTCTGCAACCCGTTTTGGAGATGTGCATCCGCTGCATCCTTGCCGTATTTGTGCTCCAGCCAGATCAGTTCCCCAAAATCAGCAAAGGATTCATTGAGGGTAATATTGCTCCAGCTTTCACAGGTCACATAGTCGCCAAACCACTGGTGGAACAGCTCATGTTCCATGCCCGAATCGTAATAACTATCGGCCAGTTCTCTTCTGGTAGAAACGTTACCGAATATAGCTGCAGTGGTGTTTTCCATCGCCCCGCCTACATAATCACGGACGGACACCTCTGCATATTTGTTCCAGGGAAAGTCCACCCCTAAAGTTTTGGCGAAAAAATCAATGGCTTCTGGTATAACTCCGAAATTATCTTTCGCGTAGGGGGCGTATTTCGGCTCCAGGTAGTAGCTAACTTCCTTTCCGTGCCAGCTATCCTTAATGATCTTAAAATCACCTACTGCCATCATGAAAAGGTAGGGTGAATGGGGCAGCTCCATCTTCCAGGTATCGGTACGGGTACCGTCAGCGTTATTCTTCTGCGATGCCAGGCGGCCGTTGGATAAGGTCACATATTTGCCGGGAACGGTCATGCTGATCTCTTGGGTGGTTTTTTGATTCGGCTTGTCGATCGTTGGGAACCAGCAAGAATTGTTTTCCGGTTCGCCCAGTGTCCAGACTTGCGTTGGCTTATCCTTTTCGGTACCGTCCGGGTTAACAAAATACAAGCCGTGTTCGTTATTTCGCCTTCCCTTCAATTCTTCGGGCTTCGCCGTATAAGCGATATACAGCGTGTAATTTTCGAATGGATCGTAAACCTTATCCAGTTTGATATTTAAGCTCAGACTGTCATAAGAAAAATGCAAGGGTATATTTTTACCATTTTTCAGGATCGCCAGCGTATGAATATCCATCCCTTTGGCATCCAGACGAAGGGTGTCGGTCGGATAAAAATGAGGATGCAGGGTAAGCCATTCCCTGCCGTATAAATAGCGCTTTTTATAGTCAAAACGCACGTTGAGTTTGGTATGCACCAGGTCATTGACTTTGGCAGCGGTTTCCCTGTAACCTTTTACCGGGAAGGCAGATTTGAGGTCCTGGGCCGAAACCCGGGAAAACAACCCGGTAAGGAGGATCAGGTAGCATACAGAAAGCAGTATGCAAATGGGTTTGATGGTATATCGTTTAATTGGTTTCATATACATTTAAGGTTAATTAAGGCAGTATTTTTCCAGGCCCGTTTTCGGGGCAGTATTTTTCAAAAAGATTGTTTCAATATTTTACGAACTACTTATGGTTTTTCCCTGCGGTTGATATAAAAATAATAGCCCAGGAAACTGGCTGCAAGGCTGAAGGACATGATCGCCAGGGAATGGATGCCTAAGGGCTGGTAATAATCTACAAAGGAGAGACCCGTACCTAAGCCCATTAACAGGGCAAACCACTTAATGGTTACATTTTTATTGTCGCTGGTAATAGGTTGTAAAAGCTGCGATACTACATGGTCCGGCGCGCCTTTTTCGATCAGCTTGCTTTTAAGCCGAAAGTCCAGCAGCCATCTGATAAAGGTGAGTATCATTACGCCAAATACTACAATGGTCAGAATGGTGCTGGACAGGTGAAGCGCATCATATTTGAAGGTATCTTCAGCAGCGTTTGAATTTTGGGCGGCGGCGGTGGTCCATGTTCCTGCCAGAGTGCCTATGGTGATGATGAGTTTTTTCATGTTGTTTTCTAATGCTGTTTATAGGGTATTAGAGCGGCAGCTACTTTTAAAGTTGCAGTTTATTTATAATTTAAGATATTTAGCTGTTTCTGGTACTTTCGGAATATTTCGATGCCCTGGAAAACGAGTATAAACAGGATGATCAGAACAACCAGGTACATAGCCTCCGGCAAAATACCCTTGAACATTTTAAAAAAGTACAGCCGGTAGACATAAACCGGGATGCCGATCGAAGCCAGTGCGGCAAAAATGAGCAGATAAAACCAGCGCTCATCCCCGGCAACGGTGGTTTCAGGCTGGGGCAGCTGCGCCAGTACAAGGCTTGCCACATCAAAGTCAAAAGCCGGCTGGGGCAACTCGTCCATTTCTGAGAAGATCAGCCGGTAATTGGCCGCTTTTGCTTCACAGGATACGCAGGAGCCGATATGTTCTATCGTATTTAAATTTCCCTTCCCCAGCGCGTATTGCTGAATTTCTTCCTCGCTCAAATGAACCTTATTCATAAGTCCTCCTTTTTGTAATTGGCCAATATATTTTCTTTTAATGTTTTCCGCGCACGGAACAGGTAGCTTTTTATTGTGCCTTCGGGTAAGCCCGTGATCTGCACCATTTCCTCGTTGCTCAGTTCTTCCCGGTATAGGCTAAGTAACGTGCGATAAACCGGCGGGAGCTTATCGATCTCTTTCTCCAGAATATTGTTTAATTCCTTTTTGTTCAGCCTTGTTTCGATTTCATTTTCGAAAATGCTTAAATTGCGGCTGCTGAGCCCTTCCAAAGTCAGATTATCTGATTCTTCACGGTTACCGATTTGGTCCAATAGCAGCAGCTTTTTTTTCTCCAGATAATGCAAACAGGTATGGTAAGCGATCTGCCCGATCCAGGTGGATAGTTTGGACTTAAACCGGAAGCCGGGCTGGATATTCCGGAAGGTGCGACCAGGCGATTCCGTGCTATTTGGAGCACCAATTTGTGTTATCACTTTAAAAAATGGCAATTATTAATCAATGAATTGATATGGTCAAAGTGTTGCAGAACTAACGGTTCTGCTATTCCGGAACGTAGTGATCAATGGCTCCGTAACGTCCAGAAATAATAAAAGCCAAAGTTCTTTAAGAGGTAATTCCGATTTAAAAATGAAGTTTCTGTAGGTCATATAAATAAATATAAGTGTTTAATTCAATCTCGACACGTCTTTCTTTCCCATTTATTATGACTATTTCTTATCTCCTTTGGAATTTGACAGAAATTGACAATATGGAACAACTTTCCAATTATTAATAACAATTACAAGCCTTTTTACAAGCCTCCGTTATCTTTTGGAGATTTCCATCACATTAGGGGTTAAGAAATAATAATATATTGCTTTCAGTAATAGACTTTTATTTTAATTGCAAATTGTTTTATGATCAGCCTTCTCTGCTAACCCTCAGTAGCTCATTGACTATAATTGTCAAAAGAAAATAATTACGGAAGATATTTTGAATATTTAATAATTATTAAATAGATTTATGTCTCATTCATATTTATGAAAATATTTAAGGTTGCGGCCTTATCGACTACATAAAAGTATTACAAATGATCATTGTAGTGGGTTAGTAATCCCAGGAGTAGCTATCCAGCATTACTGCTTTCCGATTTAGCAACGGAAGGATAATTATTAACGTGATGCTAAACACATAATTTTTTAAATTTTTATCAGATTTATGAAAAAGATTCTATTGGGTGCATTCCTTTTAGTGGGTGCAACGACAATGGCTCATGCAAAAGCGGCAGCCAAATTTGACAACATAGAAATTACCACTTCTTGTGGAACCGTTTATTATATCGACCCGTCAGGCGCAAGTACTGCCGATATTATAAATACAGCACTGGAATTAGATGCGGCGGATTGCGGCTAATTCTATTGCTACAATTAGAGGGATCTATAGTCCCTCTAATTTTTGGACATGAAACCGGAAGCCAAATATTTTCCACCTAAACCTTCGGGGTTAGTATTGAAATATTAGTCATAGTATTTGATTTTATTAAAATACTGTTTGGAATTATTCTGCTCATGGATGCGACTACAATAGTCTACGCGAATTATAATACGATACAAAACAAGATAAATTAAATGCTGTTTATGACATTGATCCGCAACTGCAACTGTTTCGGAACTTTTCGGTATCATACTGCCCGATAACATAGATGGGTATCTAAATAATTAAAAAATTAAGCGGATTATATCCGACTCCAATATCCTATTTAAAATGATTAAACACCTATTAAGCATTCTTATCGTTGCTTTATTCATTAGCAATGTAAAGGCGCAGATACTTGACAAAGAAAAACTGGAATGCGAATACAAATTCTCCTGGGTAAATGACACCACTAAACGTAGTGTAAGAAAAGAAGATTTTATGATCTTAAAAGTCGGCGATAAAGTTTCCGAGTTTTATAGCTATAATACCTTTCGTGTCGATTCCGCTATACAAGCTGATTTAAGTAAGGGAATGGGGGCCGTAGAGATGCTGGCAAAACGGGCTTCTTACGGAAAAAAGGGGGTTGAATACCATATCTTTAAAAATTACCCCTCAGGGAAAATGACGGTAACGGAAAAGGTGGGTAATGATAACTTCAAATATGAAGAAACATTAAATCAGAAATGGCAGATACAACCGCAAAAAGCTAAGGTAAACGGATATGCTGCACAAAAAGCCACCTGCACATTTGGTGGCAGACAATATACCGCCTGGTTTACGACTGAAGTTCCGATTGCAACCGGTCCATGGAAGTTTAATGGCCTTCCTGGCTTGATTCTCAATGTTGAAGACAGTACCGGTGATTTCAGATTTGAGTTATTGGGTCTGCATCAGGTTAAGGGTGAGTCTGTTATTAGCCTGCCTCAAAAATCTTATATCAATACGACAAAAGAAGGCTTTATGAAGGTGACAGCGAAATATTATAAAGACCCTGTTGCTTATTTGATAGCCACGTCAACAGTAAAAATTACTCCGGCCAATGGAAATCAGTCAAAACCCCGACCATACAACCCAATAGAGCTATACTGATTTCTGTTCATGCGTATATATTTTCTTAGCCTTTCTTTTATAGTCATTTGCTGTACGACTGCCTTTTCCCAGATCATCATAAAGGGTAAAATATTGGATGCAGACAAAAAAGCACCATTGGAAAGCGTTGTCATAACAGTACTGCAACCGGATAGCACAACCATCATAAACTACGCTATCAGTGACAGCAAAGGAGAATTTAATATAGAGGTGTCGTCCGTTTCGGACCGATACCTTTTAAAGGCTTCCCTATTGGCTTTTAAAACACAAATTATACGACTGTACAACCGCAATGTCCGGGAAATAAGCATTCTGCTTGCACCCCAGGTTACTGAACTAAAGGAGGTTTTTGTTAAGCCACCCAAAATAGTTCAAAGGCATGATACGATCAGTTATGATGTGGCATCCTATTCCAATGTTCAGGACAGGACTATCGGTGATGTTTTAAAAAAGCTACCGGGCATAGATATTCAGGATGATGGCACTGTTTTATATAATGGGAAAGCCATAAATAAATTTTATATTGAAGGGCTGGATTTACTCGATAACCGGTATGGGCTTGCCGTCAATAATGTGGCACCAAAAGATGTGCAGAGCGTTGAGATCCTCGAAGGCCATCAGCCGATAAAGGCATTAAAGAAAAGCACGCCAACGGATCGTGCTGCCCTGAACCTGAAACTTAAAAAGAACTCAAAGGCGCGTTGGTTGGGTCATTTGGAAGTCGCAGGAGGCCTGACACCCGCATTGTGGCGAGCAGATGCTTTAGCCTTGAAATTCTCTCCTAAGATTCAAAGCTTAAATCTCTTTCAGGCCAATAATATTGGGGAAAATATTAAAACGCAATTCAAGCAACATACATTGGAAGATTATATTAACGGGCAGGATAACCAAAGTGAGCAAACCAAATTCATCAAGGTTGCTGCCGAAAATGCGCCAATAGCCGATGAGCGTTCTATGCTCAACCAGACATTTGCCCTTTCAACAAATAATCTCAGACTTTTTAAAAATGATTACCAGATAAAGACGAACTTCAATTATGTCAATGACCGACTGACCGCCTTTAAGAATTCCGTTATCACCTATTATAGTCCTGGTGCGCTCCAAGACCGTATTATTGAAAATAACTCAGGGATTTCAAAACAGAATCAGGGTAATCTCGATGTTAACATCAGCAAGAATACGGATCGGTTTTATTTAAATAATAAGCTCAGCGGGCAGGTGTTTTGGAATAACACAGATGTTGCCACTATAGGAAGTAGCCCGAACGATCAACAAAGCCGCGTACCTTATCACTTCGTTGATAATAATTTTAATTTTATTAAATCCTTTGGACAAAACCGACTCACAATCAGCTCTTTTAATCATCTTACTTTTCAACCGGAAGATTTGAACTTCACTACAGCCGGCACCGCAAACCCGGTTGAGCAGCGCGCAGATCACCGTGATTTTTTCAGCAATACCAATATCGCCGTAAGTTCAAGCTTACACAAATGGGTTATAGAGTATCGCACCGGTATCAAAGCATCCATCCAAAGGCTTAATTCAAAGATTGAACCCAATGGCAACGAATTACCTTTTCAGGATTCTTCGACGAATCAGGCCTACTGGCGCTCTATTGACTATTACGGAAGTGTATCAGCTCAATACCTCAATGATGTCCTGAATTTTAAAATAACCTTACCGGCGAACTTCTACAATACACAGCTTAACAATAGTCTTGATCAATCAAGGGAAAATGATAACCGCTTTTACCTGAACCCAAGTATGGAGTTAAACTACAAGATCACATCAAAATTGTCCGTAAATGCTCGTGCTGAACTGATCACAAAACTGCTGGGCATTGATTACTTAAGCGAGGGATACATTTATCAAACTTACCGCAATATTGTTTCAGGCAGCAACCGGGTTAATATTGAGCGACGCCAGAACTATGCCCTTTCGCTCAGTTACCGTTCACCGGTAAGCTCCCTTTTTATGGCACTTTCTGCATCGTATGCGCCAACGTTGAAAAATCAGCTTATACAAAGATCTTTTGATAACTATCTGACCATAGAAAGATTGTTCCCTTTAAATAATGATAAATCACTTTGGAGTGTATCCGGTAGGATCAGTAAGGGCATAGATGATATTGATGCCGTGGCTTCGCTCGCTGTTACCTACCAAAACGCCACCAATCAATTATTGCAGGCCGCCACTGTATTAAGTAGTGAAAACAGGTCTTTACAATTTAACCCAAAGTTTGTCATAAACTTCAACAAGGTAGTTAATGTGGAGTATAATGGTAGTTTCAATACCAGCAAGTTGCTTGTGGCCAATAGCCCCTCAACAGGCTCCCTGGGCAGCATCTATCAAAAACTACTGGTAGGCTGGATTGTTAGCAAACAGCTTAATATGAAGGCGGGAGTTGACCAGGTATATAACCAGCTGACGCAAACCCAACATCTTTCCGCCTTTTTTGCCGATTACAGGATTCAATATATCCCGGCAAAAAACATAGCTCTGGAACTAAGTTTGAAAAATATTTTTAACAAAAAGACGATTGCTTATAATTTAATCGAGACGGCAAGTAATACCTCCAGTATCTATACGATTAGGCCATTTAATGCCCTCGCCGGTATCCGGTTTAACTTTTAAGCCGTTGTACCTTCATGGTAATAAAAGTTAATTGCCGGTGGATATTTCTTACTTGATATTGGGTTTAAGGTTACAACGGGCAAAAGTATTGGAGATAGGATTAGAGCTATTTTGCCGTTTTGCTGGCGACGCCTAAAGTTCAAACTAAGGCGCCCAAAAACGACCGATTCCGAACAGTATTAAAATGCGCCTAAATTGACTGTTCATAAATTAGAATTTTGAATATTGGACATGTTCATTAATTCCCCGGCGGGAAAACGTACGTTGAATATGTTATTGAAGCAGACTTAATTCGGCCTGGCCAGGGCTAACAAAGAAGGGAAAACGCTCGGGCGCCAAACCAAGACCACCGAAAATCAAAATTAATGTGATTTCCGATTCATCATTTATTGCTCCGTTTGTTACTGCCTGCAAAAAACAAAAATCACAAAAACCGACACCATTTAGCAAACCTAAAAAGGGCACAAAAAAGGCACAATAGATTTGTGTATCACCTCATTTCCACCCAAAATAAGTATACACCGGGCATCTAATGCCGGTTCAGCAGTTATTCGTTTAGCCATCTTAAATATTAAGTGCCACAAATACGGCGTGCGTGGATTCTTTCTTTTCAGCCGTGTCAAAAGCCTGATTGATGTCGTCCAATGAAAAACGGTGCGTGATCATTTTTTTTGCGTTCATTTTACCTTTGGCCAGCAGGTCAAGGCTAATCTGCATTTCCGGATAAATATCCCAATACGAATAGCTTGCACTCATGATCAGCTTGATCTCGGCCATCTGAATATGGCTCCAGTCCAATGCGATCTGCTGTTCCTTTTCAAAGCCGCCAACTACCACTACTTTACCGCCGATGCGCACGCAGGAGACGGCCTGCGGCAGCGTCACCGGCATGGCGGTGCCACCGGCACATTCAAAAACGATGTCGGCACCGCGGCCGGATGTAAAGGCTTTTACCTTTTCCTGTATATCTTCTTTTTCCGGGTTGACCACCTGATCGGCGCCGAGTTCCACTGCCAGTTGCAGTGCGGAGTCTACCTTGTCAATGATCAGCACATCGGCACCGCTTAGCTTAGCCAATTGTAGCTGCCCAAGTCCGATGCAGCCGGCACCGATCACCACCACTTTATCATTCAGTTTGATACCGCTCAACTGAATGGCGTGCAAACCGACCGAAAACGTATCAAGCAGTGCGGCTTCTTCAAAACTGACATGATCTGGCAGTTTATAAAATTTACGGCATGGTCCGGCTACATATTCCGCAAATGCCTGGGATAAAGTGCGCATCCTTACCGGGTAAAGGTTCGGGCATAAGTTATAATGCTGAATATTACACCATTCACAGGTATCATCGCCCAGTAAAGTTTCGATCACCACCCGGTCGCCTGGCTTTATATTTTTCACATCGGGCCCAACTTCCACTACTTCACCTGCCAGTTCATGACCCATGATTTTACAGGTGAGTTCATGCTCGGCTTTTTTCCAGTGGCGCAGGTCGGTGCCGCAGATACCGGCAACACGGATCCGTGCAAGCACCCAATCCGCTTTTTCGAGCTTAGGCCGGCCAACATTCTCCATTTCAAAGGTTCCTTCTTCCGTTTTTAAAGCGGCCTTCATTCCTTGTTCTTTTTCCATTGATAGTTTTAATTAGTTATATTTATATTTAAATCAGTTGCAATCTCGGCCGTAAACGGATCTCCACCACATCACAGCGTTCATCCTGCGCCAGTGCGTAACAAACAGCCGCAGCGATATCTTCTGCCGTCATCATTTCCTGTTTATCCACGGCCTGCTGTTTTTCATCCGTAGTCTGAGGCTGCATATCGGTGTCTACTGCTCCCGGTTCAATCAGGGTAATGCGTACACCACTTTCATTCACTTCTTTTCGCAGGCTTTCCGCAAAGCCTTGTATGCCGGCCTTAGTGGCTACATAAACGGAACTTTGAGGCTCCCGCACATCGGCGCTCATCGAGCCGATCAGCACGATATGTCCGCTTTTATTTTTCATGCGGTCGAGCGCCATCCGTGAACAGGCTATATATCCCAATAAATTAGTATTCACCACCCGCTGCCAGTCAGGATAACCGCCTTCCATCACGGAACCGTAGGCCAGGGCGGCATTGTTAACCATAATATCAAGTTTGCCTTCAAAAATCCGGTCGGCTTCCGCAAATAACTGCCTGATGCCTTCGTTAGTCGAAAGATCACTGGCGATCCCATGGAGTTGACCTTTGCCGTTCATTTGGTTCCAGGTGGCAAGCGTATCTTCCAGATGTTGTTGCTCCTGGCCTGCGATCAACACCCTGCCGCCTAAAACGGCAAGCTGCAATGCGATTTCCCGACCAATACCTGTTGTGCCGCCGGTCACCAGGATACGTCGGCCGCTAATCTTTTTTGTTAATTCTTCCATATTTTTAATTGTTTAATGCACCGAAAGACTGTCTTTGATCGTTCCGTGATATTTTGATTGCACATCTTTAAGCAATTGGCCTTTTAACTCAGGCGCTACTGACCCTTTCAGAACCATACTCGCTGAGTCAACGATGGCCAATGTTTGCGGGTACTTGGCCAGGATGCTGTCTGTTTCGAGTTTCAGCGGCGTTAGTGCATCCAGGGCAATCGGCGTTATTGTTACCTGGTAACTGACGCTTTTGATCACATGGATATTACTGATGGTTTGTTTGATCTTGTCAAACGCCTTCTGCGAAGGGCACTCGCCGGTAAAAACAACAGCACCATGGTTAACCGTGTATTGCAGTCCTGCAAAATTCAGATCCTGCTGTGCTTTGCTGGCAATATCCGCCCGGATCTCCTGGTCGGATGCCTGGCAACCGGCCAGGCTAAGTAGTGTTAAACCGATCAGTATTTTTTTCATGTCAATTGGGTTTTGGTGATTTCCTCCACAGCAGAGACCCATTTTTCGTTGCCGCAGTTAGGGCAACATGCGTAAGGCTTTTCTGCGGGCTTTTGTGGCAGGCCGCATTGCATGCAAAGCTGCTTTTCGGTATGCTCTTTAAAGAAACTTCGCATAGCATCATCCCAGGGTGGCAGCACACATAACCCCGGCACGGGTGCAGGATTGCTGATGAGCGCGAAGTTTCCGCTTGCTTCCATATAGTATCGGCTAACGCTGCCCAGTTGCAGTACGCCCTGCGAACGGAGCTGAGCAAGTACCCGCTCATGTGAAAGTCTGGATATGCCTAACTCCTTCATATTGATCACGCCGTCGCTCACCAGCGTGCTCACCTTGCCTAACACAACATCGCCAAAGCGTTCATTTTGAAAGCTTAGCCTGGCGATCAAACGTTCGACAGCGATGAGTACAAAAGCTATGATCACGGCTGGCAAAAGGCCGCGGTCGGGCGCCATCATGGGAATACCGACGGCCGCAGCCAGGGATACCAGGGCAGCCAGCTCATTACGCGTCAACTGCGAAGACATGCGTTTGCCCATTAAACGCATGGAAACCATTAAGATCAGGTAAACCGCAAAGGCTCTGATGAATAATTCGATAAAAAAGGAGACAGGCACCTCGCCAAGAAGGATGCGTTGCCAGTCGCCGAGATGGATATCTTGTGGTTGCATAGAAAATAGTTAACTGGTTACGGCTGCTGTCCAAGTGTTTGCTCCGCAGCGCGGACAGGTTTTTTGAACATTTTGTGGTGCAACCGCATAACCGCAGTTTACACAAGCCAAATCGTTCGAATGATGCAATAGGTTTAGCACCTGTTTGTCATCAGGCGGGGTCGTTGGCAGGCCTGCTACAGGTACATGGGCCTTAATTGTTGTAAATACACCGCAGGCCTCCAGGTACACCCGGCTTACATCTCCCAGGTTCAGGATGCCTTTACCACGCAGCTCGGCCAGCAGTTGCTGACGCGATATCCGGCACGAGCGCATCTCATCTAAGTTAAATACACCGTTCTTTAATAACGTACTGATCTTACCCTGGCTTAGTTCCTCGATGCGGGCATTCTTTAACCCCCAGCGGCTAAGCCCGCGCTGGAACAATAGCGTACAGAGCAAGACAAACATGCTTAGCGTGATACCCCGGTCGGGCGTTTGCATCGCTACCGAAACAATGGCACCCAGCGTCAGCATTACCGCCATCTCCAGGATGGTTAGCTGACCACTCATGCGCTTACCCAGCCAGCGCAACACCAGTAATAAAAAAATATAAATAATTACGCTGCGGATGAATACCTCCAGCAGAAACATAGGTGGCGCCTGTCCAAAAAGGATGCGCTGCCAGTCGGCCAAATGGATTTCGAACTTTTTCATAGTAATTGTTGATTGTTAACGGGCCGTCTGACCTTCCGGTTCGCTGTTTTTTGAAAAACAGGTACTCTGCTTCGGCAGATGGATCAAAATACGCGCTTCACGCGAAAAATACCGGTGAATGGAGCAAAGTACCTGATTTGCGGTTCCGCTTAAACAAATGAGGCCGGTAGGTATTTTCCTTTCATGCAGGCAAGTGATTCCAATACCTGATCGGCGGTTACACCGGCGCGATTGGCATTTATGATTTTGATGTTCGGGACAGGAAACTGAAAGCTATGGCCGGCTCGTCAGTATTGACAACCCGTCTTATTTATGTCTTGATCATATCGAGTCGTTCAATTACGCCATTAGTGAGCAAGAGGAAAGCGGAATAGTGTATGCTTACGCTTCTCCGCGTAACAAGCACCAAAACCTTTCTGTTGATCCAGTAAAAGAACTTTGGAAACAAATAACTAAAAACAAAACCTATGAAATTTATTAACAGAAGAACACACGCCATATTAGATTACCTGGTAGGTATTATTATGATCGCCTCGACCTGGCTGTTTGGCTTTGCCGCAGTATTCATATCAAAGCTGTGTTTACCAAATGGTGGTGATTAGATCTGCTTTGGTGTCCGGATGATACAACAGCTTATCAGGTATGACTTTATTAAAGGGGGCATACGAAAAATTCTGACATATGATTAACAGAACCATTAGAGACAAAGGCTCTTATAAATGGTATAGCATTGATAGTAAACCTAATGGTTCTGCTTCTTTTAAAGGATCCGCGGGTGTATTAGCCAACGCTATGGATCAATTAAAAGAGAGGCAACAATGAACGGTAACTGTTATTTAATCTATGATCGATAACAAATCAATCAGGTCATTGATGACATAATCGGGGTTAGCTGAAAGTAACTGTTCTTTCGTATGGGCCCCGGTAGTTATACCTATACTCAAGCCGCATCCGGCGTTTTGTCCTTCCTGGATATCTACGGTTGAATCGCCAACCTTAACCACTTCTTTGCCGTTTACTATTCCAAATTTTTTCATCGCGAAGTATATCATATCGGGGTTTGGCCTGTTTTCATCAACATCTGAGGCCGTTACCAGGCTATCAAAATCTATACCCTCTTCCCATCCCAGTTTTTCAATGATCGAGTGCGCTGTTGACCTATCATATCCAGTATTCAACACAGCGTATATATTACGCTGTTTTAATGCTGTAAAAAGTAATAAAGCGTTATTTTGAGGCAGGATATCAGCCATGTTGTAGGCTTCTGTAAGCTGCTTCATGAAACTTTGATAGATTTTTTCTATAATCATTTCATCATTAATACCTGCATAAACAGACAAAACCGACCTGATAGCCTGTTTTTTCTCTTTCCCTGCTCCCTCTGTGAGTACCTGATCAAAATTAAAATTAAAACCAGCCTCATTAATGGCTTTCTGAAGAGTTTTATATACCAGATTATTTTCGTTAACTGTTGTTCCGGCCATATCAAAAACGACCATTTTGATGTTATACTTCATTTATTTTTTTATTTCTTGAATTTAATGGTGATGCCAACATGTATGGGCGTACTTTTTGGATAATGGAAATTATTTTGGAAAAGCATTTTAATCATACAAACATTGTTTAGTAAAACTAAATAATGTTTAATATTTCTCTACATTTTTACCCATTATGCTTGTGTTAACAATTGATTAAATTTTATGATTTTCCTAAAAAGTGCTAATTCTACGCAATGCTTAACCATTTCACGGTAAAAATCTAAGCGAATGCTCTATTTGCCTGCTAACTGGTTTTTTTATAGTTATAAATGGCCAAACTATTAAACACCAGCGCAAACAAAGTGATGTAGCCAAGTTGTGGCGCTATATTTTTAAAACCGCTCCCCTTCAGCATGATCATCCGCATTACTTCAATGAGATAGCTAACAGGATTAAACCTGGCAACCACTTTGGCCCAGTTGGGCATACTGTCAATCGAGGTGAATAGGCCTCCCATCAGCACAAAGATCATCACAAAAAAGAACATCACGAACATAGCCTGTTGCTGCGAATCGCAAAAGGTAGAGATCAATAATCCAAAGCCCAAAACAGCCAGTAAATAAACCGCGATAAATCCATACATCAGGAAAAGATTACCTACCGGCGTTATGCCATATACCAGCCAGGCAACAATAAGTCCCAGTGTAAACACTACATTACCCAGAATCCAGAACGGGATAAGCTTGCCTAAAATAAAATGATATTTCTTTATCGGGGTTACATTGATCTGCTCAATGGTACCTACTTCTTTTTCCTTAACAATATTTAGAGCTGTTAAAAAGCCCCCTATCATGGTTACCAATATAGCCAGTATGCCAGGTACCATAAAAACATGGTAATTGAGCAAAGGATTGTACCAGTTTGATGACGCGACATCAATAGTTGGCTGCCAATTAAGCGCGCCAGGCTGAATGAATTGTAATCTGACATCGCTGTTAAAATCCTGTATCACATTTAGTAAATACACACTTCCAAGGTTGGCTTTTGTGCCGTTTATAGCATTTACAGCCACAAATAGTTTCTGTCCGTTTTCACGCACCAGGTTACGTTCAAAGCCTTGAGGTATTTCCAGTATAAGATCAGCCCGGTCAGATTCGATCAGCTGGTAAGCCTGTTTAAAGGAAAAATCATAACCGGTTAGTTTAAAATACCCGGAGGATGTTACTTTGTTGATCAGCTTTTGTGAATAGGACGAATGATCATTATCGATAACCGCGACGCTGACACTTTTTACCTCATAATTTGCCGCCAGGGGTAATACCAGGAGTTGCACCACTGGCACTACTATAGCCATTGCCAGTATGGCTTTATTACGAAAGATCTGCCTGAATTCTTTTTGCAGTAAAAATTTGATCGTCCTCATGATAAACGGATTTTAAAACTTTTTAAGCTGATGATAAGCATCACCATGGTTATTGCTGCCAGAATGAGCGTTTCCTTCCATATAGCCCCAAAGCCGAGGCCTTTGATCATGATATCCTTCACCATAATATAGTACCATTTGGCAGGTATAATATTGGAAATTATTTGCAGCGGCACGGGCATGTTTTCTATGGGGAACATAAAACCGCTGAACAGAATAGTAGGCAGCATCATACCCATTAAGGAGATGAGCATGGCCACCTGCATGGTATTTGTTTTTACCGAAATGAAAATACCAATGGTAAGGCAGGTGATAATAAACAAGATACTTTCGGCAAAGAGCAACAGGACACTTCCGTTTATGGGCAGATCGAGCACAAAAACGCTGAGGAGCAATATGGAAACTACATTGATGAGAGATAAGAGCAGGTATGGCACCGCTTTAGCTATAATTACTTTAAACGGGCTGAATGGCGAAACTAATAATATTTCCATCGTACCGGTTTCTTTCTCCTTTACAATGGAAACAGCAGTCATCATAACGCATACCAGCATTAATACCAATGCCATTACGCCCGGCACATAATTAGGTGCGCCTTTAAGCTCCGGATTGTATAAAAACCTAAGCTCGGGTGTTATCCGATAAGGAATATTGTTGGTCTTGTTAAAATCCATCTGATAATCCTGTACAATGGAATTGATATAACTGGTTAAAGTAGTGGCGTTATTCGGGTCGATTGCGTCGGCAATTATTTGTATGCGGGCCTCATTCTGATGCACCAGATCATCATAAAAATTAGCCGGGAAGATCACAGCCAGCCTGATTTCTCCCTGTTTAAGGGCTTCCTTCATTTCCTGGCTGTTCCTTACAGTTTTGTCTATCTCAAAATAGTTACTTGCCGCTATCTTAGAGATGATCTGTTTTGAAGCCGCGTCCTTAGCCTGATCCATGATCACTATCCTGGCGTCTTTCACCTCGCTGGTAAGGGCAAAACCAAATATCAGTATCTGTACTATCGGCATGCCAAACAGGATTAGCAAGGTTTTCCGGTCACGCAGCACATGCGCAAACTCTTTTCGTATAAATATCAGTATCTGTTTCATATCTATCAGTTTATTCACCGCGTTTGGCGCCGCGGGCCAGTTCATAAAATACTTCGTCCATATTATTGGCATGGAAGGTATCCTTTAGGTTTCTGGGGGTGTCGAGCGCTTTAATAACGCCATCAACCATAATGGATATGCGGTTGCAATATTCTGCCTCATCCATATAATGGGTAGTAACAAAGATGGTTACCCCCCTATCAGCAGCATCGTAGATCAGATCCCAAAACTGCCTGCGCGTTACCGGGTCAACACCACCGGTCGGTTCGTCCAAAAAAACAATCTTAGGCTCATGCAGTATGGCTGCCGAAAAGGAGAGTTTTTGTTTCCATCCCAATGGAAGGGAAACCACCAGTTTTTTTGCCTCCTGTTGCAATCCCAAATGATTTATTAATTCCTCGCTTTTGGTTTTGATCTGCTGGTTGGTTAAGCCATAAATGCCGCCAAAAAATTTAATGTTTTCCAATACCGTCAAATCCTCATACAACGAAAACTTCTGGCTCATATAGCCAATGCTTTTCTTAATCTGTTCGGTTTGCTTATATACATCAAAACCGGCTATGGTAGCCTTGCCCGATGATGGCGTAGAAAGCCCGCACAGCATACGCATAGCCGTGGTTTTTCCTGCGCCGTTAGCCCCCAGGAAACCAAATATTTCGCCCTTGTCTACCTCAAAGGTGATCTCATTGGCGGCGATAAAATCGCCAAAACGTTTAGTTAATTTTTCAGTCTTTATTACGGCTTCGCTCATGTTATAATAGTTTAATAAAGCTGTCTTCAATGGTAACCGCTGTTTTTTCCAGCTCGATATCTTCCATTCCTTGTTGCTTTAAATAGGTGGTTACTTCGTTCAAATTCACCTCCGGGTTCCTAAAGGAAACATGCGCGAACTCTCCGAATGCATAACTGTTCATCACCTGGTCATAATCACGCAGTATTTTTAAAAGCCGGTGCATATTGCCCGCTTTAACAGCATAAAGTTGTTCGGGGTATGATCTGATAATATTTTCAGGCGTATCAACCGATAAAAGCTTCCCGGATTGGATCAGGGCGATCTTATCGCACATATTGGCCTCATCCATATAGGGCGTTGACACTACTATGGTGATATTTTGCGCTTTCAATTGTTTAAGCATCTCCCAAAATTCCTTACGGGATACCGGGTCGACCCCGGTGGTCGGTTCATCCAGAAACAAAACCACCGGTTTATGGATCAGCGCGCAGCACAGAGCCAGTTTCTGTTTCATCCCACCCGATAGTTTCCCCGCCCTTCTTGTTTTAAAGGGCTCCAGCTGCACATAAATATCTTTGATCAAATGATAATTGGCCTCTACCGTGGTATCAAACACTGTTGCAAAAAAATTCAGGTTCTCTTCAACACTCAGATCCTGGTACAAGGAAAACTTCCCGGGCATGTAACCTACCTTGTTCCTGATCTGTTTATAATCCCTTACCACGTCGCTGCCATCAACTATCGCCGAGCCGCCATCTGGTAGCAATAAGGTGGTGAGCACCCTAAAAATGCTGGTCTTCCCGGCCCCATCCGGACCGATCAGCCCGAATATCTCTCCCGGTTTTACGGAAAAGGAAACATCGTCAACCGCGATCTTATCCTTACCATAATTTTTCACCAGGTTTTTTACAACAACGGCTTCCATCGCTTATAATTTAATTTCTCCATACATCCCTATTTTCAGAAAGCCGTCGTTCTTTACCCGGATCTTAACGGCATATACCAGGTTGGCCCGTTCATCCTTGGTCTGGATGGTTTTTGGGGTGAACTCCGCTTTATTACTTACCCACTCCACAACACCGGTATAGTTTTTATAAGTGTCTTTGGTATCATCAACCAAAACCTTCACCTGCTGGCCAATTTTCACATGCGGAATCTGGTCGCCGGTGATATAAACCCGCAGGATAATGGGATTCAGGGCGGCTATCTTATAGATGGGTTTGCCCACATCGGTTACTTCGCTGGCTTCGGCGTATTTGGTTAGTACCGTACCGTTAACCTCATTGATGATCCGGCACTTATCGAGCTGATCATTGATCTGTTCAATCTGCGCGCTCAATGGTTTGGCCTGATCATTTAAGTTTGCTGTAGTAATGCTCAATGATGATTGTAAAGCGACTATTTGCTTTTTAACAACATCTACCTGGGTATTGGCATCGTCTAATTGTTTTTTTGTAGCCGCGTCGCCCTTTAATAAATTAATGTTGCGCAATTGCTCGCGTTTTGCCTGGCGCAGCTGTTCTTCTAAAGATGCGGTTTGGGCAGCTATGTTGGGTTTGCCGCTCAATGTGGCTCTTATCTGCGCCTCCAGTTGTTTCTTTTTTAAATAGAGCTGGATACTATCGATATAACCTACTACCTGCCCGGCTTTTAGTACCTGCCCCTCTTCCAGATTTAATTCTTTTATAACCCCGGTGCCCTGGGCCGAAACAATGGTTTCAACTGCCTCAAAGGTGCCCGACGCGTCGTATTTATCTTCATTTTTGCTGCAGGACATCAGGCCTGTCAATAAAATTGCAAATGGTAATAATATCGTTTTCATGATGGTTCTATTGTTGATTCCCGGTTGTGGTTTGCTGATTATATTGGGTAATTAAGAGTTGTATCTCATGCAGTATTTTGTTTTGACGGGCCTGATTTTCATCGTTTACATCGGTTAGGAAGTCATTGGTGGTGATTACGCCATTTTCTAACTGCACCAGCGCGGTGTTTTTTACTTTTTCCCGAAGACCAATGATCTCATCATCAGTGGCTAATAGCCGCTGGTACTTGACAATATCAGCATCTTGTTGTTTCACGGTTAAATTGGTATTAAAAAGAAATGTTGCCTTCTGTACATCGAGATTCTTGCGATTAATGTCGATAAGCGCCCTGCTCTTTTTTAAAGTATAGAATACCGATGGCGACCAACTAAGCTTAATGCCGCCGATATAATAGGTATCAAAACTATTACTAAGAAAGTTTAATCCGGGACGTGATACACCGCCCTGTAAAAACAGGTTCAGTTTGGGAAGAGCCTGAACGGTAAGCTGTTTGTTTTGCACATCTAGACTTTTCCCTTGCTGGTTGTACCCCAACAATTCGGGCCGGTTAATTTCATGCGAGGGATTTACCGGTTGCGGTTTTACCAGGACGGTTGTCTCATCAACAGTTTTACCGATAAAAAGACCCAGCATATCGGTATAGGCTTTACGTGATGCCTGGAGGTTGATAGTCTGCTGTTTATTTTGCAGTAACTGAGCCAATAATATATCGCCATTGCTCCTGAAAGCAGTTCCATTTTTTATGGAGGCCCGAATTTTATTATGGCCCAATTGTATATCATTGATAACGAGGTCATTTTGTTTTATTTGAGCATCGACTAACAGTACGCCAAAAAACAATTGGTTAATGCGATCTTTTAGCTGGTACAGGTCTGTTTCCAGTTGTTGCTGATTAACCGCTTCGGTAGCTTTTTGCAGCTGCTTTTGCTGTTTTATCGCACCGCCGTCATAAACTACCTGGTCAAATTCGCCATATAGTTTATACTGATCCTTGCTTAGCGTTGGAATATTTATTCCGGGTAATTTGATAGGTATAGCAGTTACTGCCGATTGGTAAGTAGCCTGCCCATTGATGTTTAGTTGTGGCAGATACCCTTTTTGTATATTTTCAATGGTATAATCAGCTGTTTTTGCAATCAGTTCTCTTTGTTTTACCTGGGGATAATTTTGCAGGGCCAGCTTATAACAGTCGCTAAGTGTTAGCTGATCTGCAGATTGCGCCCTGCACATCAAAACAGTGCTCAACAAGGGTACAATAAGCAATATGTTTTTTTTCATGGTTAATCAATTAGTTTAATATCTTGATTTAGTCATTTGATTAAATTACAGGCAAAAAAATGTGCCCTATCCGAGCATCATTTTCATCCATTTAGGTATCAATATTTTCCGATCCTCTATAATCTGGGCAAAAGCCTCCTCGCTAACCGGCCCAGCGGTAAGAAACACCGGTTTAGCTACAAAAGGAAATACCATCATCCCTAAAAAGTTAAGAAAAAACTGAAGAGGATTAATTTCTTGATTTCGCTCGGCGAGTTGCTGCACAAAATGTGATTTCAATAGATGACCATTCGACTGGACAAGTTTCCCGAAACGCTCCGGATTACTCCTGATCTCGCTTAACACGAATATGGGCAGGTCAGGGTTTTTAGTCAACATATCAATATAACTATTTGTTACCTGATTCAATTTTTCATCTAATGAGGTTTCTCTGTTGTTCATTGCCGGAGCGATAAAAGATAGAAGTTGTTTTACCTTTTCGATCATTACGATCTCGAAAAGTTTTTCTTTACTGCGGAAATAGTAATTCAAAAGTGCCAGGTTAAGACCAGCCTCTTCGGCGATATCACGTGTTTTTGTAGCCGCATAGCCTTTTTTTGTAAAAACAATACGAGCTGCTTCTTTAAATTTCTCTTCTGTCGAAAGGTTCTTTTCCTCTTTTATTTCTTCCTTCATTCTATATCCGTCTTTATATTGACGATACAAATGTAGAAACAAAAAATGAATTAATCTAAATATTTAATCAAATGATTTAATATTTAGATTAATTTTATTCTGATAAAATTATAACCTTCTCAGAGTTTAACTAAATCTCTATCAAGAAGTATAACACTATTAAATTGAAACACAAACGTTTGCGTAAAGATTTATGCGCAATTTATAGCATCCGTTCAAACTGCGTTCTTAAACTATTCTGTTTTCAGAAATTTATCGATTGAAAATCACCTTCGTTATTATAAGAATTGCGTACTATCTAAAACTGTCATAAATATTGCCATAATTACTGCTTATTTACACAAACGTTTGCGTAACAATAAAAATACAGATCACATCTTTTTGATTTACATTCACTTAGTGTTAGATAGGTTATAACACAGTTATTACGCAAAATATCGGCCCTACCTGATGGCCGGTGTAATTAGGAATTGGCTGTTATCCGGAGTGAGACCTGGAGATGGTTGATTAAGTGGTTAGTATATGGACCCTTTTTAGGAAGGGTCCTTTTTTTTGATATTTTAAAATTTTGAACAAGCCCGGATAAATCTCCGGGCTTGTTTTTTTGTATAAAGTTTAGGCTGTATTTATTTTTTTATCGCAGGTGACGTTCAGATCATTATCATGGGATGAAGTGACCGTTGTTTAAATCGTTCAGTTGCCCCTTTATTGGCAAATTGTTTAAAGTGTACCAGATTTCCGATGTCAGCTAATCGCTGGTTCATGACCACATTATTATTTAATTTACGCAACACCTGAAAATCATCCCGTAAAAGATCGTTTTTTTGAAGTATCCCCTCATCTAAAGCGTCTTTAATAAGTTCGGCCAGTTTCAGGTTGGCATATACATGTTCGGGCTTTTTAAAATAAGCCTCATTTAAACGCCGGAATTGATTTTTGATCCAGTCGCCTGCCTTTTCAGACCTAACGACCATGCAACCATCCTGGATGGTAAGTTCACTGATAAAATTCCGGATCTCGGTTAGCCCGATAAAGTCTGCCTGGTACAAATCTCTCAGCGTATAGTCTACCCGGTCGGCACAAAGTGCAGGAAGTGGCTGCTCCAGAATGGTATGAGCCTGCTTAAACAAAGAGGTGCTGTTAAACCCATATTTTTTGAGAATGACCGGAATTTCTGAGCGGTTGATCACCTCGTCGAATATGGTTTCATGATAATCTTCATTGGTATTTTCAAACACATAATCAGCAACGTGCGAAAAAGCGGTATGTGAAATATCATGCAACAAAGCGGCTATTTGTTCTTCAATACCTCCGCCAAAATGTTTTACCAGGTAAAGTACACCAACAGAATGCGCGTAACGGTTTTGGTTTAAGGCCGGGTTAACCAGAAATATAGCCCCACCCTGGTGGATGTTTTTTAACCGCTGTACAGGTGCCGACAAGATCAATTCTTCCAGCACCGGCCCTACTTCAAAAGTACCGTAAATCTTATCCTCAATCTTCATATCACTTTTTTTTATAACCATTATAGGGCCCGATACCGGCCCGATTCCGTGATACAAACCTATATTAAATTTTATTAAAATACTAATATTTTTAGCATTTATTTCATCATTTTAAAAAGCTTTCATATCGCATCAATGTTATTTTAATGCCCTGATAAAACAAAAAAGGCCACCCTCCGGATGACCTTTTACTATTGATAGTTAATATAACCTATTTCACTTTCAATTCTTTACCTGCAATATCTTCCCAACGATAGTAGTGGAAAGTTTTGTCGTTACTCATCACCACAAAAATGCCATGTTTAAAAGTAGCATTAAGCGGTGTAGCCACAACATCAGAACCATCGCTTTGCTGGGCAGCCACATTGGCAATTTTTACCAGCTTATGTTCAAAAGGATTAGCTTTTGTTCCTTCGCGGCTAAAGATCTGGAAACGGTTGGCACCCTGATCCGATACCAGGATATAACCTGTTTTATCTGTTAGTTTATAAATAGAGATGCCTTCATGATCGGCTTCAAAACCCGATGTACCAAATATAGCCAGCTGCTTATCACCTTTCTCCGGATCGGCATAGTATTGGCGCACACCTACCTGCTCGTCTGAATAATAAATATAACCCAATTCATTATCTACCGCTATCGATTCAATTTCCTTTTTACCGCTGTACTGGCCAAATTTGCGTACCAGTGTTGCCTTAATGTGTCCGCTGCCATCATCTTCCAGTAAATACTGCCATATATAGCCGCCATCTTTCGGACCATTTTTGCGGCCAACCACCGAGTACATTTTACCATTTTTTGCCGTGTAGATAGATATGCCCATCAGGTCGCGGTACTCGAAACCGGTTTCGCCTGCAAACACTTCAATACCTCCGCTATCCACCGGCTTCATATCCGGCAGGGAAAATATCCGCAGTTTATGGGTCATACGTTCAGTGGTAATAGCAATATCGGTAGGCTTGCCACCCAACATCAGGCCATAAGCCAGATCGACATTGTTTGGTCGTTTTAAGCCGCGCACCACTTTGTCTTTCAAAATTTTCCCCTGCAGATCAAATACGTATAATGCCCCTTCACTGTTTTTATCGGTACCGATAACCAAACTTTTAGAAGCATCGACCGGGTTTATCCATATGGCCGGGTCATCGGTATCAAACAATACAGGTTCGGTAACAATAACAGGCTTAATAGCCTGCGGGGAAACTGCTGGCATCACATTTCCTTTGTGGTCACGTACCTGGGGCTGACCACAAGCTGTGTTAAACAGCATTACACCTGCTGATATAATTATTATATAACTGCTTAATTTATTCATTAATCATATTTTAAAAAACAGCCCGGCTATATAGCCAGGCTGCATCGTATGCTACATTCAATTATTTTGTTCCGAAAGCGCCGATGTAATTAGCCGGATCCGGCGATATATAGGTTACCCCATTTACCGTAATGCCCGCTACGTGATGGCGTGTAAAGTTGGTAATACCATGATTTAAGGCCGGCGAACCGCTTTGCAAATGAAAATCCCAGGCCGTATTAAATACCGCGTTCAGTACCGGGGTAGATTCCGGGTAGTTCACAAACTTAGGATCGTTATCACCGGCTTGGGTACTGATGATATCATTTACACCGGCAACAATATCTTTTGACGGTTGGAACTGGTTTACCGTAGTTTGATCATAACCATAATAAAGGTTATTGCTGATCACCGAACGTTTATCTTCCGGCGCTTTAGTATCTCTTTTGATGCCAAAACGGGTATTGGCAAACAGGTTATTATATAAATCAGCATGTACCGTACTTTCTACCCAGATAGAACCACCTTTGGCCGATGGTCTGCGCCAGCCGGTGTTGATCATGGTATTGTTATAGGCAATAATATATGCCTGCGGATTACGATCGCCTGCATTTGACAACTTGAGGGCATTGGTATTGGCGCTATACACCAGGTTAAAGCCCACATCGGCCAAACATCCCGACTTAAAGTTCATGGCCTCGCCACCTGTTACACCTGTAGTATAAAAAGTGTTGTTGGCAAAAATGATCTTGCCGCCTTCAATATAGGTACAGTCTTCCTGAAAATTACGGACGATACTATTCACTACGATCAGTTTACCATTCACATTAGAAAACCAGAGTGCCGGTAGATTTTCGCCTGATTTAGCTTTATATAAACCCTGTTTTACCGAAGTTGAGGCATCTGATGTGGTATTGCCGCCGTACTCCAGTATAGTATGATCCAAAACCAGCTCCTGACAGGTTTTAGCTGCCAATATCCCGCCCCACAGTTTTCCGAATTTTTTGGCATCGGTTTTATAAGCATCGTTCACCGTAAATTTTATCGGATTTTCCGCAGTGCCTCTTGAATACAGATTGCCTTTTACTATAAATTCGGGTTTGGCTACTGTATCCATCAATACGGTTACTCCTTCTTCAATGATCAGTGATTTACCTTCAGGAATGATCACATCTCCTTTAATAACCTGGGTACTACCCTTTGTCCACACGCCGGATATCTCGCCCAGGGCCGAACCGTCGCCAGAGCTGGTATCAACATCCAGGTTGGCTTTTCTGCAACCGCTAATGGCTATGGCCGATAATAGCAGTGCCGTAAATATTGGTTTTAAGTTCATCTTATTTTTGATTAAAATGATTAATTTTTTAAAGTTTATAGCGCACACCTATCAGGTAGGTCTGTTTGTAATAATCGCTGCGAATTAAAGTGTGGCCGTTTGATTCATCTATCCCTTCTACATTCGCGTTGGCGGCATTGGTACCTTTTATGAATAATTTATTGGGCGTATTTAGCAGGTTACCTGCTTTTACAAAAACGCTTATACCACTTTTAAATCTTTTTTCGGCAGAGGCATCCATTTGTATAAAGCCTTTTTGCCACAGGTCATTATCCAGAAATTGAGATACCGTATTGATCCTCGGACCGGTATAACTTGTAGCCAGCTGTGCATCCCATCCCTTTTTGGTATCCTTATATAAAAGGGAAACATTTGCAATATGCTCCGACTGGCCGTAAAGCGGTCTCGTTTGATTTACAGATTCCAGCTGGGGATTGCCATTGGCATCAATGTATCTGGAGCTTTTTGGAGTGGTAATGCGAGAGTGCGTGTAGGTGTAATTGGCTTTTATACCAAACTTATTAAAGTACTTGATGAAATCAAGCTCTAAACCATAGTTGTGTGCTGTACCAAAATTACCCGGAGTGTAATATATATCCTGCCCGCGTGTAGCATCCGGTTTAAAAATATATTCGATAGGATCTTTAATGGTTTTATAAAAGCCACCAACCAGCAATTGTGTAGATGCACTTGGGAAGAGCTCATATCGTAAATCAAAATTATCGGCTATCGCGCGTTTCAAATCGGGGTTACCGCGTTCCTCATACTCTTCATTTACTATTTTGCTGGGCACTATCTCGTAAAAGCCGGGTCGGTTAACTGATCTGAAGTATGACGCGTGCAACTGCTCTTTATCGGTTAAAAAGTATTTTAAAGTAAGACTTGGCAACACATCGGTATAAACCTGGTTACCCTTCGGACGCAGTTCACTTTGCGGAAAAAGCATATTGTATCCCTGATCGGTATGCTCAACCCTTGCACCACCCACTACCTGTACGGTTTTTGTTGTAAATTTAAACATACCATAACCCGCACCTATTTTTTCAGAAGCATCATAGGTTAATGGATTATTTACCGCACCTGTGCCCGGACTATTTACGGTAAAAGCCAGATCGGTATAATTTTGAAAATCGGTGCCATATAATGCGTTTGTGTTAACTGCGCTAAGTCCATAATTATTATAGAAGCTACTGCGCTGCTTATCGCGGTATAAACCACCCGCAGAAAAATCAACATTAACACCGGCAACCGGGGCGGTATAAGTCAGGTCAAGATAACCAGCTTTATCTTCGTCGGTATTACGCTCCCAACGATGGGTAAGCGAAGTACCATTGGCCAGAAAGGTACGACGATCAACTCCATTTTCGCGCACACCGTTCAAACTAATGGTTGTATTTTCAGGTACTTCGTTTTCGGCTGATGAATACACTGCCGACCACTGTATTTTTAATTTATCGTCAAACAATTTATGATCGCCACGCAGCATGCCATTATAAATTTGCTGTTCGGTTAACCGGCTCCGGGTTGAATAACTGAGTTGTGCGTTACCTTTCTCAGGCTCGTAATTAGTCGAAAAATTGGTTGAAACCTCATCGCGTACCTGTATGTTAGTCAAATTAACATAGGTATTAAACAAGCTTAATTTATTCCGGCTGTCAATCACATAATCAACTTTGGAGAACAGGCCGTAACGTTTTTGTTGCTCCGAATACTGCCTGTCGCTTCTACTGGTAATGGAGGCAAATTTATCTGTACTAACAACCTGCGAACTAAAAAACGTACTATTACTGCCACGGTAGGTATTCTGATAGCTACCGGCAACAAGTACGCCTAATTTATTATCAAAAAAACGTTGCCCCAGGGTAAGGCTGCCCACTACGTTGGGGGCAGGGTGTTTTAAAGCATAGCTTAAAGTACCTTTTGAGAAATCATTTTGTGTAGCCTGGTAGCTCTTACCATGTATCTCCGAAGGCGATTTATAGTTGATACCCGAGTAATCATAGCTCATAAATTTACGGTCAATAAACAGCTGGCTATAACCTCCGGCTATATTCGCGTTAATCGTAAGGCGGTCCGGAGCATCTTTCATCACCATGTTAACGGCGCCACCAACCGCGTCGCCTTCCATATTGGGTGTAAGGCTTTTGTAAACCTCTAAGCGATCCAGCAGATCTGACGGAAAAATATCAAGCGGAACATAGCGGTATTTGTTATCCGGGCTCGGGATCTTCACGCCGTTAACCAGGGTATAGTTGTAGCGTTTGTCCATACCACGCAAGATGGCGTATTGACCATCGCCATTGCTATTACGCTCAACTGATACACCCGATACACGGGCAATAACGTTAGCTACCGTCAAATCGGGCGATATTTCAATAGCCTTGCCCGATACCACGTTCAATACCTGGGTCGACTGTTGTTCCAATCTCCTGGCTGTATTCTCAGAGGCCGCATTCTTTTTGGTAGATATGGTTACTTCCTGCAATGCTTTACCGGCTTCTTCGAGGTAAATTTTCAGATGAGGGTTATCTTCCTTTTCAATATCTACTTCCTGTATCACGGTTTTATACATGACATAGGAAATCCTCAGATTGAAGGCCCCTTTTGGTACATCTTTTAATTCAAACGAACCATCCAAACCGGTGGTGGTGGCTTTATTGGTTTTATCCAGGCTAACGGTAGCCCCTACCATGGGTTCGCCGGTTTTACGGTCGTAAACATGGCCCTTAAGCTTTGTAGCGTTCGCAGCGGTAACGCATAACAGCAGGAATAATAAGGTTTGTAAATATTTATTCATTTTTGTGAGCGATTGATACAATTGTGTTTGATTTTTTTTGACGGGGCAAAGGTGTTTAAACCATCTATATGCTCCTTAATATTTGCCGTTACAAAAAGGAAACAGCGTTACAAGCAACGTATACGGGAGGGCAACAAAAAATTATAAACAACTTATTTTCAACTATATACAAAACAACAAAACCTCCATTATCATTAGTTTACCGTTACATTAAGGATATGTTAAGGGGTGCGAGGATCGGGGTGCGGGAGCGAGATCGGAATAAGGTTAGTATTAGGTAATTCCTTGTTTACAAACTCGATCCTCGCTTCAGATTCCCGCTCTCGCAACTCGCTCCCACTACAACGCTTGTATAAAGGTGGAAAGGTTATCGCCCTGCTCCAGGTTGAGTTTTTTACGCAGGCGATAGCGGGCAACACGCAGGCTATCATTGGAGATGCCTAACAGTCCGGCAATATCTTTCGAGTCCATATTTACTTTAAGCAGGGCTATCAATCGCATATCCGCAGAGGTAAGATCATTGCTGTGCTGCTTCAGCTTGTCGAAAAAGCGTTGGTGTACCTGTTCAAAGGCCAATGTAAATTCCTTCCATTGCTGCTCGTGATTAAAGCTTTGATTTATTTGCTGGATGATCTGCTGCATCTGTTTCTTTTGATCGCGCTTGTCTTCCTTCACCATATCCTGCAGGGTATTGCGCATGTTTTCCAGCAACTGGTTATTTTTGATGAGGTTTAAAGTATGGGTTGAAAGCTCCTGGCTTTTAAGCTCCAATTGTTGTTTCAGGCTTTCTTCTTCTAACTGTTTGTTTTTCAATTCAAGCTGCATCAATTCATGCTGGGCTTCAAATATCGATTTGTTTTGTTCGGCCAAAACACGCTGATCCCTGATCTTTAGGCGCTGCCTGCTAAATGTTACCAATCCCAGCACAATCAGCAGCAATACAATGGTAACTATGGCTATAGTAATTATCTGGTTTATCTTGCGGATATTGTTCAGACGCGTAATTTCATCGCTCTTCTTATCCATATCATACAACACCTGTAAAAAAGAAGTTTGCTTAAGGCTCTCCCTCGAGTACACTTCGAGCGAATACTTACGGCTCAGTTCCAGGTAATGATAAGCGCTATCCATTTGATGCAGCAATTGGTAACCTTTACCCAGATCGCGGCAGGCCGAGGCCAACTGATACAGGTTTTCATTTTTTACCGATAAGGCATAAGCCAGGCGCGATTGCTCAATTCCTTGTGCGTATTTACCTGTTTTACGTAAAATATCGCCAATGTTATTGATCACTTCAATACTGGCAACCTCATCATGATGCTGTTGGTAAATCTCCAGCGATTTTTTAAAACAGGAGTAAGAGGAATCGTAATTGGCCAGGTCCTCATGGATACTGCCCAGGTTTTCGTATATTTTTGCCTGTCCGTAGTTATCCCCTATCTGGTTATAGGTACGCAGGGCCAAATGCTGGTAATAAAAAGAGCTATCGTACCGCTGATGTTTTTCGTACAGATGCCCTATCGCGCCAAATATTTCGGCCTGACCTTTTTTATTGCCCGTGGATCTGTAAAGAGCCAACGCTTTATTATACAATTGGAATGCCTTATCCGATTGCTTGTTATAATAATACAGGATCCCCATTTTACCCATATTCCCGGCCAATAGATCTTTGTTATTTTCCTGAGCGAATATTTTATCAGCATGTAAATAAAAATCAAGGGCTTGCGCGTAATGCCCCTGGTTAAAGCATATCTGCCCCATTTGCTGCAAAATCCTGCCAGCGGCTTGGTTATCATTATCCTGAACCGCTTTAGCATGTGCCTTTTTAAGTACAATAAGGGCCGAATCAGGATGCGGCAGCCCTAATGATTGCAATTGTTGCAACTGTGCATTTTTTTCGGATTGGGCGTGGGTGGTTATGCTTAAACATACAAAGGCACCAATTAGTACCAACATGAATGATGAGGGCCGGGCATAAATGCTAACCATACCTTAAAATTGAATGGGCGATCATAGTATTAAACAGGGCATTAACTCGCTATCAGGAATAGCAATCAAAGAAAACATTTTAATGTAACCTTAATGTTAACAAACAAGCCGATTACATTAAAGAAACATTGAAATAACAATTCAACAGAAAGAGGGCATCAACGCAAGGAGTCCCTATATTAGATACCGGGCTTATTTTCGTCATGCTTTTCGGGCTTAATCTCGGAACGGTTCATCTCCTTCTCTATCTTTTTCTTGTCCTTTTGATTCTTCCAGGCCAGTAAAACTACAACCGCCAATGCCAGCAAAATTATCAGTATTATTAAAGGATAGTTCATAGCCGGTAATTTGGATTCAGACGTAGAGGAAGGATTCGAACCTTCAGCATGCTGCCATCCAGCGCTCTACTATTACTATAAAAAATTACAGTTCTTTTAATTCAGGGGCAAAGCTAAGCAGGTAATGCTACCAGGGAGTTAATCATATATTAATTAATTGTGCATCGAAAATTGGCACTGATCATCTGTTAATTATCACTATAAAAAAGGACTTGCCCTTATTGGGCGCTTGCTTCTTTTTGTGTTAATTTAATTCTTTAATGCAGCAACGGCCACATCGGCAATGTCCCGGAGTGTTTGTTCTCCGGCACCAGTTCTGGCAGCTACTTTTATTCCGGTGATATTAGCAAAAACAAACCTGGCCAATGTACGGGCTGTTTTTCGGGTCGAAAACTGGCCTTGTTGCTGTCCGTTTTCTATCAGTTTGGTTAGGGCATCTTCCACGCTCAGGTTGTTGTTATTCACCATATCGCCTATCTCTTTATCCTGCCCGGCCAGTTCAACAGCGGTGTTTACCATAAAACAGCCTTTCAAAAGCAAGTCTTCCACACTCTCTTTGATCAGGCCATCAAAAATTTGCTTTACAGTAGCTTCTGGGTTTGTGGCTTTAGCCAGCATACTCAGCATGGCCCCGGTTTCCCGGGTTTGATACAGCGACAGGGATTTTTTAAACAGCGTTCTTTTATCAGTATAGGTATTGTATAAACTCGACCGGTTGATGTTCAAACAATCGACCAGATCCTGTGCCGATGTGCCGTTATATCCCTTTCTCCAAAAAAGTTCTGCTGCTTTAGCAAGCAGTTCATCTTCGTCAAAATCTTTTTTGCGTGCCATGATCCATAAATTTAATGCCATTGCCAATGCTATTTACCCCTTTAGATAAACAGCATCAGGCAATAAGGCAAAATTAATAAGCTTAATTTAAATTGAAACAATCGTTTCAATTTCGAACAAATTTTTAGTACATAATGGCGTTCACGGTTAAACCACCATCAACGGTAATTTCGGTACCGGTTATAAACGAAGCATCATCAGAAGCCAGGAACCGTACCACGTTAGCAATTTCTTCGGATTGGGCAAACCGGTTAAGCAAGATCTTTTGACTTAAAGCTGCACCAAATCCATCAACCTGTTCCTGCTCTAAACCTAATTTATCATATAACGGGGTTGCAACCGGGCCGGGAGAAATAGCGTTTACCCTTATTTTACGTGGTGCAAGCTCACGGGCCAAAACCCTGTTAAATGATAATAGAGCGGCTTTACTGATTGAGTAAACACTGCTATCGGCTACACCTAAAACGGCATTTACAGAGGCATTGAATATAATAGAACCGCCATCATTTAACAAAGGAATAAATTTTTGAACGGTAAAATAAACGCCTTTTACGTTAAGGTTCATGATGCTGTCATAATGATCTTCGGTAGCGGTTTCAACCGGACTAAAAGTGGCTATACCGGCGTTCAGGAACAGGATATCAATTTTAGCAAACTGGTCTTTAACGGCTTGTGCTAATTGATCTATCTGGTCAATTTTGCTTTGGTCTGATACGATGCCCGTAGCGCCCAATTCTTCGGCTGCTTTTTCAACAGATGCCCGGTTACGGCCGGTAATAACTACGGTTGCGCCTTGTGCTATCAGTTCTTTTGCGGCTGCATATCCAATACCGCTGTTACCACCTGTAACTACGGCAACTTTGTTTGTTAGATTATTCATTTTTTTAATGTTTAAGATCGTTGTTTTGAAATGTTGAATCAAAGATAAGTATTTTGAAACGATCATTTCAAAATAAAATCAATATTTACTTATTGCTTACAATGAGCTGACATTTAGGGAATAAAATGGTTAATTTTGCCGTAATCAACCATCGCCGAAAATTTTATTTGTCACTATTTGGCAAGACAGGCATCTAACCTAAAATAATTTAAAAACAGTGTAAGGGTAAAAACCCTTGAGCGTGTTATACTATACGCCATGCTTTATGTTGCCCTAACCCGGCTCATATAAAACAGGTGTATGATAACACACAAAGCATCTATAAATTAATGACCATCAACCAAAAACTAATCACCCGCGGCTTTGCGTTTTTTATACCCGCGCTTTTTTGCTCCAAACTTTACGCTCAGAATAACCTGCTGAAGGAGATCTCCATCGGTGAGATCAAACAGCAACGCATGAGTACCGTATTGGATAAGATTGCCAGCAAAGGCAATTTTTATTTTGCCTATAATAATAAAACCATACCGGCCGATAGCATGGTATCTGTGGCGGGTTACCGGGGAACACTTTTTAGCCTGCTGGATAAATTGTTGGGGGATAGTTATGAGTTTAAAGAAGTACCGGGCTACATTGTATTGCGACACGCGCCCGGCAGATTGTACATCACCGCCGAAGTAGATAAGGAGCTGGCAATAGTTAAAGGTTATGTAAATGATGTTTCGGGGCAAAAGGCTATAGGTCAGGCCAGTGTTTATGAAAAAAATCAGCTGGTGTCAACCCTGACCAACGACAAGGGTTACTTTGAACTCAAGCTTAAAACTACTAACGGCCCGCTCTCCTTAAGTGTAAGCAAGGAGGAATACCGCGATACCGCCCTTTATATATTGCCGGTAGTAAACGTAGATTCCAAGCATAATAACAAGAATTATAAATATTACCCCGACGAAGGCTCGGGAAACAGCGTGGAGCACAGCCGCTTTGCCCGTTTTTTTATCAGCTCGAAACAACTGGTTCAAGGTATGAACCTGGGCAACTTTTTTGCCACAAGCCCCTACCAGGTTTCGCTGGTACCCGGCCTGAGTACGCATGGTATGTATAACAGCCAGATCATCGACAAAGTTTCTTATAATCTCCTGGGTGGTTATACTGCCGGTATTAACGGCGTTGAAGCAGCCGGTATATTTAATATCAATCGTAAAGATGTGAACGGTTTTCAGATGGCCGGGATATTTAACGTAGTTGGGGGCAGCCTGAGCGGTTTTGAGATAGCTGGCATATACAACAATGTGCTCAACAACTCAAGCGGCATGCAAGTGGCTGGTATAGGCAACAGAACCAATAAATTTAAAGGCGCGCAGGTGGCTGGTATTGCCAACCTTGATCAGGAAGCCAGTGGCTTTCAAATGGCAGGGCTGTTTAATAACGTAAAGAATTTTACCCATGGCGTACAGGTGGCAGGCTTGTTCAATACCGGGCAGCAATCCAGTGGAGTGCAGTTTGCGGGCCTGTTCAACTGGTCGACAGGGCAAACGGGCTCACAAATGGCCGGTCTTTTCAACGTAGCCAAAAAGGTAAAGGGTTTTCAGCTTGGCTTTTTATTTAACGTAGCCGATAGCAGCGACTATCCCATCGGCATCATCAACTTTATCAAAAACGGCGAAAAAAGCCTGGCCATCAGTACCGATGAAAATCTGTTCATCCATCTTGATTTTCGCTCCGGCGGCAGGGTCATGTACGGCTTGATAGGTGGCGGTTATAAATTTGGCGGCGCGTCATCCAAATATGTTTTTGATATAGGTTTCGGCGCGCATATCATCAACCATTCCAAATTCTCTCTAAACGGCGAATATACAGTAGAGCTTTATACCGATACCAAAAATAAATTCTACCAGACCCAGTCTTTCAGACTGCTACCCGGCTATAAGCTTACTAAACTGCTTCGCCTGTTTGCCGGTCCCACATTCAATATCACCGGCGCCGATCCTAATGACGATGCCCAAATCCATGGCTGGGAGTTGAGCAAACATATTGGCAGTGATAATAACATCACCACCCTAAGTATTGGCGTAACCGGCGGTTTGCAATTTGTTTGGTAACAAAAAAAGGCGCACGTGATGCGCCTCTACGGTTATAAGAATAGGGGTAGAAAGAGAGGCTGTGATTAATCAAATTGACCATTTTTTGGCTAAAGCCAGTAGCTGATCATCTGAAACCCGTCGGTTAAAACCAACGGCAATGAAAGGGAAATCAGTTCGCCTTCTATTCATTGCCGTCCCATTTATGGGACGGATAATGGAATCATTTGCTGGCTTTAGCCGAACCAACAATCTTCCGAAAAATTCGCAATCCAGGCGTCCACGCCTGGATATTATTTTAGGTAAGCGTAGACGCTTACTTAAGTATGGGTTCAAGCGTGGACGCTTGAACCGACGAAGAAGTGTTTTTAATTCTCTCCCCACGGGAGGGGCTTTTATAGCACTAAGCATCCTGATAAATCAAATAACAAAAGAGGCTGATCATGATTGATGTGATACAGCCTCTTTTGTTATCTGATAATGAAATTATTTCCTACTTGCAGAATATTCATAGCAGGGGTGGTACCTTTTATGGCATTCAATGCATTGTTTAGGGGCTCGGACCATTTAATAGGAATGGTGATAGGGGTATTACGCATGGCAGCATTCTCTATTTTGATATTCACGCCGTAAGCTTCGTTCAATACATTAACCAGGCGCCACAGCGGTATATTATTGGCGTTGAATACCGGGTTCTTGTAATAGCTATACAGATCGTCGATGCTTTTTTCAACCTTCAGTTGTTTATCTTCGGGGTTGATGCTCACCATTTGGTTACGGGTTAACCTTACCGCGTTGTTGCTGCGGCTTACCTGTACAATCCCGCTCTCTACAATGATCTGGGTGTTGCGCTGTTTGCTTTTTACATTAAAGGCCGTGCCTACATCTTTAATGGTCACATCATTTACATGCACGGTAAAGGGAGCTGCCTCATCATGCTTCACATCAAAAAATGCCTCGCCGGTAAGTGTTATCTCACGCTTCGATTTAAAAGTACCGGTATAGCTTATGCCCGAATTCTTGTTCAAATGCACCACCGATCCATCAGGCAGCGTATCTACCCGTACCTCGTTATTTGCCTGGATGTTAACTACCCGGTTAGCTGCATTCTGCTGGTATAAAGAATAGCCTATCCAACCACCGCCTATGAGCAATATTGCTGCCGCGGCTATGCGTAGCCAGCCCGTATTGCTGTTGTTCCTGTTTATCGAAACCACCTTAACGGGCTCCCTGTTGGCAGTCACTCTTTTCTCCTTAAATTTCTCCCAGGCCTCGGCCTCTCCCAGCGGACTAACCTGTGCCAGTCGTTTACCGGTCTCCAGGATAATTTTTACCTCCTCAAATTTTTTGGCGTTGGCATGATTGGCACGCTTCCAGGTTTCAATTTCCTGCCCTTCATCAGTGCTGGCCTCCCCCAAAATATATTTGATCAGTATATCTTCACTCATATCCTGTTTCATGATCTAAACATATTAAATAGCATTAATGCAATAAGTGGTAAAAATTCCTTCATTTCTTTTCTTAATATCCGCAGCGCCTTGCCCATGTGCGTTTCTACAGTTTTTATGGATATATCCAGCTGGTTGGCTATTTCCTGGTATTTTAATTCCTGGAAACGGCTTAGCTGAAATATGGCCCGGCATTTTTCGGGCAGTTTACCCAGGGCATTGTTTAAATGATGTTCCAGTTCGCTCATTTTTAGTTTGCCTGCCGCGTCATCTGTATCGTTCTTCATGGCATACGCTGTTGAGGTTTGATATTTTAATTGAACTTTTTGCCGCCTGATATAGTTCAGGCTTTCGTGATATACCGATTTGTACAGGTACGATTTAATGGATGTTTGTATATGCGACCATTCGTTTTTTTCCCAAAGTTTAAGGAAAAGGGATTGTACAATTTCTTCCGCAACATCCCAGTCCTTCAATAACGAGAAAGTATATGCGTGGAGTTCCCTAAAATGTTTTTTGAACAGCTGCTCAAAAACGGCCTCGTTTTCGCTGACCAGATCGGCTGTCATCTCCTTATTATCCATTATGGGCTTTTTAGATTAGAATCGAGAACCAAGAGTCAAGAATCAAGATAGGGACAAAATTAATTCGCTTGTTACTATTTTCCTGTCTTGATTCTTGACTCTTAATTCTTGACTCTCTTTTATAAACTATTGAAATTTAAACCCAACTCCCAGGCTAAAGATATTGGCTTTTTGACCAAGCTCTTTATTCACCTTGCTTAAACCTAAGCTGTACCGGGCGTCAAACGTTAAGCTGCCGATATCAACACCCGCGTTTAACACACCGCCGGCGCTAAATTTTTTGTATTTAAATCCTTCCGGAGCAATTGGCGTTTTAAGATTATAGTACAGATCCGGACCGGCTGATACCCTGAAATTCAGATCGGCAGTATTTACAATCTTATAACCTACCATTAAAGGGACATTCAATTGCCTGAATTTAGCTTCGTACGAATTTGAATTAAAACGGTATTTGTCGCTAAAGGTTACATAGTTTAACTCTGGTTGAAAATACAAGGTTTGTCCGGCCCTGGCAAATATACCCGCGTTAAAACCTATTTTACCCGATTTATCGTTAATAGCGCTCAAGCCTGTTTTTAAAGTAGAAAAGTTAACACCTGCCTTTATACCAAATTCAAGATCTGATGTCGACTGAGCTTTTGCAGAACCTATCCCTAAAGTAACCAGGATAGCTGCCGTTGCAAATAATTTAATTGCTTTCATTTTTTGGTTTTTGTTTGTGATCATTTTATTGAATTATTATCTGTTGTTTAATAGTATGACACGCACGGTAAACTTTACCCTGACTGTGTTTTGAAAGAATTTTGATTATACTAAATGGGATGTCATGCAGCTCGTCGAAGCATGGTGGGTTGGCCTCTGCACTCTACCCTTCGACGGAGCTCAGGGTGACACCCACTTTGTGTGACACACCTACAAAGCCACCTGTATACCGGCCATATAACCAACATAAAACCCATGAAGGTCGCGGCCATCATGGCGTGTCCAGCTGTTGATGTACTTGGTGGTTAGCTTACGCCCTTCTTCGGTATTGGTGTTCACATAATTGATAGACGGGCCAGCGAATATGTCCACTTTGTTGGCTATCCGGAATGATGGCATCAGCCGGAATGTCGACTTCCAATACTCATCCTTATCCTTAAAGCTTTCCAGTCCGCCGTTAACCAGTTCTGTATTCAGGCGGAACGACTGGATGGTTAACACATGCGCGCCAAAACCTGCCTCGTAGGCGTACTTCTGCTTTTTATTGTTAAAGTTGTAGCCCACGCCTACGATACCGTAAAATACTTTACCGCCGGAGCGAAAGGTTAACAATGCGGTTTGATTTTCGTCGATAGTAGCGCCGAAGCTTTTCTCGCCGTTTTTGGCAATATTGATGATGCCTATTTGCGTACCGGCGCTATCGGCAATGTTGATAAAACCTATTTGCGTGCCCCTTGATTTTTTGGCCAGGTTCATAAAACCGGCAATCTGGGTGCCTTTATTGTCGCGGGCTATATTCATAAAACCAGCCAGCTGCAAGGTTGACACATTACCGCCTTTATTCAGGAAGCCTGCTATCTGGGCGCCGCTGCTGTTGGCCGCTATATTGGCAAAACCGGCAACCGCTACCCCATGACCGCCGCCATAAGTATTTAAAAATCCGGCTACCATGGTACCATCGGCGTTTTTCCCTACGTGATTTGAAAATCCGGCTATCTGGAAACCACGCGCGTCATTGTGAATAATATTGGAGAACCCGGCAATAGTAACCCCGCGCTCAGCGGCTGATACACCGGCGATCAGATTTAGAGAAAAGCTATTGGTATCGCGTGGTGCTTTTGTCCAGTTGCTGCTTAGCGGGTAAACCAAACCCACGTTGGTGCGGGCACGGTCGTGATCCTGTGCCTGGGCATTGGTACCTACAAATACTATTAAAAAAAATGTCCATATTTTTAAAATAGTTAATAGGAGGCTGTCATTGTAAGTGTAAAAGTTCATGTCTATAATATTTATCGTGTTTTTGGAGCTATGACACGCCCCATGAACTTTACCCTGACTCTGGTTGAAAAAAAATCGGGAACGAGAAACAAGAACCAAGAGTCAAGAATCAAGACCAGGAAAAAACCAATAGATTTATACAGGGGTATTACCCTGAGAATTAAAATCCATGGGCTTTGAAGATACAATGACGTATTACATAAGATATGAACCCAATTATTTACAAAGAGTATGTCATTGCGAGCGCAGCGCGGCAATCTCCTCACTTGCATATTGAACGCGATGAGATTGCTTCGTCGTTCCTCCTCGCAATGACATGAGGGTGGGTGTCACCCTGAGCTCCGTCGAAGGGAGCGCAGAGGCCTGCTCACCATGCTTCGACGGAGCTCAGCATGACACCCTCTTTAGAAAAAAATGGCAAAAACTGTAACATTTCGCTCCCCTGTGCGAATAATTGGTAAAACACAGGTATTCGATGAGTAATCAACAAGAGGGAATATTTTTAACCATAATTGAACAGAATAAGGGAATCATCTACAAGATCGCTAATTCGTTCAAGAAGGATGAAAATGATAAAAAGGACCTGGTGCAGGAAATCATCTTCCAGCTTTGGCGGGCCTTTCCCAGTTTTGATGACCGCAGCAAGCTGTCTACCTGGATGTACCGTGTGGCGCTCAATGTGGGTATCAGCTCCTACCGGAAGGAGAAAAAGAAAAATGACGTGATTGTTCCGCTGTCTGAAACGATGATGGATTTTAGTGAGGAACCAGAGACATCACCCGAAACACAGCTTAGTCTCCTCCAACAGTTTATTAACGAGTTAAAGGAGCTGGACAGGGCCCTGATGCTACTTTACCTGGAAGAGAAAAGCGGCAAGGAAATAGCCGAAATATTGGGCTTGTCTGAAGCCAATGTCCGCACCAAAACCAACCGAATTAAAGAACAATTAAAACAAAAGTTTTCAAAAATTAACGCTTAATACAATGGAAGAGTCAAAGATAAAACAACTGTGGCAGGAGTATGATCTGAAGCTGGAGAAAAGCCTGCAGCTCAATTATAAGATCATCAGGGAAATGCAAACCAAAAAGATCGAGGACCATATCAACTCGTTTCGCCGCAACCAGGTTTTGGGTGTGGTGGCAGGCATATTATTTACCGTTTCCTTGGGCTTCCTGGTGATCAACAGCTTAAACAATATCTATTTCGCTATTTCCATAGGCCTTATCGCTCTGTTCAATATTTTTGCCGTGGCCTCCTATCTCAGGCACCTGATCATGCTGGAGCGTATAAGTATAGCCGATACCATTACCGGCACACAGGAAAAACTGGCGGCCATACAAAGCTCACTGAACATGGTAGGCCGGATAATGATATTGCAAACTCCATTTTGGTGTACGTTTTGGTATAATCAGCAACTGGTTGATCACGGCGGAGCAACATTTTGGGCTATTAACCTTACTGTACTTGCTTTATTTACCATATTGTCTGTCTATCTATTCAACACGCTAACGTATAAAAACATCCACCGCAAATGGGTCAGAAGCTTTGTCGAAAGTTTCGGCGGCAAAAAAATCATCAAGGCAATGGAATTTTTGAAAGAGATAGAGGAATATAAAATGGAGGGATAAGAGAGAGTTAAGAATCAAGAGACAAGAATCAAGAAAAAGAGGAATATGATTATTTAGGTCCATATATTTCCTAAATTGTTGGATATTTTCTTAACTCTACATCCATCGTCTGTGTCCTCACAAACGATTTGCTTTTACGTTTGGGAGCAATAAGTTGTCTGTGAGGACACAGACAACGGAAAGAAAATCATATTTTTCAGTTCCCTCCCCACGGGCTACTGTGTGGACACATCTTTTAGTTGTAATCTTGATAGAGTAGCCATCCTTCATAAACGTT